>CANCOC010000057.1 GCA_947379755.1 Alcaligenaceae bacterium | reverse complement strand
TCCAGTCGCTTTGGCGTACTCCATGATTAGATCAGGGTTACATTCTTCCAAATCCTGAGATTGATACCTTAATTTATTTAATAACCAGCGGTAGCGGTACTTGGAAAGCAAATCGCACCCCTATATTGAAACATTTATTATTATTTTATAACCCATATAGCTTATATAAATTATTATTTCTTATGACAACTAAAGTATTGCTGAGCTGCTCCCCGAAACCACGCGCTACAGGTTTCGTCAGTTCAAAAGGTCGTTTCCAACGGTAATCGTTTCTGAAAAAATCGGTCGTTCAAGATAGAGTTTTCTCAATCAATATGGAACTGGCACGTCATCTAAAGTGGAATTTTCATAAAAAGAAATGTTTTATGTGAGGCGGCTTTGAATCAATTTCATTTAATCAAGCTATTGCTAGAGTGGTGAGCCGTGCATTGTTCAGGGCTGGCACTAGATTTCTCCCTTGCTTGGTTAAGTCCAATTCAGACTTCAATGCCTGGTTTGATCCAGCATTTACAGAAAGTATTGTCTGCGGAAATAGCACCTCCGTGCCTAAAATCAAGCGCTAAGCGTTGACGCAGCAAGATTTACGGTTTTTCTCCAATTCCATATTGGATGACGTTCGACAAATAGCGACAATTTCCTCCCTCCCACTTGAAATGTCACAAACTACCCCTATAATTAGCACTCGACGGCGGTGAGTGCTAACAATTTGTATTGATCACTACACGCTGCGTTTTTCTTAACCCCCATATTTATGTAACAGGAGTTCTACATGGCCCTGCGTCCCCTGCACGATCGCGTGATCGTCAAACGCCTGGACAACGAGCGCACTACTGCCTCGGGCATCGTCATCCCTGAAAGCGCCGCTGAAAAGCCCGATCAAGGTGAAGTGCTAGCTGTTGGTCCCGGCAAACAAACTGAAGATGGCAAAGTTCTGCCTATGGATGTCAAGATTGGCGACAAAATCCTGTTCGGCAAATATGCCGGCCAGACCGTCAAAGTTGATGGTGACGAAGTTCTCGTCATCCGCGAAGAAGAAATTCTCGCTGTCATCCTGTAATTCACTGATTACGAGAAGGAATATAAATGGCTGCCAAGCAAGTTTTATTCGGTGATGACGCCCGCGTGCGCATCGTCCGTGGCGTGAACATCCTCGCCAACGCTGTAAAAACCACACTCGGTCCTAAGGGCCGTAACGTTGTGCTCGAGCGCTCTTTCGGTGCCCCAACCGTCACAAAAGACGGCGTGTCGGTTGCGAAAGAAATCGAACTCAAAGACAAATTCGAAAACATCGGCGCTCAGCTGGTCAAGGAAGTTGCTTCCAAGACTTCTGACAATGCTGGTGACGGCACCACTACAGCTACTGTGCTGGCTCAGTCGATCGTTGTTGAAGGCCTCAAGTATGTGGCTGCCGGCATCAATCCAATGGACTTGAAGCGTGGTATCGACAAAGCGGTTGCCTGCGCAGTGGAAGAGCTCAAAAAGCTGTCCAAGCCATGCACGACAACCAAAGAAATCGCTCAGGTCGGTTCGATCTCGGCAAACAGCGATTTCTCGATCGGCCAGATCATTGCTGACGCAATGGACAAAGTCGGCAAAGAAGGCGTCATTACTGTCGAAGACGGCAAGTCACTCGACAACGAACTCGACGTCGTGGAAGGCATGCAGTTTGACCGTGGCTACCTGTCACCATACTTCATCAACAATCCTGAAAAGCAAGTTTCAGCATTGGAAGATCCGTATGTCCTGATTTACGACAAGAAAGTCAGCAACATTCGTGACCTGCTGCCTATTCTTGAGCAAGTCGCCAAGTCAAGCCGCCCATTGCTGATCGTGGCTGAAGACGTCGAAGGCGAGGCTCTGGCCACGCTGGTCGTCAACAACATTCGTGGCATTCTCAAAACGACCGCTGTTAAAGCGCCTGGTTTTGGTGATCGTCGCAAAGCGATGCTCGAAGACATCGCCATCCTTACCGGTGGTACTGTCATCTCCGAAGAAACCGGTATGTCGCTTGAAAAAGCAACACTGGCAGAACTCGGTCAGGCCAAGCGTATCGAAGTCGGCAAAGAAAACACCATCATCATCGACGGTCATGGCGATGCCAAATCGATCGAAGCACGTGTCAAACAGATTCGTGTCCAGATCGAAGAAGCCACCTCTGACTACGATCGTGAAAAACTGCAAGAGCGCGTGGCCAAACTGGCCGGCGGCGTTGCCGTGATTCGCGTGGGTGCTGCAACTGAAGTCGAAATGAAAGAAAAGAAAGCTCGTGTCGAAGACGCACTGCACGCAACCCGCGCAGCTGTGGAAGAAGGCATTGTTCCTGGCGGTGGCGTAGCTCTGATTCGCACACGCGCTGCAGTGGCTTTGATCAAGGGTGACAATCCTGATCAGGACGCAGGCATCAAACTGGTTCTGCGCGCGATCGAAGAGCCACTGCGTTGCATCGTTGCAAACGCTGGCGACGAGCCAAGTGTTGTAGTCAACAACGTTGCAAACGGTACAGGCAACTACGGCTTTAACGCCTCCACCGGCGAGTACGGTGATCTGGTCGAGCAAGGCGTGCTGGATCCTACAAAAGTGACCCGCACAGCACTGCAAAATGCAGCATCAGTTGCCAGCTTGTTGCTGACAACAGAAGCAGCTGTTTGCGAACTTGCTGAAGACAAGCCAGCTGGCGGTGGTATGCCAGGTGGTGATATGGGCGGTATGGGTGGAATGGGTGGCATGGGCTTCTAAGCTCCTGCAACGCAACGCCAGAGCTTTGGTTCTGGCGCCATCGCAAGTTAAAAAATCCCAGGATGAATATCCTGGGATTTTTTTATGTGCCACGAGGCTGACGATTCGCTCGCACGAGGGTATGCTGCGGTTAAATCTAATTAAAAAGTAAATAGACATGACTCAAGACAAAATTGTCCAGACTGTCTGGCGAGAGGACGCGCTGACTGCGCTAGCCATTCGGGCCTTCAAAGGCCTGGGGCTACCGCACGCTGACGCCTCGGACGTGGTCAAGGTTCTGGTCCAGGCAGATTTGTTTGGTCTGAGCACACATGGTTTGTCACGCATTGAGTCCTATGGCGAACGCCTGCAAATCGCAGGCATCAATGCGACACCCACCATTACGGTTCAGTCACCCGCTGCAGCATTGCGCTTGGTAGACGGTGACAATGGGGTTGGTCCACTCGTGGGTATGCGCACTTTACAAGCAGCGATGGAGGCTGCCAGGCAGTGTGGGATCGGTATGGCATTTGCGCGAGGCAGCAATCATTTTGGTCCCATTTCACCCTATTGTTTGTTCGCCGCCGAACAAGGTTTTGCCAGCATCATTGGCAGCAACGCGACGACTACGATTGCGCCATGGGGAGGCAGTGATGCCAGGCTGGGTAATAGTCCTTTGGGATTTGGTGTTCCCAATCCGGGAGGAGACCCCTTTCTGCTGGATATGGCCATGAGCGTGGTCGCGCGTGCCAAGGTTCGTAACGCCTTCAAGCGTGGCGAAAACATTCCTGATACCTGGGCGACCGATCGGGCCGGACGCCCCACCACGGACCCCGGGGAGGCCCTGGACGGGTTTTTATTGCCGATAGGCGGGCACAAGGGGTACGGGCTGGCATTGCTGGTCGATATGTTCGCAGGATTGTTGTCCAATGCAGCCTATCTTACACATGTGAAGTCGTGGGTCGATGCGCCTGATGAGCCACAGAATCTGGGTCATTTTTTTATTTTGATTGATACACGTATGTTGGGTTCGCCTCAATGGTTGACAGAGCGGATGATGGATTTCGCCAATATTCTGCATGAGAGTCCCGCCGCGGACCCGGCACATCCCGTGATTGTTCCTGGTGAAATTGAATTAAAGAAAATGACTAAACAAAAAGAAAGTGGAATTGTGCTTGAGCCCTCGGTGGTCAAACTCTTACAACAGCATGCAGCGCATTCGGAGAATCTGTTGTGACCGACTGGACCTGGTTGTGGATACCTGCTGCTATTTTTGCTGCTGCGGCACAAGCTGGACGCAATGCCATTCAACGCAGTCTGACTGAAAAGCTCGGCACGCTCGGGGCGACGCAAGTACGTTTTCTCTATGGGTTTCCGTTTGCGGTCCTGTTTGCAGGTCTTGCCATGCTTGTCACTGGTTCAGGCTTGCCGCAGATGAATATGAGCTTTTTCTGGTTCACTGCTGCCGGTGCCCTGACGCAGATTGCTGCGACGGCTCTGATGCTAGCCGCGATGCGCCAGCGTGCTTTTGTGGTGGTGACTGCGTGGACTAAAACTGAGCCGGTGCAGGTCGCTGTGTTTGGACTTGTTGTACTGGGTGATCAGGTTTCCTGGTTGGCAATGTTTGCAATCCTGGTTGCCACCGTGGGGGTGACAATCATGGCGCGCAAACCCGCAGCGGTATCACAAAGTACCGGTCCTGCCTGGCAACCTGTTGCGATGGGTGTGTTGGCGGGAGCCTGTTTTGCAATTGCGGCAGTGACGTTTCGCGGGGCGATCCTTGCGCTTGGAGATGGACATTTCTTTGTGCACTCCTCCTGGACGCTAGCTTGTGGTCTTGGATTGCAAACCTTGTTGCTTGCCGTCTGGATGATGATCTTTCAGCGAGAAGCGATGATCCGTTGCTTGCGCGCCTGGCGCATTTCAATCTGGGGAGGTTTGCTTGGCGCATCCGCCTCTGAAGGCTGGTTTCTCGGATTTGCCCTGACCGCGGCAGCCAATGTGCGGACCTTAGGACTGGTGGAAGTGCTCTTTGCTCAACTACTGTCCTGGAGAATTTTCCTCACCAAAGGCACAAGACAGGAAATGATCGGCACAGTGTTGATTGTGATGGGCGTTGGCATCCTGTTGCTGGCGCGAGGATAGTTATGATGATCTGGCGCCGGCACGATCTGGTGCGATCCAATATAAAACGGCCCAGATACGTTGAGTTCGGGCCGTTTTGTATCAGTAGTTGAAGTTGATTTATTGCAGGAGTTGCAACCGCTTTGTTGCTGTATCAGCAGCGGGTGTGCCCTTGTAATCTTTGACAATGCGTTGTAGCGTGGCTTTTGCACCAGGCCGGTTGTTCAACTCAATCTGGCAACCTGCAATCACGAGCAATGCATCGGGCGCACGAGCCTGATCCGGGTATTTTTGAACCATTCCCTGTAATTGCGTCATCGCACCCTTAAAGTCTTTTTGTGCATAACGACTGCTTCCGAGATAAAACAAGGCTGTCGGAGCGAGTTTGCTGTCAGGGTAAAGCGTCATGAATGCCATGAGGGTATCGATGGTTTCTTTGTATTGTCCCTTGCGAAAGGACTCCATCGACTGGTCAAAGGCTGCCTGCTCCCTTGGATCTTCTGATTTAGCATCTGGGGCACGCGCGCCACCATTGGCACCACCTGGCCTACCAAGCTGTTCCATATCACCGCGTAAACGCATCACCTCGTGCTCAAGCGCCTCAATTTGATCAGCGAGTTGAATCCTTGCGCGTTGATTGGCTTCTTGCATGGTTTTGATTTGCTGGCGCAATTCGACGATGGCTTTGCGGGCATCATCATCCGCAAAAGCATTTGCAGCAGTGCTCACAACCATCGAGCCGGCAAGCATACACACTGCGACAAATGAACGTAATCCGTTCTTGGGAAAACTCATTGAATATTTGTACATAAGAAGTCCTCTTTAAAGCAGTGGGGCGGCAAATTAGCCGCCCCACGAAGATCAAGCTAAGACCTGAAGCTTAACGCTTATAGTTGAAATCCGCACGACGGTTTTCAGCATAATCTGCATCTGTATCACCCAACGCTTTGGGCTTTTCTTTACCAAAGCTGATGGTTTCAACTTGTGTATCCGATACGCCGATCAGTGTCAGCATACGGCGAACAGCCTCAGCGCGGCGTTGGCCGAGTGCCAGGTTGTATTCCGAACCGCCACGTGCATCGGTGTTGCCTTCAATCACAACACGCTGCTGGGGAGCACTGACCAGATATTTGCCGTGTGTTTCGACCAGGTTGCGATATTGGTCGCTGACGGTGTAGCTGTTGTAGTCAAAATAGACTGAACGCTGTTTAGCCAGGATGCTATTTGGATTAAATGGATCCATAACGCCTGAGCCATCAGCACCGGCGCCATTTGCGCCAGCTTTGTCGTCGAGGTTCACTGAGCTACATGCAGCCAGTGTTGCAGCCAATGCTGCGATTGAGAGTGCTTTTACTATGCGCGAAGTCATGATATTTCCTTTGTGGGGAGATTCAAATAATTATTGAGAAAAGGGGCCCCAGGTGGGCTCGCGTATTTCACCGTTCAGGACCGAAAGCGTCTGGCGCACACGTCCATCACTGGACACCCCCGCCAATACACTTCGACCCCCCTGAACTGCGGCATACAGCACTTGCATTCCGTTAGGCGCAAAACTTGGCGATTGGTCATCTCTTCCCTCTGTGAGGAGGGTTTCTGAGCCGGTTGACAAGTTCAGCGAAGCGATCCGGTATGTTCCGTCACGACGCGTAACAGTAAGCAAAGTTTTGCCATCTGGAGAAATTCTTGGTGAGATATTGTAACCGCCGTTGAAAGTGACGCGTTTTGGCTCGCCACCATCCAGCCCAACCTGATAAACCTGAGGGCTGCCGCTACGGTCGCTGGTAAAGAAAATAGAGCGGCCATCAGGGCTAAACGTCGGTTCGGTATCAATCAGTGGTGAGCGTGTGACCCTGCGCAGACCGCCGCCATCTGATGCGTTCACGATATAAATCTGTGAAAGACCATCACGGGTCAGTACCACTGCCAGGTTATTACCGTCAGGCGACCAGGCAGGTGCCGAGTTGTTGCCTTTGTAATTGGCAACCGGTGAGCGTTTGCTCGTTGCCAGCTGGTGGACGTAGACGACAGGTTTACCTGATTCAAAGCTGACGTAGGCAAGACGTGAGCCATCTGGTGACCATGCAGGGGAAATAATTGGCTCACGTGAACGCAAGGCTACCTGAGGGTTTTGGCCATCCGCATCGGCAATCTGGAGTTCGTAAGTCGAACCTTGCTTGAGAACATAAGCAATGCGTGTGGCAAATACACCCTTGATGCCAGTGATCTTTTCGTAAATTCTGTCTGCAATCTGGTGGGCAATCCGGCGCAATTCTTTTTCGGTACCTGAAAATGCGACACCATCAAGCTGTCCTTTTTTGGAGGTGTCACCGAGTCTGTATTTGACTTCAAAGCGACCATCCGAACCACGCGTCACAGTACCGTAGGCAATGAAATCAGCGCCTTTACTGCGCCATTCATCGTAGGCAACGGGTGTGTCAACGGTCAGGGCAGCACCCGTTGCGTTAATTAATCGAAACTGACCCGAGCGGGTCAGATCTGCACGGATCACTTCGGCAATCTGCTTGCCAGCCGGTTCGCCACTGAAATCTGCAATGGCCACAGGGTATTGCTGAGCGCTGATGCCTGAAATATCGACTCGCAGCTGGGCTTGTGACGCCGAAGGAGCAACAAAAATGCCGAACAGGAATAGGGCTGCCATTAGGCAAAAATTCACCATTTTGGTGCCAAACACTGTTTGTATCGTGCGATTAAAGGGGTGGGTCAATTTCATGTGTTGCATTCTCCTGTCAATCGTACATCTGGTAATTCACTTCAATACCATCAGCTGGATAGCCGCCGGCACTAGGTTTGGGGAAAGGGTTACAGCGGCTGATCCCGGTTTCGACTGCACGATCAAAATTTGCGTTGCCGGACGATCTTTTCAGATTCAACCCGGACACCGTTCCGTCTGATTTTAACCGTACAACATACACAACGGTCGGATTAGCTGAGCCACTACGCGACGGGGTAGGAAAGGAAACCTGAGGCTGAATGCATGAGCGCACCTTGCCAGCATACCCTGAATCGCGCCCGCCGCCGGCTTGGTTCCGGTCCGCAGTACCTCCCGGAATTCCTGCTGCACCCATTGCGTCATTTCTAAAGGCATCTTTAAGTGCTTGATCAGCTGCTGCTTTTTTCGCAGCAGTTTCCTTGGCTTTCTTGTCTTCAGCCACTTTCTTGGCCGTTTCTTCTTTCTCTTTCTTCTCTTTTTCTTCTTTTTCCTTCTTTTCAGCAACGGCTTTCTTCACTGCATCTTCTTTGATTTTCTTTTCTTTCTCTACGCGCTCGGTTTCTTTGCGTACCTGATCGATGCGCTCTTGCTCTTTCTTTTCAGCAACTTCGCGTTCACGTTTGAGACGATCTTTTTCCTTGCGTGCTTCTTCCTGGGCTTTTTTCTCGGCGGCTACTTTTTCAATACGTTCTTTTTCCAGACGCTTCTTGCGTTCGTCCTGGAGTGCAATTTCGGGGTCAACTTCTGCTTTGGGCATTTCAGCTGCTGCAACAGGAGTAGGCGGCGGTGGAGGTGGTGGCGGAGGCGGAGTCACCGGCTCTGGTTCTGGTTCTGGCTTGGGTGCCGGAGCCACCTCAGGCTTGCTTGCCTGTGGTGGTGGGTTGGCAGGACTATTCCCGTTGGCCCAAAGCTCAATCTGCATCGGACTTTCTGATTCAGTTTTCCAGTCCAGATTCAAAACCAGTGCAAGTACCAACAAGCCGTGCGCAGCCAATGCCATCAGCAACGCTCGTGCATTGAGCGACTGTTTGGGAGGTAAGGTTGGACCGCGTCGACGTTCTTCTGGGTGTTGACTCATGCGTGTGATGCACGGCGCCTGAAATGAGCACGCCGAATAAACCTTTAACGTTTAGCTGGCTTGTTTTGGGATTTTGTAGCAGGCTGACTTCCTTTCTGATCGACCAGCAATCCTAATTTGGTCACGCCTCCATTTCTGAGATCATCCATGACTTTCATCACGGCTTCGTAGGCTACCTTACCATCAGCGGCAATGACGACGGGCTGATCGGGTTTGAGCTCCGACAAAATGGTTTGAACCAGCGCACTGCGCTCTACGGAAAGATAGTTTGAACCTGGCTCGCGTTTACGCCAGGAAACCTTGCCGTCTTCGGCAATCTGGATTTCGATTGGTGTGGCGGGGACGTTTGCTGCCTGCCCGACGGATGGCAATTCAATCACACCCGGTGTGATCAGGGGGGCCGTGACCATAAAGATCACCAGCAAAACAAGCATCACGTCGATATAAGGCACGACATTGATCTCGTTCTTGAGTTTTCGGCCTCCACGGCCTGAGCTCGATCGAACTGAAGACATTAGCGAACCTGCCGTTGCAGAATATTCAGGAATTCGTCAACGAACGTTTCAAAACGGATCGACAGACGATCGATGTCGTGTGTATAGCGGTTGTAAGCCACCACAGCAGGAATCGCCGCAAACAGACCAATAGCCGTGGCAATCAGCGCTTCGGCAATGCCTGGCGCCACAGAGGCCAGGGTGGCTTGCTGAACGTTGGCCAGACCGACGAAGGCATGCATGATGCCCCAGACGGTTCCAAGCAACCCAATGTAGGGGCTCACAGAACCTGCCGAGGCGAGAAAGTTCAGATGTGACTCCAGCTCGTCCATTTCGCGCTGATAGGCTGCGCGCATGGCACGGCGTGCACCGTCAAGTGTGGAGCTGACATCGGCTGGATTGTTGGAGGCGCGTCTAGCTTTCAGGAATTCTGTCATTCCAGAATCAAAAATACGCGCCAGGGCACCTTGTTCGGCCCGACGAGTAGAAATGGACTGATGCAGAACTGCGAGGTCGCCACCCGACCAGAAGTCATCTTCAAATCGACGTGTCTGTGTCAGTGATTTTTTAATGGTGGCACGTTTAGAAAAAATAAACGTCCAGGACATGACGGATATGGCGACAAGCAAGAGCATGATCAGCTGCACGGGTACGCTGGCGTGCATGACCAGTGTAAGCATTGACATGTCAGAGGTAGTTGGCATCTCTTATTCCTGAGTGGTGACTGCAAATTTGTTTCGTACCGATTCCGGAATCGGCGCAGGACGCATCTTAACGGTATCCACGCATCCGATTTGGATATTGCTTTCGACCAGGAGTTCCCCGGATCGTAAAACAGTCTGTGCAAAGTGTAACGAAGCACGCCCAAATCGGGTAACTGCGCTTTGTATTTCCAGCAAGTCGTCTAGTTTGGCAGATTTTTTGTAGCGAATGTCTAAAGCAGTCACAACAAAAACACGTTGAAACAACTTTGCGACTTCGGACTGGTTTACACCAGCGGCCCGCAGCCATTCTGTCCGGCCGCGTTCCATGAATTTTAAATAGTTTGCGTAAAAAACGACACCACCTGCATCCGTGTCTTCGTAGTAAACGCGCACCGTCATACTGTGCTTGAATTCAGGTGGTTGGATCAGCATGGCTCAGGCACGCGCGAATGTGTTGAACGTTTGCACTTAAAGGGTCGCCAGCAAATCAATCGTACTTTGCGCGCCTTCTTCAACGGGAATACGGCGAGCCTCGGTTTCTTTGTATGAAAGCTGCTCGATTACGCCGTCTTTCAGGCCGCGCTCGCCGATGGTGATGCGCACGGGTACCCCAATCAGTTCCCATTCGGCAAACATGATCCCGGGGCGCTGATCCCGGTCATCAAGCATGACATCCACGCCTTTTGCCTTAAGGTCTGCGTACAGGCTTTGCGCCGCTTCGCGTACTGATTCGCTCTTGCCCCAGCCTACCGCGCAAATCACTACCTCAAAGGGCGCAATGGCGCGTGGCCAGAGAATCCCGCGGGCGTCATGGTTCTGCTCAATGGCTGCGCCCACGATGCGGGTCACGCCAATCCCGTAGCAACCCATTTCCATCAGGGCAGGCTTGCCTGTCTCGTCCAGAAACGTGGCTTTGAGAGATTCGGAATATTTGGTGCCAAGATAAAACACATGACCGACTTCGATGCCACGCTGAATCGCAAGTGTGCCTGTGCCTGATGGTGCCACGTCACCCTCGACGACATTGCGTAAATCTGCTGTCAGCCCTGGCTCGGGCAGATCACGACCCCAGTTCACTCCCGTCAGGTGCGCATCTGGCTGGTTGGCACCCACTACAAAATCGTGCATGTTGGCGACCGTCAGGTCGGCGATAACGCTGACGGGTAATTTTGTATTGACCGGACCCAGGTAGCCAGGCTTGCAGCCAAAGTGCTCAACAATCTCAGTTTCGGTTGCAAAGCGAAAACCCTTGTCCAGGCCTGCAATTTTTCCGGCTTTGATTTCGTTGAGTTCATGGTCGCCGCGTAAAAGGAGTAACCATACTTGCACGGGACCCGACTCAGGCTCGGTTGCCAGCACAATTGATTTCACTGTCTCTGACAGGGCAATGCCAAGCTGTTGGGCAACGGCCTCGCACTTGGATGCCCCGGGCGTAGCTGTGAGCGTTAAGGCGGAGCCTGCTGCGGCGCGCTGGGCAATCAGGCAGGGCGCCGCAGCCAGCTCAATATTCGCTGCGTAATCCGAGGCAGGGTCATAGACGATCAGATCTTCGCCAATGTCCGCAATGACCTGGAACTCATGGCTCTGCGAACCGCCGATAGACCCTGTATCTGCGTTCACGGCACGGAAATTCAGTCCCATTCTGTTAAAGATCTTCATGTAGGCATCGAACATCACCTGATAACTTTTCTGTGCGCCGGCGACATCGCGGTCAAACGAATAGGCATCTTTCATCGTGAACTCTCGGCCACGCATGACACCGAATCGGGGCCTGCGCTCATCGCGAAACTTCGTTTGAATATGATAAAAGTTGACTGGCAGCTGGCGCCAGCTCTGAATTTCACTTCGCGCAATATCAGTGATGACTTCTTCGGAAGTGGGCTGCAGTACAAAATCCCTGCCGTGACGATCTTTCATGCGCAATAACTCGGGCCCGTACTGTTCCCAGCGGCCGGACTCCATCCAGAGTTCTGCAGGCTGCACAACAGGCATCAGGAGTTCAAGAGCACCTGCGGCATCCATTTCTTCGCGAATGATTTTTTCAACCTTGCGAATGACGCGCAGACCCAGAGGCATATAGGTGTAGATCCCACCGGCCAGTTTACGAATCATGCCGGCACGCAGCATGAGCTGATGGCTGGCAATTTCTGCTTCGTTCGGGGCTTCTTTGAGAGTGCTGATATGAAAGGCTGATGCGCGCATGGATAGGTGCTAAATGTGATTAAGGCAAAAAGCCTGACAGGTACGTATAATCAAATGCAATTGTATTGAATTCGCAGGGATTGGCCATGCTTGATCGCGAAGGCTATCGTCCCAATGTTGGGATTATCCTCGTTAATCAAAAAAACGAGGTCTTTTGGGGTAAACGGATCCGGGAACATGCCTGGCAGTTCCCGCAGGGTGGCATTATGCACGGAGAAAGTCCGTCGCAGGCCATGTTTCGCGAGCTCCACGAAGAGGTTGGACTGCATCCCGACCATGTCCAGGTATTAGGGCGTACGCGGGACTGGTTGCGTTATGACGTGCCTGATACGTTTATCCGGCGGGAATCGCGCGGCCATTACAAAGGGCAAAAACAGATCTGGTTTTTGCTGAAGATGCTTGGGCGCGACGCAGACGTGTGTTTACGTGCGACTGCTCACCCTGAGTTTGATGCCTGGCGGTGGAGCCCTTACTGGGTTTCGCTTGAGGCCGTCATCGACTTTAAGCGCGAAGTCTATACGCTGGCGCTCAATGAGTTAGCGCCTCTGATTTTTCGCCGCACGCACGAAACCCGTTTTTTACGTCAGAGTGTGCATGGCGAGGGCTCAATCGAACACGCCGGAACCGAGGGACCAGGATTGGTCGGTGAGATCGAATCCAGCGAGCCACGTACAACCTGAGCGTGTTTGCAGCGACGGCTTTCAGAGAGCCTGGCATCAACCGGACCGACATAAAAAAAGGCAGTGCTGTTGAAGCACTGCCTTTTTGTCATGCGACATCTAAAGATTTACTTTAAACGTTTGATCAGGCTGGAGGTATCCCAGCGCGAACCACCCATTTTTTGCACATCGGCGTAAAACTGGTCGACAAGCGCTGTCACAGGTACGCGAGCACCGTTGCGACGTGCTTCGTCAAGCACCAGACTGAGATCCTTGCGCATCCAGTCCACCGCAAATCCAAAGTCAAACTTGTCGTCCACCATTGTTGCGCCGCGGTTTTCCATTTGCCAGCTTTGCGCAGCACCTTTGCTGATGACGTCCAGCACTTGTTTCATGTCCAGACCCGCTGCCTGACCGAAGGCAATGCCTTCTGACAAGCCCTGGACCAGGCCCGCGATACAAATCTGGTTGACCATTTTTGCAAGCTGACCGGCACCTACGGGGCCGACCAGCGTCACAGCACGTGCCATGGCCGCAATGACGTCGCTCACAGCAGCGAATTCATTTGCATCGCCGCCACACATGACAGTCAGCATCCCGTTGACCGCGCCTGCCTGACCACCTGAGACCGGTGCGTCAATAAAACGCAGCGATTTCTGTGTGGCGATTGCATGCAGTTCGCGTGCAATCGAGGCTGACGCCGTTGTGTGGTCGACGTAAGTTGCACCTGCATGCATCCCGGCAAACGCACCATCTGCGCCCAGCACGATACTTTTTAAATCCTCATCGTTTCCGACACAAGAAAATACGATGTCGGCACCCAGTGCGGCTTCGCGAGGGGTGGCCGCTGCGCGTCCACCAAATTCGCTCACCCACGCCTGGGCCTTTTGAGCATTACGGTTGTACACCGTGACATGGTGACCTGCAGTTGCCAGGTGACCTGCCATCGGCAACCCCATCACTCCAAGGCCCAGAAAGGCGACCTTGCGTGGTGTACCTGTTTCGTACGTTCTGGCATTGATGCTCGCCATGGATCAATCCTCTTCGACGAAGGCTTCGGTACGTTTTTTACTGATTGAAGGCAGTGCAACGATCACGACCAGTAACAGCGCCACAGCCAGGAGCGATGCCGACAGGCCGCGATCCAGGAATGTCATGTAGTTACCACGTGACAGGAGCAGGGCACGGCGGAAGTTTTCTTCCATCAGTGGACCCAGCACCAGACCCAGCAGCAAGGGTGCACCTTCGCACTTGAGCTTGGACCAGAAGTATCCAATGATGCCGAAACAAGACGTCGTCATGATGTCAAACGTGTTGTAGTTCAGCGAATACACACCAATGGTACAAAACACCAGAATGGCTGGGAACAGGATGCGATAAGGCACTTTGAGCAGCTTGACCCAGATTCCGACCAGCGGCAGGTTCAGAATCACCAGCATCAGGTTGCCGATCCACATTGATGCGATCAGGCCCCAGAACAACTGTGGATGACTCGTCATCACCTGAGGACCAGGCTGAATGTTGTGAATCGTCATGGCACCCACCATCAGAGCCATCACAGCGTTACCTGGAATACCAAGTGTCAGCAAGGGGATAAAGGAAGTCTGCGCGCCAGCGTTGTTCGCTGCTTCGGGTCCCGCCACACCAGCTGGGTGACCTTTACCGAAACGTTCTGGATGCTTGGAGAGTTTCTTTTCAACCGTGTAGGAAGCAAAGGCTGAAAGCACCGCACCGCCACCAGGCAAAATTCCGAGCAAAGAACCAATCGCCGTGCCACGTACTGCAGCTGGCCATGATTCTTTGAATTCCTGCTTGTTGGGGTAAAGCGAACCCACTTTGTCAGAAATTTCAACGCGGTTTTCTTTTTGCTCAAGGTTGGTCATGATTTCGGCAAAACCGAATACGCCCATTGCCACGATTGCGAAGTCCAGACCATCTTGCAGCTCAGGAATGCCGAAGTCAAAACGTGCAACACCTGAGTTCACATCCGTACCAACCATGCCGAGCAACAAGCCCAGCAAGATCATGCAGATCGCCTTGATCAGCGAGCCTGAAGCCAGTACAACTGCACCAACCAGGCCAAGCACCATCAGTGAGAAATACTCTGCAGGGCCGAACTTGAAGGCCACCTCAGCCAGTGGTGGTGCAAAAGCAGCCAGCAGCAGTGTTGCGACCGTACCGGCGAAGAACGATGCCAGGCCGGCAATTGCCAGTGCGGCACCCGCTCGACCGTTCTTTGCCATGGCATGACCATCCAGGCACGTCACGACTGCAGAGGTTTCGCCGGGTAGGTTCACCAGAATTGCGGTTGTTGAGCCACCGTACTGTGCTCCGTAATAAATACCAGCCAACATAATCAGGCCAGCGATCGGAGGCAACACATAGGTAATTGGCAGAAGCATGGCGATGGTTGGCACAGGGCCCAGGCCGGGCAACACGCCAACCAGAGTACCGAGCAGACAGCCCATCAGTGCATAAAACAGGTTTTCAGGAGTAAATGCGACTCCGAAACCGAGGATCAAATTGTTGATTAATTCCATGTCAGTAATCTCCTTAGTTCAGACCGAGAAATGACGGCCAGATGGGGAATACCAACCCAAGACCTTTAACAAAAGAAAGCCAGCACAACAGGATCAGAAACATCGAGTTGAGAAAGGAGACTTTCCAGCTGTGCTCATGGCTGGCCTGGCTGCTGATCATGACGAGCAGGAACAGCGAGATGATCAGGCCTAATGGGCGAAGTGCCAGACCAAAGATCACAATGGAGGAAATAATGATGGCCAGGATTTTGAAATCAAAGCGGTCAATTTCCGTTTCTTCAGCTTTCTTGCGGATCGAGGTCAATAAAATGACCACTCCGAGAATCGCCATCAGAATCCCGAGCCAATGCGGGAAATAACCAGGTCCCATCCGGGCTGCTGTACCCATTGAATAGCTGGTTGCCTTCCAGGCAAATCCCAGGCCGAGCAGGATGAACATCACCCCTGACCAGAAATCCTGTTTATTTCTAAGCTGCATGGTAAGAAGCTCCTTGACTGCGCTGCTAATTGATTTGATAAAAATGAAACGTTCGGCACCAAAAGACGCCTTTGTTTTGCTGACTCGTTGTGATGGGTGTTTTTATCAATGAGTCAGCAAGGAGTGCATGGTAATGGAGTCCGGGGCCAAAGCAAACCCTGAAGTAACCCGTAAAGAGTGGGGTTTTCCCTATAGAACAGCATAAAAATTGACGAATAGACCTTACACGAGGCTTTCATAGTCAAAATGATTGTTAATCACGTCTCTATTTTGTTGCTTTCTGAACGCGAGCTGACTAAAAAAACAACACAATTGAAATGCAAGAGGCCGAAGGGATCTGATAATTGGGATCTTCAGGATTAAATGTCTCAACTGATGACATCGATTCCTTGAGGCTGACCGCGTTCATTTTGAGCCGCCTGTGTAATTTTCAATCTAAAGGCTGGTTACGAATAGGGGTTTTGCTTTACGATAGCGACATGTTAGAAGACCTCGACCACTTATCCGAACGCTTGACAAAGCTTGTTGCGCATACGCAGCAACTGAATGCAGACCGTCAAGCCCTGCAGGCCACCTTAAAACAGGTTGTAGCCGAGCGTGATGCGCTTGTGCAGCAACTTGATCGCGAAGGTTCTCAGGCAAAGGCCTTGCACAGCAAAGTGCAATCTTACGAATCTGAGCTTGAAGGCTTGCGTACGCAGTCTTCAGCCAAGCACGCGGTGCTGCAAGGATCTCTGGATCTGTTCAAGCAAGAGCAAACAACGCTTCAGGCACAACTCGAGTCGCGCAATGGCGAGGTGACCGCCTTGCGTGCAGCGACCATCCAGGCCAAAGAGCGTATTGATGCGGTACTCGAACGCTTGCCCGGTGCGCAACCCCAGGAGCAAATTTAATGGAACGCGTCGATATTTCGATTTTGGGACGCGAATATACTTTGTCCTGTCCCGCCGAAGAAAAGTCCGCGTTGACTGCCGCTGTGCAACATGTCAGCCAGCTCGCCGGCCGCATTCAGGGAACCGGCAAGGTTTCCGGGAACGAACGGATCGCGGTGATGGCTGCCATTCAGATTGCAGTTGAACTTTTATCCGTACGTGCGCCAGATGGCCCGTTAGGGGGGTTGGCTGTCGGTGACTTCAAGCGTAAAATTGACGCACTCAATGCGATTCTTGATACGGCTCTCCCGTCAGGTTCGCAGAACTGAATTTAAAGTTTGTCCCTGCTGTGTTCGTGATGGCCATATATTCTCAGAACCAATGCTTATGGCATACATAGGTTGCGGGATCGCTCGGTGGGTGTGCGTGCCTCTAGCAGGTGCGCCCAAAATCAGCAGATCGCAGCCAACTTGAACCTACGGTTCGAGATGCCGGTCTAAACGGCACAAGCGGGGCATTTATCAGGCGGGCTGCATACATATGCAGGCCCGTTTTTTTTTGCTCACCCCTGTCGGAATTCTCAGCTTGCAGCGAGATCCGGACTACTTCTTTTGACCTGACCATTTGAACAGCCATATGCCAGCGACAATCATGGGCAAAGACAGCCATTGGCCCATTGATAAATTTGCAGTCAGCAACCCAAGAAAGTCGTCGGGTTCGCGAGCAAACTCAGCGATAAACCGGAAAAAACCATATCCGATCAAAAATAATGCACTCACCTGGCCGGTTGGCCGTGGTTTGTTGGCAAACCACCACAATAAGGCAAAGAGCATGAGTCCTTCCAGACCCAGCTGGTAAAGTTGCGAAGGATGGCGTGCGATGCCATCGCCGCTCTGAGGAAAGACCATCGCCCAGGGCAGGGTGCTGGGACGGCCCCAAAGCTCACCATTAATGAAATTGCCCATGCGCCCTGCGGCGAGTCCCAGCGGAATGAGAGGCGCGACAAAGTCGCTGACTTCAAACCACTTGTAGCCGCGACTGCGCGCGAGCCAGGTAATCATGGCCAGCACACCCAGTAATCCGCCATGAAATGACATGCCGCCCTCCCAGAGATAAAAGATCTCCAGGGGATGAGAAGCGTAATAAATGGGCTTGTAAAAAATCACATAACCCAGTCGACCGCCTGCAATGACTCCAAGCACACCATAAAAAATGATGTCTTCCAGGTCTTTGAGTGTCAGTTTTGTTTTTCCATGCGCGATCCGCCAGCGCCCAAGCAGCCAGGCAGAGCCGAAGGCCACGAGATACATCAAGCCGTACCAATGAACCGCAAGAGGTCCAATACGAAGTGCAACAGGGTCAAAACTTGGAAATTTAAGCATCACAAGCCATTATTCAAAAGATGTCCGATAATAACCTTTGAAATTCAAGCTTCGCTATATTCAACTTATGGATCCTTACTGGGTATTTATTCATGGCAAATAACGATCGTTCCAAGCATATTACCGAAGGCATTACCCGCGCACCCAACCGTTCAATGTATTACGGCATGGGCTACAAAGAGTCTGATTTTGAAAATCCGATGATTGGCGTGGCTAACGGCCATTCAACTATTACTCCATGTAACAGCGGCCTGCAGCCGCTGGCAGACGCGGCGGTTGTTGCCATTCGCGAAGCGAAGGCAAATCCCCAGATTTTCGGGACGCCTACCATCTCTGACGGAATGTCGATGGGCACAGAAGGTATGAAGTATTCGCTCGTGTCGCGTGAAGTCATTGCTGACTGTATCGAGACAGCCGTCCAGGGTCAGTGGATGGATGGCGTGGTCGTGGTGGGAGGATGTGACAAAAATATGCCCGGTGGCATGATCGGTATCGCCCGTTGTAATGTCCCAGGCATTTATGTCTACGGTGGCACGATCAAGCCTGGCCACTATAAAGGTAAGGACCTGAATATTGTTTCCGTGTTTGAGGCCGTGGGTGAATTCACCATGGGACGCATGAGCAACGAAGACTTCAAAGCGATCGAACAAAAAGCGATTCCGGGCACAGGATCCTGTGGTGGTATGTATAGCGCCAACACTATGAGTTCAGCTTTTGAGGCCATGGGCATGGCTCTGCCATATTCAAGCACGATTGCCAACGAAGATGGTGCAGCGATTGCCAATGCTGCTGAGTCCGCACGTGTGCTGGTGGATGCTGTTCGCAATGGTCGTCGACCACGTGACATCATTACGCGCCAGTCGCTTGAGAATGCAGTCGCAGTCATTATGGCAATTGGCGGCTCCACCAATGCTGTATTGCATTTTCTGGCCATCGCACATGCTGCAGAAGTGCCATTTACGATTGATGACTTCGAAACCGTCCGTCAGCGTGTGCCAGTCCTGTGCGATCTCAAACCGTCTGGACAGTTTCTGACGGTGGATCTGCATCGCGCAGGTGGTGTGCCGCAGGTCATGAAAATCTTGCTGAATGCGGGCCTGCTTCATGGCGATTGCATGACGATATCCGGCAAGACGATTGCCGAAGTGCTTAAGGACGTGCCCGACCTGCCATCGCCCGATCAGCAAGTCATCCGCACAATGGAAACGGCGATGTACAAGCAGGGTCATCTAGCGATTCTGAAAGGCAACCTTTCACCAGAGGGTGCTGTTGCCAAAATTACAGGTTTGAAAAATCCTGTGATGACAGGGCCCGCACGTGTCTTTGATTCTGAAGATGATGCAATGAAAGCCATCATGGCCCGTGAAATTACCCATGGAGACGTGCTGGTGATTCGCTACGAGGGACCCAAAGGTGGCCCGGGAATGCGTGAAATGCTTGCACCAACTTCCGCACTGGTCGGGCAAGGTCTGGGTGAAACGGTCGGTTTGATTACCGATGGACGCTTTTCGGGCGGAACCTGGGGCATGGTGGTGGGGCATGTATCGCCCGAGGCGTACGTCGGAGGCTTGATTGGTCTGATTCAGGAAGGCGACTCTGTCACGATTGATGCGCATAAGCTGTTGTTGCAACTGAATGTTCCAGACGCAGAAATTGAAATCCGCCGTAAAAGCTGGAAGCAGCCGGCTCCTCGCTACACGCGTGGTGTATTGGCCAAGTTTGGTCATCTGGCGAGCACGGCGAGCCGTGGAGCGGTGACGGATGCCTTTGACGAGTAAGGTTTTTCACCTCTCGAGAGGTGCAGTTCAGCTGGCTGTGTCTGTGCTGGCTGGAGCGTGCGCGCTGTTACACGCTCCAGCCTTCTCTCAGGTTACCTCCGCTGTTGAGCCGCAGGCATCTGTCTCCGTTGGGTCTGATTTAATCAAAACCAAAACCTGCCTGGGCTGTCATCAGTTAGATAGCAAGCGGGTCGGCCCCGCATTCATTCAAATAGCAGAGCGGCATGCGCACACTCAAGGCGCGCTTGATTACCTTGCCGGCGCCATTCGTCAGGGAGGTCGGGGGCGTTGGGGCGCTGTACCCATGCCTGCCCAGCCGCAGGTCAGTGATGAGCAGGCCCACCAGATTGCGTTGTGGATCCTTTCGCTCAAGCCCTAGAATATTGAAAGGCATGACCGCAGCCAGACGCATCGCTTTTACTTTAATCATTTGGTTCTTAAGGTTTACATCATGACAACTACAAATGAAACTGCCGTGTTTGGTGGTGGATGCTTCTGGTGCACAGAAGCCGTTTTCAGTGCGCTTGCAGGCGTTGAGTCTGTGCAATCCGGATACTGCGGCGGCAGTCTGGACAACCCAAGCTATGAGCAGGTCTGTTCAGGTCAAACCGGACATATAGAGGTCGTCCAAATTAAATTTGATCCTGCTGTCATTTCGTACGAGGCCTTATTAGAAGTATTTTTTGATACACATGATCCAACAACACCTGGTCGTCAGGGCAACGATGTCGGGCCGCAATACCAGTCTGCAATTTTCTGGCAATCGCCCGGCCAGCAAGAAGCCGCCAAGGCAATGGTGCACACGGTTGACGCTGCTGGACGGTATGAAAACGCAATTTGCACAGAAATACTGCCAGCCGCTCATTTTTGGCCTGCTGAAGCAATGCATGACGATTACTTTGCGTTGCATCCTAATCAGGGGTATTGCCAGATGGTCATTGCTCCAAAAGTGGAAAAGTTTAAAAAACATTTCTCAACAAAATTAAAGGCTTAGCCTTCTTGGGTTGCGTTTTTTCTACGAAATAGAAGAAAAGAGGCTCTAACCCCAAGCAAAGTTAATATATCTATGGTCTAATCTCGCTCCTTCACTGCAGTAATAACCCCAACAGGGTTTCTACTGCCCGAATCTGAAATATGAACCAATGGTTCGATCGAAAGATTTAGAAAATGAAGAATGTATTAAAGATTCAAGATGAAATCGAATCGGCATGGTGTTTAAGTTTTTAGCTTCCACCGCACCGATTTGACAGGAAATAAAAACTCCTTCATAATCTCGTTTCTCTGCAGTTGGAAACAAAGCAGAAAAGCAGTCAGGAAGTCGGCAGCAAAAGCAAAATGCAAGATCTTAGGATTGAGTTAGTATGCGGATGCAAGTAGATAACCGAAGTTGCTGATTTACACGCTCTTTAAAAATTTGACAACCGATAAGTGTGGGCGCTTGGAATGAGTGCGCAGGCATTGTGGCTGTAACAGGTCATGATGTTGCAAACGAAATCAAGTGCTCACTTGAAGTGAAATAGTACGAGGTTGGGAGTTAAATCCTG
>CANCOC010000056.1 GCA_947379755.1 Alcaligenaceae bacterium | reverse complement strand
TCGTTAACAACGATCGGAATCTTGCCGATTTGCATCACAAAATCCAGCGCATGCGCCAGGGTTTCCGGTGAAGTTTCGCGTCCAACAATCACTTCAACCAAAGGCATGCGATGCACCGGAGAGAAGAAATGCAGCCCGATAAAACGGGCTGGTCTGCTTGAAGCCTGAGCCAGGTCGCTGATCGGCAAAGTTGAAGTGTTGGACGCCCAGATAGCATGATTACCAAGTGAAGGCTCTGCTGCGAGCGTGACCCGGGCTTTCAGTGCAGGCTGTTCGGGCACGGCTTCAATGACAAGATCCACGTCCGTAAAATCAGCATAACGATCTGTTGGGTGAATACGGGCGAGGATCTCCTGTTGACGCTCAAGACTGATTTCATTTTTTTCAACACGCTTACTGAGCGTTTTTTCGGCGTGCACTTTTGCCTGCCCGGCCGCCTCCAGAGTCAGGTCTTTGACCTTTACATCAATCCCGCGTGCCGCGCATATATACGCAATGCCTGCCCCCATCATGCCGGCTCCCAGCACAGCAACTTTACGTACGGTCCCTTTTGGCAGGCCCTCGGGTCTGCCTGCTCCGGACTTGATACTGTTGAGCTGGAACCAGAAAGTACCAATCAGGTTCTTTGCAACCTGCCCACAGGCAAGCTCAATAAAATAACGTGTCTCAACATCATCGGCCTGTTCAAAGTCAAGCTTTGAACCATCAATCGAGGCATTCAGGATGGCTAGGGGCGCGGGGTAACAGCCTTTCGTGCGAGCAAGGAGTTGCGCCTGTGCCTCGACCGCCCAGCTGTCTGCTTCAGGCGTGTGCGCACGCGGGCCAGGCATCAGAGCATTGGGCTGATCCCAGGGCTGTACCGATACCGCACGAGAAAGAATCCATGTTTTGCAACGCTCGATCAAGGCCTGAGCGTCAGCCACCAGCTCATCGACCAGGCCTGCCCGTTTTGCATGCGCGGGCGTAAAGAGCCGCCCCTCTTGCAGATAGGGCTGACTCGCGGCCACGCCAAGCAACCAGTTCATCCTCACCACACCACCCAGACCTGGCAACAAACCCAGGGTCGCCTCGGGCAGACCCAGCTGAATTTTTGAATCATCGACACAGATCCGGTGGTGACAGGCTAGCGCAAGTTCAAAGCCACCTCCTACTGCCGAGCCCGCTATAGCGGCCACAACGGGTTTTCCCAACTGCTCCAGCTGACGAAACGCACGCTTGACCACAGTGATCTGTTCATACAGCTGCGCTGCATCACTCGCCTCAAGCTGAAACAGATAATTCAAATCGCCGCCAGCAAAAAATGTCGTCTTTGCAGAAGTAAAGATCACCCCAGCAATTGTGTCTTTTTCGGCCACCAGCCGACTGATCGTTGCAGTCAGGCAGTCGCGCATTTCATCATTCAGGGTATTCACACGCTGGCCTGCAGAATCCATCGTCAACGTGACGATATTGTCTGCATCTCTTTGATAATCAATAGGCTGCACCAAGTCTCTTTCCTTTTTTATAGTTTTATATGTACGTGTTTTTCCTCTGCCAACGCGGCAGAGGTCGTGCGGATCACTTCAGTGCAGCCTCAACGGCCAGGGCCACTGCTGCCAGATGTGCATCATCGCCACTCACGGATGACAACATCAAACCCACCGGCAACTCGCCTGCCTGATGACAGGGCAGACTGAAGGAGCAGGCATCAAGGAAGTTAAATAGAAATGTATTGCGCAGCAACAGACCGTTCGCCTTGAAAAATGCCTCATCCGAGGCAATCAGTGGTGCAATCTCAGGTGCAATGATTGGAATTGTTGGGCACAGGACAGCATCAAAACCTTCAATCGCTTGTTCAACGCGTGAAATCCAGTCACGTCGGCCATCGAGTAGCCCGATATATTGCTGAGCCGTGACAGGCGCGCCCAGCAGGATGCGTTGTGACACGCGCGGATCAAACAGCTCCTTTGCACGAGCAATACGTTCATGATGTTCGGCAAAAGCCTCAATAGGTGACAGACCGCCCGGTGCATTGCGCTGGGGCATCTCGGCAAACTCTGCCAGCTTGATCTCAACGATCAGTGCACCTGCGGCTGACAGAGTGGCCACACTGCGTGCAAACGCTGTTGCCACTGCTGGCTCCATCCCGTCGAGCACGACAGTTTGCGGAATCGCAAAACGCATGCCCGCGAGCGGACGATGACGTACCGGCAGCATGGCACCAGAGAGGATGGCATCTACGGTGATGCAATCCTGAACACTGCGCGTCATGGCGCAAACCGTATCCAGCGTGCGTGAAAGCTCTAGGGCTCCTGTCAGTGGCACTCTGTTTTGCGTGCTTTTAAAGCCAACCAGCCCATTCACCGCGGCAGGCACCCGAATTGAACCTCCAGTATCGGAGCCCAGGCCCGCTACGGCCAGACCGAGTGCAACAGACACCGCAGCGCCCGAGGATGAGCCGCCCGGAATACGTGCAACCAGAGGATCTGTCGGATTAACAGGCGTGCCATAGTGAGGATTGATCCCGACGCCAGAAAAAGCGAATTCAGTCATATTGGTTTTGCCGATGATGGCTGCACCAGAGGCACGAATACGCGCAACAACAGTGGCGTCAGCCGCCTGCTCTGGCTCTCCTTTGCAGACAATCGAGCCAGCCATTGTTGTTTCACCCGCGACGCCGTACAAATCCTTGATCGTGAAAGGTAACCCCGCCAGCGCCGTCTGTGCCACACCAGCAGACTGGGCGGCATCGGCAGCACGTGCAGCGGCCAGCGCGGCTTCGGGATAAAGTTTGGTGAATACGCTCTTGGCAGCATGACTGGAGGCACCTTCAAGCGCCTGCTCGACCAGCGCTTCTCGGGTGATCTCACGCGACGCGAGTCGGGCATTGAGCTGGGGGATGGTGTCTGTAATGTATGACATAGTGTCCATGAGTGCTTAAAGAAGTGTTGTCGGCCAGGATTGAACTGAGTTGACACAAGAATAGATGATATTGAGAACACAGCAGATGACGAGAAACAGCCCCGTCTGATCTCAGGCAATCATCGGTAACATCTCAACCGCATAACGGTGGACGATGCTGCGCTTGCGCCGTGGATCACGAATTTCAAGCTCCATTTGCGCAGCGGGTCGAATTCCTTCTCCCTGGGCATTTTTAATCGCAGTTAACGTCCCGCATGAAACAAAGCTTCCTGCATCAGGCGCCTCGCCCGGATAGCAGCCGTCACGCAACGATACTAACGGCCGAATCGAGGCGAAGGTCCCTTGTTGATAATCCACCCACTTCCCACCTTCAAAAATCCTGGAGTGCAATTCAATCTCATCCTGGTAGCCAGCCACGTCAGACCAGCGCCAAGCCGCCTTTGCAATCGGTTTAGGGCACATCTGTTTGGAAACAGTCACTGAATAGGTTTCAACTTTGCGATCAGTATGATCGGAGCCAACGGTCAACCACCACTCGCCCGAGGAAAAAAACAATACCGGCTCAGCCTCACCCGAACTATCCATACCCAACACTTCGATCGTGTCTGCCTGCGTCAGCAAACTGGCGCTGCCGCGGTAATAAAGCGGCACACTCGACGGAGCAGGTACACCAAGCAATTCCAGTTCGTGAATATGATGACGAATCGCATCAGCATCCCGACCAGTCCACCCTGCAATGACAAAATGTGTGGGCGCAACGGACTGCAGTGACGACACAGCTGTACCGTCTGTCGCAACAGACTCACAAGAAAAATAAAGAGAAGGGATCATGAGAGCAACCAGAAAATAAAAATCATCAAGAAAGTATCGAAGGTAACCACAGCGCAATTGATGGGAACATCATCAGGATGATAATCGCCAGCATGTACACGAACATAAAGGGCATCACACCGGAAAACACATCCGTAATCGGCCCCGGCTGACGCCGCATGCCCTGCAAGACATACAGCACCGTACCATCCGGCGGACTGATCATCGCAATTTCAACCAGCATGGTGATCACCACGCCAAACCAGATCGGATCATAGCCAAGCGCCTTGACGACCGGGAAAAGGAGCGGAATGGTGCAAATGACCATCGACATACCTTCCATGAAAGTTCCGAGCGCTAGATAAAAACCAATAATGACCAGCATGATGGCCCAACCTGGCAAAGGCAGACTGGTTAAAAACTTGGCGAGCATCTGGGGAATCCCCAGCGACGACAAAATATAATTCAGCACATAGGCGCCAAATAAAATCAACGCGATCATCGAGGTCGTACGCGCGGTGGCATGCATCGATTCGACCAGCATTCTCCAGTTGAGCTTGCGATCAATCAGTGACAGCAGGATACTGCCGGCCACGCCGAGCGCGGCAGACTCTGTAGGCGTTGCCCAGCCGGCATAAATCGTTCCAAGCACCAGACCAATCAGCAGACCGGTTGGCAACAGATCAGCCAGACTACCGATGCGATCGCGCCATGTCACACGAGCCGTCTGACCATCGGCATGCAAGCCGAGCTTATAGCTGTAGTAAAGAATGACAAGAATAAATAGCAGAACCACCAGAATGCTTGGACCGATTGCTGCGATATACAACGCGCCAACGGAGGTCTCAGTAATCAGGCCGTAGATGATGAAGGTGATACCAGGCGGAATCAGATTGCCCAGCGCACCGCCTGCCGCGAGTGAACCAAGCACAAGCTTGGGTGGGTAGTGACTTTTTTCAAAATAAGGCAGTGCCACCGATCCCATTGTGGCTGCAGTGGCCACACTGGAGCCCGCAACAGCAGAAAATACGCCACAGGCCAGAATATTGGTATGTAGCAAGCCGCCAGGCAAACGTCCCATCCAGACATTCAATCCACGATACAACCGCTCCGAAAGACCCGCGCGCAGCATGATCTCGCCCATTAATAAAAAAAGCGGTACCGAGACCAGAACAAAATTAGTCGAGGGCCCCCAGATCATTTCACCAATAAAATTCCAGAACGGACGATCTGACAGACCGAATCCTGCGAGTAACGCCAGCGAAGATAATGCTGCACCAACATAAATCCCGCCAGCAAAAAAACCAATGAAGGCTACCAGCACAGCGACCAGTGACCACCAGGGCACGCTTGTTGCTGAAACAGCTGCAGCACCACCAGAGCCCCCAAATAACGTGGCAGCACCAATTACAACGGCCATGACAACAATAAATACAATCGCAATCATTTGTGCACTCCCGTTGGCGAAACGGGATCGTGCATCATTGCCTGAGCCTCGGCAACTGCCTCAAGTGTCTCTGCGGCTTCGTCTACGTAGGTGCGGGCCATGAGAGCGTGATCCATCGCATCAAGCTGGCCAGCTGCAAGCTGCCTGACTGCTCGCATAGCAAGCGCCAACGCTGCCAGCAACAACAAGACAAAACCCGCCGCCCATAAACCTTGAGGCAAAACCAGAGGGGTGTGCAGGGTCGTGAGATCGGTTGCGCTAAACGCATAAGAATCCAGCGCCAGCCGCACGGCTCCCCAGACATAAAATCCGGTTGAGACAATCAGGGCAAGCAAAGACAACAGGTGGAGCCAGACACGCACACGCAGAGGCATTTTTTGCACCAGCACATCGATGCGCACATGCCCGCGTTCAAATAATGTGCCCGCCAGTCCCCAACTCATGCCAACCGCCATCAAATAACCGGTCAGCTCGATCGTAGCCTCCGTAGAAAAGCCGAGGAACTGACGTGCAAGAATGTCAAAACAGATCAGCACCGTAATGATCAAATAGCACAACCCTGCAATAAACATCGCACGGCGACTGATCCATTCAAGACATCGATACATTTTTATTTACCTGCTGTGTATTGAATGCCTGTGATCGGAGCAATCACTTCGTTGTAAACCACACCACAGCGATCACCACAGCGCTTGACCCAGGCTGGCAATACGGTATCTGCCAAATCTTTTTTCACCACATCGGCTGCACCTGCTTGTGCCTTGACTTCAATCATGGGTTTTTTCACAAGTGAGGCAAGTTTGCAGCCTTCTGCACGTCCAACGTTACACGCTACGCCGTCTGCAGTCGCCTCGGCGCCCAGTTTCCATTGTGCATCTTGGATTGCAGCAAAAGTTTTTTCAAATTCGGCACGTACTGCTGGTTCAAGTTTGTTCCACCAGGCAAGATTGACAAAGTAACCTGCAGTCGACCATGACAAAGACATGGTGTAAAGGTGCGTCGTGACCTCAGGCCACTTCACGCTATTACCCGAACCAGAACCTGTGATACCGCAGTCGACGGTGCCACGCTCAAGCGCCGTATACACTTCACCAAAAGCCAGGGAGACAGGCTGACCACCCAGCGCTTTTACCAGGTCGCCAGACGAGGGTCCGTTAATGCGCACCTTCATTCCTTTCAGATCTGCCAGTGTGGCAATCGGTTTACGACAAAACAGCATCTGTCCCGAAAATGGGTAGGTCGCGACCAGTTTGATACCCAGGCGTTCAAGTTCTTTATTCGCCACAGGCATCATGGCATCGGCCACACGACGGGCTTGTGCAATGTCTGGATTCATACCTGCCAGATCCACTCCATCGAGCATCGGCACATCTCCCGACACAGTGGTCAGTGGTGCAGCGGCGATATCGACCTGACCGGAACGCACCAGCCTCAAGACTTCGGGACCATTCACATTACGCTCAGGCCAGGCGGACAGCGTGACCTCAACCCTGCCATTGGTTGCCTTTGACAAACCATCGCGCAACAGAGGCTGATCCACTGTTGTGTACTGAGGCATGTTTGCCGTGACCTGTGTGATTGCCTGCACAGCCACTTTGGGACCGGCAGCTGCAGTTTGCGCGGAAGCATTCGGCAACGCAGCCACACTCATCAGCGCAGTCAGTGCGGCAAACATAACCGATGTTTTAAAAGCTTTCATATTCAAACTCTCCAAAAAAAACCGTGAAACAGTTGAAAAAAAATTAAAAACTTGCAAGCCTGTGATTGAGTAAATCGGTAATCAGCATGGAACCTGGCGAGTGCGTAATACAGAATGGCGGACGCGCAGCCATCGCCACGGATTGCGGCGTCACGCCGCATGCCCAGAACACCGGCAGCTCGTCACTTTTGACTTCGACGGCCTGGCCAAAGTCCGGTCGATCCAGATCCTCAATCCCAATCATATGAGGCAGACCGATGTGGACAGGTGCGCCGTGGACTCTCGGAAAACGCGAGGTGACTTGAACGGCCCTGACTGCATCAGCAGGCTTCATCGGGCGCATGGATACGACCATCGGACCATGAAACACGCCTGCAGGCACCGTCTGGATATTGGTGCGATACATGGGCACATTCGAACCCTGTTCGATATGACGCATGGGGATTCCCGCCTCAATGAGCGCCTGCTCAAAAGAGAAAGAGCACCCTAGCAAAAAACTTACCAGATCATCACGCCAGATACTCTTGATGTCATTGGGCTCATCCACCATAACGCCATCTTTCCAGACACGGTAGCGTGGGATATCAGTGCGAATATCAAGATCCAGGCCGAGAGTAGGAATCATGGGATCGCCAGGCTCAGAGACGGCCAGAACCGGACATGGCTGTGGATTACGCTGACAAAAAAGCAGAAAATCATGAGCGAGTGCCTGAGGCAGGATCATGAGATTACCCTGCACATGACCAGGTGCCATTCCTGCAGTGTTGCCCGTCACTTCACCGTGACGGATCCGCATCCTCGCCTGATAGGCTGGATTCATATCCGCTTCGAGGGTTGCGGAAACAGGAAACCTGACGTCATTCATGATCACACCCATTGATTTGTTGCACAAAACAGGGATCAAACATACCGTCACGATCCCTAGCGATCGCTTAGTGTTATTGACCTGCGCGCAAAGGTCAAGTCCGTTTGCAAACAGAGCCCATTTCCTTCGTCAATACGGCAGATTGCTGCTCTGGATCAGGCGCTCAAACAGTGCGGGATCATGTTTGAACCATGTCCTCATGCACCTAAGTATGTCGTGATTTTGTCATCAGCCATTCGGGAACACGCAAATGCCAATATATTGCGGCCGTACGCAACAAAAAAGTCAAAACCGTGCATCCAATGAGTGCCTCGGTATCCAGGGATGGAAATAGTTGTAAACACACCATCATGACTGAGCAGCCAATCACAACAGGAATCGCATAAATTTCGGAAGTCATCAATAAGGTTTTACGACCCGCCAGAACATCCCGCAGCAAGCCACCACCAATTGCCGTCAGCACGCCAAGCAGTATGGGCGCAAGTGGCAAGCCAAAATTCAGTGTCCAGGTCTTCATTGCACCCTGCATGCCAAACAAGGCCGCCCCCAAGCCATCCAGATAAAGCAACAGACTGAAAATCTGAGGTTGTGTAAAAAACGAACGCCCCGCAAATGCCAGCAGACTGGAGAAGACTGCGACCTGAGCAAAAATCAGATCCTTTGCCCAGAACACCGGCACGCCAAGGATCAAGTCCCGTATGGTCCCGCCTCCGATTGCAGTAATCACCCCAAGCACGACCACGCCAAAAATATCCACGCCATGATCGGCGATCGCAAGCACTGCTGTGACTGCAAATGCGATCGTTGCCACAATAGCCAGCCAGAAACTGATGGTTTCAATTGACAGGGATTGCAAGAACATGAGGAGGCATTCCTTCAGCTAACTGTGATCAAGAGGTATTATCTGACAAATTAAAAATTAAACGGACCCAGAGACACTTCAGCTTCACCATTTCAGGATTTTCCATGCAAAATAACAAATTCTCCATGTCTGGCTTACGTTCGGCACTATTTAGCCTGGTCGCAATCACCTGCCTGGGTGTCGCGACCCCCTCCCATGCGCAGGCTAGTTTTCCTAACAAATCCATTCGCCTGGTTGTTCCCTTTGCACCGGGTGGTGTGACGGACACGAGTGGTCGTCTGATTGCCGATAGTCTGTCCAAGAAACTGGGCCAGCAAGTATTTGTCGAAAACAAGCCTGGAGCTTCGGGCAATATCGGAACCGCGCAAGTCGCTAACGCCGAACCTGACGGATATACGCTGGTCCTGGGCTTTGATGGCACGATGGTCATCAACCCGCACGTCTTTGAAAAAGTCGCATTCGACTCAATCAAGGATTTTGCGCCAGTCGGTAAAATTGGCAATGCCATCCTGATTCTCGTTGCCAATCCCGGACTGCAAGCCAGGACGTTACAAGAAGTCATCACCCTGTCAAAAACACAAAAAGACGGTCTGAGTTTCGGCACTTCAGGTATTGGTGGTACCCCGCATATCGCCGGCGAGCTGCTCAATCAGCAAACCGGTTCAAAGCTTGCGCATATTCCCTACAAAGGTGGTGGCCAGGCCCTCATCGATGTACAGGGCGGGACCATTCCGCTGGTCTTTACAGCAGTTGCCGGCGCCTACCAGCTTATCAAGACAGATCGCGTGATTCCAATTGCGGTCTCCAGCCGGGAGCGCGCAGCATCCCTGCCTGAGGTGCCGACCTTTATCGAAAGCGGCGTGAAAGATTTTGTCGTGGACTCCTGGGTGGGTATCTTTGCGCCAGCAAAAACACCTGCTGCCGTGATCGCGCGCCTGAATAAAGAACTTAATCTTGTTCTCAGCGACCCAGAAATCATTGCAAAGCTCAACACCCTTGGCATTACGGCGTCTCCAGGCAGTCCAGAAAAGTTTGGCGAAGAAGTTAAAAATGATTTAGCCAAATACGGGAAAGTTGTCAAAGCTGCAAACATCAAAGTCGACTAGCCTTCTTTAAAAAATACAATCCGGGTCTGCGGGCAAAAATTGCTGCAAAGCATTAAAATGACACACAGGTTGGTTCTATGGGGAATCAACCTTTTTCTCAGGATACGTATATGAAATCATCACGTCGCCAATTCATCATTTACTCAGCTACTGGCTTGGCTTCACTCACGCTGGCCAATCAAGCCAGTGCCCAGGCAATGGTTGCAGAAACAGATCCACAAGCCGTGGGCCTGGGTTACAAAGCTGATGCCACAACCGTGGACAAAGCAAAATTTGCAAAGTATGCCGACGGCCAAAACTGTTCTAACTGCCAGCTTTACGTCAGCAAATCTGCAGAAGCAGGCTCCTGTGCGATCTTCGCCGGCAAATTAGTCGGTGCCAAAGCATGGTGTAACGCTTACGTCAAAAAGGCCTAACTTTCACTGTTAGCCATTTGCTTGACCGAGTAAAAAAAGGGCCGTTGCATCATCACGCAACGGCCCTTTTTTGACTCTATCAGTCACGACGAACGTTCAGCTCAGATCAACCTCGCTGACGCGCCCGCTTTTGACTCAATAACTGCTTAGCGTGATACGACGCGGGCTTCGGTGCCTGCACCTTCGATATAAACGGCCTGACCAACACGCAGATTACCGGTTGGCTGGGTCACCGACACCAGGACACCACTTGAAGTGCGAACAAAAATCTGTTGTCCTTCAACGGGTTTGTCGTAATGCTTCTGGATTTCATTGCCACCCACTGCGCCACCGATTGCACCCAGGACCATCGCAACAGCTTTACCTGTTCCTGAACCAATCAGCGCACCCACACCCAGGCCACCCAGACCACCCAGCACAGCGCCCACACCCGTATCGTGATTACTGGCGATTTGCGTTGCATTGATCTGCTCGATCACACCGCTGCGAATTTCAACAGGGCCGGTCGGTGCAGGCGTACAGGCAGCAAGTCCAAGTGCCATCATCAGAGCGACAACTGCGGTAGATACTTTCTTCAACATAATTGATCTCAATTAAATAATATTTGACAAATACGACAGTCGTAAAGTTAACATATACACAATGGCGTATTGTATTAGACGCCTGATCTATAGCAAAATAGTCGTCGACCCGCTTATAAAACTCAAAAACAAGAGAACAGAATGAACAAACTACTTGCTGCTACCTGCATTGCGCTGGCTGGCATGTCTTCAGCGATCGCACAAAGCGTTCCAAAAGCCGCAACATCCACTGAAAGTTTGGTGCAGATGTGCGTGAACAAAAAAGATGGGGCTGCGCAAAATTTTTGTCACGGGTTTAGTCAGGGCGTGTATGAAACCTACCTCATTTCGCGCCATCCAAAGCGAGCACGCCCCTTTGTCTGCATAGACAAATCGTCGGCGACACGTCAGGACTATATCGATGCCTTTGTCGTATGGACCGGAACCAATCCTCAATACAACCAACTGTCAGCAGCAGACACTATCTTGCGTTATCTGGGTGAAACCTACCCATGCAAGAAAAAATAATCTGCTTGTCTCACCTTACATTTGATTGAAATTCAGGAGTCTCATCATGAAAAAACTATTTTTACTGTTGCCCGTTTGCGCAGCACTGACAATGACCGGTTGCTCAAACATGAGCACCACCCAGCAACGTGAACTATCCGGTGGCGCAATTGGTGCAGCCGCTGGTGCTGGCATTACCGCCATTGCGGGTGGCAATCCGATCTGGGGTGCAGTGGGTGGCGCTGCAGCTGGCGTACTGGGTGGCTACTTGTTCGACAAGAACCAGAAAGGAAACTAATCCTTATTTTTTCTTGCGTGGTGGGTTTTTCCAGCGACGGTGCACCCACCACCACTGCTCTGGATGTCGCACGATAGCCAGTTCGAGTGCGGCGTTGTACGCGCGTGTGTTTCGAACAATTTCAGATCCCACGTCATCGTCGATGATGGGTGGTAATGCAGGCCAGAATTTTAGTACATGCGTGCCATCAGGCTCTCGCCATGAGGCAGCCGGCATGACGGGTGCGCCAGTTGCAAGCGCGATCAGTGCCATACTTTTGTACGTCCCTGCCGCGTGACCAAAAAACTCTACCGGTATACCTTCTGGTTTACGTGCGTACTGATCAAAGGGGAATACAACGGCATCGCCTTTTTCGATCGTATCAACGATTTCTTCAAGCGAACCACGTCGTCCAACCACTCCAAAACCCGCCTCGTTGAAGCGACGCGTCAGCATATCGCTGAGCCATTTGGGTTTAATTGGCCTGCGTAAAAAATGGATTCTGCCTTTGACTTGTGGAAAGTGCTCAATTCCCGCGACAGTCGAGACCTCAAAATTACCGAAATGACCTGTCACAATCAGAATTCCGCGCCCTGCTTCAAAGGCTTCGATCATGTCAGGCACACCCTCGACACGCACAAGATCCTTCTTACGCTGGGCGGACAAGAACCGAAACACAATCAGCTCTTTAAACAAACTCAGCAGATGGCCGTAATGTGCCTGAGCAAGAAGTTTGATTTGATCCAGGCTGACGTTTGCACCATAGACACGATTCAGATTTTCAAGAATCACAGCGCGGCGGTATGGTAACCACTGGTAAACAAACCGCCCTGCTCGTGAGGGAGTGATCACGCGCGGCACACGCAAAGCGACGGCCGAGGCCGAAGTTGCGCTATGCGTCAAAGAAATTTTGATTTCGCCGACCAAATGCCGGCCCAGTACGATCTCTGCGGCAGGAGTCGTCACGATATGTGGTGCACCGTAAGCATCGCGCACAACAGAGAAGTCCATCGCTACGATCGTATTGAGTGCGGTTTCGCGGGGAAATAATTTCAGACAGGCTTCTTTAGCCGCAAAGCGGGCTGCTAGGCTTGCAGCCTGACCTGGCCCGGCTCCAGCATCAGCAATTTCCTGGGCAGAAAAAAGCTTGTCTAACTCACCCGGCATCGCCTGAATCAATCTCTCGATGCGCGCGATATCAACCGTATCCACGGCACAACCGTCTGGCAGACTATCTACTGGAGTCACGAGTGATCCAGTTTACTGAACTGCGCGCAACAGCAAGGCGCCATTGGTCCCTGCAAAGCCACGACACAGGATCAACACGATATCGCTGCGCGGTGCGCGTGACTGGGCAGAAACATTGAGCCCTTCGCAGCCTGGGGCAAGATTTTGTAACGAGGCAACTCCAGGTACGATTTTTTGACGGCAAGCTTCAAGGCCAACGACGGCATCGAGCAAACCAGACGAGGCAAAAGAGTGACCATAAGACCACTTGAAGGCGGTCACGGGAGGCATGTCAGCACCAAAGATACGAACCAGAGCAGCAGCTTCGGAGTTGTCTGATTGCTCGGTACCATTGCCATGCGTGACAACCATGCCTACGTCAGCCGCGGCCAAACCTGCATCAAGCAAGGCTGCCTCAATGGCACGTGCCAGACCATCGCCATCCTCGCGAATCGAAAAGATGCCTTCGCCCTCAGACGCATCACCACCACCCAGATATTCGGCAAGCACCTTGGCACCGCGAGATGCAGCTGAGGCCTCTGTTTCGAGCACAAACGCTGCTGCACCCTCACCCAGCACGCAACCATCATGCTCAGTGTCGAAAGGGCGTAATGCACCCTTGCTGATGAGGCCCACACAATTCAGATACTGAAGTGTCTGGGGCTCGATCGGCGCGTCATGACTGATAGCGACGACACGCTCGGCATCGCCTTCACGCAACGCCCAGGCACTTTCAATCACGGACAGAATGCCGCTGGTCGTGTGGTTGGTAATGCAGCCATTTGGCCCTTTAAGCTGGTGCCGGATACTGACATGGCACAACACATTATTGGGTAACGAACGCAACAACCACATCGGGTTGACCATGTTCGGCAATTCACGACCAAAATTCTCAAGACTCCCGCCCGACTCAGACATCAGCGGAAAGAAATCATAATTGACTTCAAACGCACCGCCACCCGAACCAACATAGCAGCCGGTCTGATCTGCATACTCAGCAGCGGCGGCCTCATCCAGGGCTTGCCGCGCAGCAGGCAAACCAGCCTGCTCAATGGCCTGACCACCGGCATAGATACCAAAGACATCAGAGCGGCGAACAAGCTTTAAGAGTTTACGGTCACCCAGCAGTTTTGCTCCGTTGTACTCCGGGACTTCGGCAGCCACCTTGCAAGGCCAGGCCTGGGCATCCCAACTGCTGATGGGTCCAACGGCACAATGTCCTGCGACCAGCGAGGCAACAATGCTGGCTGGATCTGTGCCTGCGCCGCAAATCGCGCCACTACCTGTGATAACAATACGTTTCATGGCGATTACCGTCCTGCGGCGATAAGCGCCGCGGTTTCTTCTGGATGGCGAAAAGCCAGGCAGCTATTGCTGCCACCGAATCCGAGAGAATTCGATAAGGCCATACCAATCCGTTGTTCGCGCGGGACATCGCGCACAATATTTACATCACAATCAGGATCAAGTTGCTGCAAATTAGCATTCGGCGGCATCAGTCCATCGCGAATGGCCATTGCGCAAATCCCTGCTTCAACTGCTCCGGCAGCCGCAATCAAATGCCCCATCACGCTCTTGGTTGAACTCACCCCAACTTCTTTGGCGCGATCGCCAAACACCGCGTTGACTGCTGCACACTCACTTCGGTCATTCATCGGTGTCGAGGTACCGTGTGCATTCAGATAATCAATATCGCCGATGGTCGCACCAGCGTCTGACATGGCGCGACGCATGGCCTGGATCGGACCATCTCCCGAAGGATGCGAATCGGTAATCCGGTAGGAAGACAGTGAATTACCATCCCCGGCAAGCTCTGCATAAATAGTGGCACCGCGCTTGACAGCAGCATCCCATTCTTCGAGGACCAGAAAACCCGCACCCTCACCCAGCACAAACCCATTGCGCGTCAAATCAAAAGGACGGCTCGCACGCTCAGGATGATCATTATCAGAAGAGACCGCAGAAAGCAGACAGAAACCTGACAATCCGACAGGTGAAATCATTGAATCAAACCCGCCAGTCAATACGCGATCGGCCAAGCCCCTGCGAATGAGTCTCATCGCGGTTCCAACTGCCTGGCCACCAGAGGCGCAGGCAGTATGCACCGTAGAGGCATAACCACGAATACCATAGCGGCGCAACAACAAAGACACACCGGCGGTCGATAAGCTGCGGCTAAACGCCATTACGTCATTGGCTACAGGCTCAGACAGGATATTGTTTGGAATGAGCTCGCCCTCAGGGGCTGCTGCGCGCTGGATGGCTTCGATTTCAGGATGTGCAACGGTCATCATGCCGGCGCCAACCACACAGCCCCAGCGTGTTGCGTCCTGAAGCGTCGGACGAATACCTGCATCCGCAATCGCCTGGTCAGCAGCAGCCAGCGCAAAACGATGCGCGCGGCTGGCATATTTCAGGAGTTTGCGATCGTCAATCGGAGGCAGGCTATCAAAGCCTTTGACCTCTGCGGCGATACGGGTTGAAAAACCCGAAGCATCAAAAATCGTAATAGGACCCGCACAGCTTTTGGCTGATTTGATGCGTGCCCAGGTTGAGGCGGCGTCTAATCCTGCGGGGGTCACCAGGCCAATGCCTGTGATCGCGACGCGACGTTTTGCTGTCATGCGTGTTCTCCGGAATCTAGAGCAAAAAACATCTTTGCGCCAGCGATCGTGCGGCCATCGGCAAGTGCGGCGACCTTGATCAGAATGGGTTCAGGGTCATCCCCGCCGGGAACCGCCAGTTCGGCGGACAATGTCAGCGAGGCGCCTGGCAAGGTAAAGGCACGAACCTTAACGTTGGTAATGCGTGTCACGTGCACAGGTTCGCCAGCAGTCTCGGTTGCAATGCGCCTGGCAAGCTGAAGCTGTGCATCCAGCATCAGTGTGGCGGGAAAAACGGGTCTGCGGGGAAAGTGATCAAGAAAGAATGGAGCCTGCTCCGGCACCGAGAGCAGCGCCTGCAGCTTTTGACCGGCCTCGTGTTGCAGGTCGGCAAGCATGGGCTGAGGCACACCGGCAAACGCACCAGGAGTCCGTCCGCCAGAAGTCAACAGGGCGAAATCCGCTGCAAGCGCCTGCGGATCATCAAAATCGGCAATATCAAGCATTGAGCCCAGCGTATCGAGCAACTCAAGCACAAGCGTGTCACCCACTCGAGCACGGCCACGGTAGGCAATTGCATCCTGGTCACAGGATTCGATATCAACAATCAACTCAAGGGTATCACCCGGCCGTGGCTGGGCAAATATACGGGTATCACCCGCAAGTGCGGCAACCGGCCGATGGGTAAAGCCTACGCTCGACATGGCCACCCAGGCTGCGAGCTGACCGATCGCCTCGGCAACCAGACTCACCGGGAAGTAAGTCGCGTCTGCGGGAATAGTGTAGCGGCCCGTCACACGCTGGACGCCATCAATCTGGACGATCTGATCGACAAACGAAAAAGCAGCGAACCGACCGGCTGGCGAGGACTGAGACGCCCCCGCCCTCTGCTCAGACATCAACCAGCAGCAGGTGTCGCGCGCTGAGCACGAATCACGAGCTTGCAGAAGGTTTCGGGTGTGTAGAGACGTGCAATGTGATCCACACGCATTGGGACTTTAAAACGTGCTGCGTCAATCTCGGAGAGATATTCACGCAAACGGGCAATACCTTTTTCGGTCACGATGCCGTTTTGTTCGAACTCATCGACGGGCATATCGCCACGGACGTCTTCAATGATCTTGCCGCGTGGCACTTTGATCTTGAAAGCGCGTTCGAGGCGGAACACCATATCCAGGAAGTCGATCGACTCGGCATCAAGCCCTTCGATCAGGGACACGTCAAGCTGAATGTCATCTACATCGCAACCGAGCGCATCGGCCATCGTTTTTTGGACGGTAGGAAAAACCGCCATAATTTCTTCTTTAGTGATGACTACTTCGGCCATGATGGACTCCAAAACGTGGTGCACGCTAGATATATGTTGCATGCACGAAAAAGTGCTGCATACTCAATTTTTGACATGCTAAATGGATAAAAAAGCGCCTTATTTTAACTCAAATGAGACACAAACCCCTGCATTCAGTCCATCTTGAAGCCGCCGTCCACATATAAGACCTGACCGGTGACGTACTCAGCCATGCTGGAGACCAGAAAACCGACCGCATTGGCAACTTCCTGAGCCTGTCCATAGCGCTTGAGCAGGATGCGGGACTTGACCTGATCATCGGCCAAGTCCCTGACTTGCTGGGACATTTCGGTTTCGATCACGCCAGGTGCGACGGCATTGACCAAAATCTTGCGTGGGGCAAGCTCGACGGCCAAGGCACGGGTCAGCGCATCAATGGCGCCCTTGCTCGCCGCATAGTTGGCTTGACCACGGCCAGCTTTGTTGCCCGCAACCGAAGACAGATTCACAATCCGGCCCGCACGCTGCGACATCATGTAAGGAATCACCGGACGCGTCACATTAAAGACCCCCCCGACATTGGTATTGAGCACCAGATTGATTTCGTCATCTTCCATGGCGGCCATGAGGTTGTCACGCACGATTCCGGCATTATTGACCAGAATATCAATGCGTTCAAAGCGCTCGCCAATGGCCTCGACAGCAGCAGCGCACTCTGCGGAACTGGTGACATCGACCTGGATGGCAACAGCCTGGCCACCGGCAGCCCGGACGGTCTCTACAACCTCATTGGCTGCCTGGGCATTGCCCTGGTAAAAGAAATTGACAATTGCACCCTGGCTGGCTAGCAGCTCAACGACTGCCCGGCCAATTCCGCGTGAGCCACCGGTCACGATGGCGATTTTTCCTGAAAGTCCTGATTCAAAAGCCATATTTTTTCAACCTGAAATTGCAAAACCGCCGTCAACCACCAGCGTATGGCCATTGACCCAGGCTGCCTCAGGCAGACAAAGGAGATAGACCGCATCAGCCACGTTTGCAGGCAGCAGGCTCGGGCCCACAGGAGTGCGTGCGGCAAATTCTGAAAGCACCTGATCACGATTGGGAAAATGGCTGAGCGCATCGGTGTCGACCACGCCAGCAGAAACCGTATTGACCCGAATGCCTCGGGGACCGAGTTCCTGGGCGAGCGTGCGCACCAGCGACTCCAGTGCCGCCTTGGAAGCACCGATAAAACCGTAATGGGGCATGGCGCGCTGCGCACCCAGGCTGGACATTGCGACGATCCGGCCACCATTTTTCATCAGTGGCGCAGCATGCTGTGCAAGCAAATTCACTGCAAAAGCGTTGGTTTCCATACACCAGCGGAAATGCTTGAGCGTCATTTCCATGGCAGGCTTCAAAACCCCCGACGCTGCATTACTGATGACAATATCCAGATGTCCGAACTCTTTTTCGATGATTTCGAACATTTCGGTCACGCTGTCAGGCACACCGACACTTGCCTGCACGGCCACTGCACGCCGCCCCATGGCGCGCACTTCGGCGCAGACCGCGTCAGCTTCGTCCGAACTGTTGTAGTAGTTGGCAACGATGTCACAGCCAGCAGAGGCCAGTTTGAGGGCGCAGGCACGTCCGATTCCACGTGCGGCGCCTGTCACAAGCGCGACTTTGCCAGTCAGGGGCTGAGTCATGATGAAGGGGTTACTCCAATGTATGCAAAATAGGGATGATAGGTAAAATTTTACCTAACTTCATGAAAAGTACGATTTTCCTGGCATTAAGCTATGGTTAGCCATTGATTCAGCATGCATCCGCCAGTCAATTCCAATTTCGTATCCATCTTACAATTGTTGATCTCAGATAAGGAATGCTCATGTCCAAACAGCCCCCGATGCCAGTTATGTCCAATATGGTTTCACAGTGGATTCACGGCCAGTCCGTGACACATCCCGGTGCCCGTTCACAGGACGTGTTCAATCCGGCGACCGGCCAAGCCACACGCAAAGTTGAGCTGGCCAGCCTCGAAACAGTCAACGAAGCTGTCGCCAGCGCACGCGCTGCCTTCCCCGCCTGGTCAGATATGCCACCCATTCGCCGTGCGCGGATCATGAATCAGTTCCTGGCTTTGCTCAACACCTACAAAAACGAGCTGGCATCGATCATCACTCAGGAACACGGCAAAGTATTTACCGATGCCCAGGGCGAAGTCATGCGCGGGATTGATATTGTTGAATTTGCCTGCGGGATACCCCAGCTGCTCAAGGGCGACTTTACTGACCAGGTCTCCACAGGTATTGATAACTGGACGCTGCGTCAGCCACTTGGCGTCGTTGCGGGCATTACACCCTTTAATTTTCCCTGCATGGTGCCTTGCTGGATGTTTCCGATGGCAATCGCAGCAGGCAACACCTTTATCCTGAAGCCAAGCGAACGCGATCCCTCCGCCGCCATCTTCATGGCGCAATTATTCAAAGAAGCCGGTTTGCCTGACGGCGTATTCAACGTGGTGCAAGGCGACAAAGTAGCTGTGGATGGCCTGCTTGAACATCCCGATGTCAAGGCAATCAGCTTTGTGGGTTCGACACCGATTGCACAATACATTTATCACCGCGGCGCCGAGCTCGGCAAACGTGTGCAGGCGCTCGGTGGCGCAAAGAACCACATGGTGGTTATGCCCGATGCGGATATCGATCAGGCCGTCGACGGTCTGATTGGTGCGGCATATGGCTCGGCAGGCGAACGCTGCATGGCGATATCAGTCGCTGTGCTGGTCGGCGACGTCGCGGACAAAATCGTCCCTTTGCTGGCAGAACGTGCCAAAACACTCAAGATCAAAAATGGACTTGAACTCGACGCCGAGATGGGACCCATCGTGACCCGTCAGGCACTTGAGCGTATCGAGGGCTATGTCGAGATCGGCGTCCAGGAAGGCGCCACGCTGGTCGTGGATGGCCGAGGCCTGAAAGTCCCCGGTCACGAGCAAGGCTTCTTTACCGGTGGCACCCTGTTCGACAACGTTACGTCCGATATGCGGATCTACAAAGAAGAAATCTTCGGTCCCGTGCTCTCGTGCGTCCGGGTCAAAGACTTTGCCCAGGCCATCGAGCTGGTCAATGCCCACGAATTTGGCAACGGCGTTTCCTGCTATACCCGCGATGGTAACGTTGCGCGCGAATTCGGACGCAGGATTCAGGTTGGCATGGTCGGCATCAACGTGCCGATTCCAGTACCAATGGCCTGGCATGGTTTTGGCGGCTGGAAGAAAAGCCTGTTCGGCGACATGCACGCCTATGGCGAAGAGGGTGTGCGTTTCTACACCAAACAAAAATCCATCATGCAGCGCTGGCCCGAGACCATCGGCAAAGGCGCTGAGTTTGTGATGCCAACCGCGAAGTAAAGTCAAAGTGAAAAAAGCCGTTTGCCTACTCAGTGGTGGCCTGGATTCCACCACGTCTCTTGCGATGGCCCAGCATGAAGGATTTGATGTCTATGCATTGAGCTTTCGTTATGGCCAGCGCCACTCTATCGAGCTCGAAAAAGCCAAGGCCTTCGCCATTGCGCGCAAGGTGACACGCCACGTCATCATTGACATGGACATGCGCAGTTTTGGTGGCTCAGCCCTGACCGATGACATCGATGTTCCCAAAGGACATCGCGTCGAGGATATCAGTGGTGGAATTCCCATCACCTATGTGCCTGCCCGCAACACAATCTTTTTAAGCTTTGCGCTCGGCTGGGCGGAAGTACTGGGTGCACAGGATATTTTTGTCGGAGTCAATGCCATGGATTACAGTGGCTATCCCGATTGTCGCCCTGAATACATCGATTCGTTTGAAACCATGGCAAACCTAGCGACCAAGGCTGGTGTCGAAGGTCGACAGCAGCTGAAAATTCGTGCGCCTTTGATCGATATGACCAAGGCCGACATCATTCGCAAAGGACTGGAACTCGGTGTGGATTTCTCCGAAACCACAAGCTGTTACGACCCGAGTCCCGAGGCTGCACCCTGTGGTCAGTGTGACTCATGCCTGTTGCGCGCCAAGGGATTTTTTGAAGTCGGCATCCCAGACCCTCTTTATCTGAAGTTTGGATTATCCGCGTGAGTGATCAGCTTTTATATGTTGCTGCAGCCGGTTTTGAAGCCGCCTGCCAGGTAGAGTGCCTGCCAGCGGAGCATCGTGCAGCGCGTCTGCATGGACATAGCTTCCTGGGTGAAGTGCGCGCCGCCCTGCCGACAGACTGGGCGCCCTTTGCCGGCGCCGAGGTCGATACCCTCGCCCAGCATCTGATGCGCTGTGTTGCGCCACTGGATTACAGTCACCTCAATCAGACGATCACACAGCCAACAGACGAAAATATTGCGCGCTGGATTCGCCAGCAGCTCAATGTACCGGGCATCGTTGCAGTCGGCGTTCAAAGCACCTCGCATTCTGGTGTTGATCTTGATGCACACGATCATGCTCACGTCTGGCGCAGATATGTTTTTCAGGCTGCACATCAATTACCAAAGGTGCCTGCTGGACATAAATGTGGCCGCATGCACGGGCATGGCTTTGAAGTCATCCTGCATGCAGACCAGGACATGGAATCAAGAGACTTGTCGATTGATTATGACCACCTCGACAGTATCTGGACACCCATTCACGCTGAACTCGATCATGCCTGCCTGAACGATATTGCAGGTCTTGAAAATCCGACGAGTGAAAATATCTCAGCCTGGATCTGGTCCAGAATCAAACCTCAGCTACCTGAACTATCCTGGGTGACTGTCTACGAGACGGGTAGTTGCGGGGCGCACTTTGATGGTCATCACTACCGGATCTGGAAAGAATTCACGCTCGACAGTGCGGTGCAACTCAAGCGTGCGCCCGAGCATGATCAACGGCGCCGCATACACGGACATACCTTTACGCTGCGCCTGCATCTGCATGCCCCTCTGGATCAGGTAAAGGGCTGGACAGTTGATTTCGGTGATGTCAAGACGGTGTTTGATCCCATATTCAAACAACTCGACCATCAACCGCTTTACGAAGTGATGGGAACGCTTGACAGCGATGTCGCGAGTATTGCGCGTCACATCAAGGCAATCGCCGCACCGCTGATACCCGAACTTGATCGAATCGACCTGAACGCGACCCGTGGCTGCGGGGTCATCCTGCACTGGGGTGAACTGGGCCCGGCGCTTCCTGTTTAATCGGCCAGTCCATTATCGCGCGATCCATTCCAAGGTACGGTCCACAGAACCTGTTTAAATTGAGCCCCTATGACATATAGCGTCAAAGAAATTTTCTACACCCTCCAGGGCGAAGGCGGACAGGCGGGGTGTGCGGCAGTTTTTCTAAGGTTTGCCGGTTGCAATCTTTGGTCGGGACTTGAGCGCGACCGCGCTACTGCAGTCTGCCAGTTTTGCGATACGGATTTTGTCGGTGTTGACGGCACGCTAGGCGGCAAGTTCAAAGACGCGGAGTCACTCGCCACGTTGATTGCACAACAATGGCCTGAAGACCAACCGCACTCCAGACTGGTGGTGTGCACAGGCGGGGAGCCTTTGCTGCAACTCGATCCTGCGTTGATTCAAGCCTTGCAGCAAAAAGGTTTTAAAGTTGCAGTGGAAACAAACGGCACCATTGCTGCACCTGCCGGAATTGACTGGGTGTGTGTCAGTCCAAAATCAGGTGCCCCGCTGAATCAGACCAGTGGCACAGAGCTTAAGCTGGTGTTCCCGCAACCAGGTGCGATGCCCGAGTTATTTGAAGATCTGGCGTTCACGCATTTTTTCCTGCAAGCGATGGATGGACCGGATCAGCTCAACAATATCGCTCTGGCCACGCAGTACTGCATGGACCATCCGCAATGGCGACTGAGCCTGCAAACACATAAGCTCATCGGTATTCGCTGAGTCCACCCTGGCCAGATGTGGCCAGGGGCACACTACTTCGGCTGCAGCGCCAGCGCAAACTCAGGCACGTACGTCACCAGCATCAACACCACCATCATGATCGCGATGAATGGCCAGATGACCCTGGAAATTTCACTGAGCTTGAGCCCACTGATCGCCATTCCAACGAACAGGCAATAACCGATTGG
>CANCOC010000055.1 GCA_947379755.1 Alcaligenaceae bacterium | reverse complement strand
CGGATCAGTATGACCTGGATGATTTTGTGTCTGGCGGGTACTGTCGCAGTCGGCTTTCTGGGTATTCCATATTTTCTGATGTACGCGGATGGCGCCCTTGCGGTCAATTCAAACTCGGAAACAGTCTTTATCGAACTGGCCAAACAATTATTCAATCCCTGGATCGCCGGCGTGTTGCTGGCGGCTATTCTCGCTGCGGTCATGAGCACCTTGTCGTGCCAGTTGCTGGTGTGCTCAAGTGCGCTGACGGAGGACATTTACCATACCTTCATGCGCAAGAATGCGGGTCATAAAGAATTGGTCTGGTTTGGCCGCGGCATGGTCATGGCGATTGCACTGGTCGCCATTGGAATAGCCAGTGACCCGGACTCTAAAATTCTGGGCATGGTGAGCTACGCCTGGGCAGGGTTTGGTGCGGCGTTTGGGCCTGTCATCATCTTGTCGCTTTTCTGGTCGCATATGACACGTAACGGTGCGCTTGCGGGTATCCTTGTCGGGGCCGTGACGGTGTTGATCTGGAAGCAATTTGGCTGGCTGGGCCTATACGAGATCGTTCCTGGCTTTCTCTTCGCCTGGCTTGCCGCTATGGTCGTGAGTCGTCTGGGTCAGCCATCATCCACCATGCTCTCAACCCATCAAGCAGTAGAGCTGGAATTTAGTCGTCTCTGAAAATATGCTTGTTTCTACAGGATCGCATCAGGGGCGCAATCGAAAACATACTATCTGTCGTGAGAGGCTCTGTTATCAAAGCTTTCGTATCTTTTTGTTAAAGATGTCGAAGAACAGATGGAATTCAATATTTTTCAAATAAGTAAATTCGGAATGAGTCGTTCATTTTTTAAATCACTCCTCTTAGACTGAATCTACGTTGCTGCATCGTAGCGAGTTTTTCAGATGGCAATGCATATCAAATCTAATTGGAGAATCTGAATGAATGATCGATTGAAAGTTCAGCATGTTTCACGCTCTGCAGCTGTGAAAGAAACGTTGGATTACCCCGTCATTGACACGGACGTTCACGTCAATGACTTCGCGCCTGCAATTGAAGACTATGTGCAGCATTACGGTGGCAACAAACTTGTTGATGCCTTGCGTAAAGCTCAGGGTTCGCGTTTTGCCTCACGGGGCAGTGAGCTTGACTGGTATCAGCAAACTCCTGAACAACGTCAGTACAATCGCACGCTGCGGGCACCCTGGTGGGCACGTGTGACACGAAATACCTATGACCTGGCAACCTTTACACTTCCTGAGCTTTTGTATGAGCGTCAGGCAGAGCAGGGCTCAGACTATTCCATCCTGTTCCCAAATGATGTGCTGGCACCCTTGGGTGCGGGCAATGAGTTTCGTCAGCCGCTGAGCCGGGCGGTGAATCACTTTCATGCCGACCTGTACAAAAAATACAGTGATCGGCTGACACCTGTCGCAGGCATACCGCTCAATACACCCAAAGAAGGGATTGAAGAGCTGGAGTTCGCCGTCAAGACGCTCGGTCTGAAGGTGATCAATATTGCAGGTGGTGTGCGGCGTCCAATTCGTGCGATAGCAGATAAATATCCAGCTGCTGAGCATCCTGAGATCGCCAAATACGCTTCTTACACCGATTTTTACGGAATCGACAGTGAGTATGACTACGATCCGTTCTGGGCCAAAGTGGTCGAGCTTGGTGTGCCGATCGCCACACACTATGGCAGCCAGGGTTGGACGGGTCGTCAATCGATCAGCAATTACATGAATAATCACATTGGTCATTTTGCTGATGGATCACAAGCATTTGCCAAGGCCTTGTTTTTCGGTGGCGTGACAAAACGTTTTCCAAAGCTGCGGGTGGCGTTACTTGAGGGCGGTGCCGATTGGGGCTCACATGTGTTCACCCATCTTATTGATCGCTGGGAAAAGCGAAATAAGAATGCAGTTCAGAATTACAACCCTGCCAATGCAGATCTCGAGTTACTCGAAGATTTGTTCAAACAATATGGCGGTGATTTCCTTAAAGGCCGGACACTGGATCGATCGACATTGCTTCGCGATAGCGTCGGCATATCAGCGTTGCCACACAGTCGTGATCCTGACGAAAGTGAAATTGATGACTTCGCACTTGCCGGGATTGAAAGCGTCGAAGACATTAAAGCGCGCTGGGTGGACAGTTTCTATTTTGGCTCTGAGGCAGATGATCGAACTGTTGCTGCAGCCTTCAATGAGCGTGTGAATCCACTGAATACCAAGATCAATGCTATCTGGTCATCGGATGTGGGGCATTGGGATGTGCCAGACCTGACAGAACCCTTGGCTGAAAGCTGGGATCTGGTTGAGCAGGGTGTCATCTCAGCCGCAGATTTCAAATCACTGGTCTTTACCAATCCCTATCGTTTATACACAGAAGCGAATCCGAATTTCTTTGCCGGTACCGAAGTTGAACGCAAGCTTAAATCCAAAACCGTTCAGCCCTGACTATACGCAACCAACCGGAGCATTTATGACAACATTTTTTAATACTCGCCGCTCATTCATGACTACGGTGGTTGCTAGTCTGATTCTGAGTTGCTGCGGGAGTGCTGTGGTTGCAGCTCCTGAGTCGATACGTATCGGTGTTGCACAGGCAGGTGGTGGGGAGCCCATCACCTGGGGTGGTTCGCCTGCGTCAGTTGCACGCATGAATAACTGGCTTGAGCAGGAGTTCACTCCTGACGGTATCAAGGTTGAGTGGGTGTTTTTCAAAGGCGCCGGACCTGCCGTGAATGAGGCATTGTCAAATAAGCAAATTGATTTCGCTTATCAGGGGGACTTGCCCGCTGTGATTGGTCGCTCAAATGGATTGAAGACAAAAATCCTGCTGATTGCGGGTGCGCGCAATAATCTCTATCTTGTGACGCCACCGGGTTCTGATATTCAGTCAGTCGAGGATTTAAAAGGTAAAAAAGTTGCAATTTTTCGTGGAACAAATGGACACCTCGTCGCGAATAATATTCTTGCCGCGCATGGGTTGACCGAACGAGACCTCAAAGGCATCAACCTGGACATTGGGAGTGCCCAGGCTGCGATTGCTTCCAAAGGTGTGGATGCCGCCTTCGGAGGGCTCGAGTACTTCAAGCTTCGGGATCAGGGGATTGCGCAGTTTGTCTACTCTACTCAAGGGAAAGATCCGACGCTGACCCGTCAGGCACATCTACTGGTGCGTGAAGAGTTTGCGGTTGAAAATAAACAAGTTGTTCAGCGTGTTGTAGATGTGCTGGTGCGCGCTGCGGACTGGTCATCCAATGAGTCAAATCGCGATGCGCTATTCAATCTGTGGACGAAAAGTGGTGTTCCTTATTCCACATACTCAGCAGAGTTTGATAATCAGGCGCTTGCAGTACGTAATTCACCACTGGTGGATGAATTCATCGTCGCACGCTACAGAGCTGTCGCCGATGATGCACTCAAACTCAAACTGATACGCAAGGAAGTCAGTACAGACGGCTGGTTTGATATCTCATATCTGCAGCAGGCGCTTGACAAGCAAGGGCTGACCAGTAGATGGCAGGGTTACGACAAGACTGGTCATGCGGTGGTACCGCCGACTGCTCATGCCCATTCACAAAAGAGGCCGTAATGTCCTCAACATTTACTGTTCTCAAGCAGAGGTGGTTCGTTACTTTCAATATCCCTTCGATCGTGGCGAGTGAATCAGTCAGACGAGTGACGCATGCTGTTTTGCCCTGGATATTGCCAGTTGTCCTGCTTGTTTTTTGGCAGGCCGGATCGTATCAGGGTTGGATCTCAGCGCAGGTTTTACCCTCACCACTTTCGGTGCTGACCAGTCTGGGAGAGCTGAGTAGCAGTGGCGACCTGTGGATTAGCGTCGAGGCAAGTTTGCGCAGAGTTCTATTGGGTTTTGTTGCCGGGAGCCTGATTGGTTTGCTGTTAGGGGCTGCCATGGGCCTGTCGCCCAGGCTTGAGTCGTATGTTGGACCGACCTTTAACGCGCTGGTGCAGATTCCGGTTCTTGCCTGGTTGCCGTTTGTATTGTTGCTGGTTGGTATTGGCGAAGCGCTGAAGTACATCCTGATCGCCAAGGCCGCCTTGGTGCCAGTCACACTGAGTACGTTGCAGGTTTTTCGGCAGACCCCTGAATCATTTCGGGAAGTTGCGCAGGTGTATGGATATACGCGCCGGCAGGAAATATTTGAAATTGTGTTGCCCTGGAGTATCCCGACGCTGTTCACAGGCTTGCGTCTTGGGTTTACTAAGGCCTGGCTGTCTCTTGTCGTTGTGGAGCTGGTTGCCTCAAGTGAGGGGCTCGGATATCTGATCGTCTACGGTCGTCAATTATTTCAGCTGGATCTTGTCATGGCAGCGGTGATGGTGGTGGGTGGTCTTGGCTACCTGATCGACAAGCTCTTTGATTTCGCAGAATCAAGAATGAGCAGACATCATTCAACATCGCAATCTGGGATGTTGATATGACTCAAGCCCTTGTTCGCTCCGACAAATCAGGTAATCAATATCGTGGATTGGTTGTGCCTCTGCTTGGTGTTGCCTGCTGGTGGGCCGCAAGTGAGCTGGATCTGGTGAATGCATCTTTACTGGTATCTCCGGACAAAGTCCTGCGTACAGCCTACGAGCAGATTTCATCAGGCAAACTGTTGCGTGCGCTATCCGCAAGTCTTGCCCGGGAGTTCAGTGGTTTTGTAATCGGAACATCACTCGGTCTGATCTTTGGGGCATTACTTGGTTTTTCGTCATTATTTAATCGAATTATTGGACCGAGTTTCAATACCTTTAAGCAAATTTCCCTGTTCGCCTGGATCCCGCTCATTTCAGTCTGGTTCGGGCTGGGTGATATTGCAAAAGTAGTCTTTTTATCACTGGCGGCACTCATCCCTGTCGTTGTCAATACTTGCGATGGGATACGGACAACGCCTGCGTCCTTGCTGGAGGTCGCACGCGTCTATGGATTTTCTCGTTGGCAAACGATCCTTCAGGTCGTACTACCTGCCGCCATTCCCTCCATATTTACTGGCATATATCTGGCCCTGATTTATTCATGGCTTGCCACGATCGGTGCGGAATACCTGCTTGTGTCGGGTTTGGGTGTTGGTAACTTACTGATTGAGGGCAGTGAGCATTTTCAGATGGATCTTGTTATTTTTGGCATGTTTGTGATCGGTCTGGTGGGGTGGGTGCTCAATGCGCTAGCTCATGTCATGGAAAAACGTCTCAGCCGCTGGCGTTTATAGCTCTTGCCGTCCTTAGGAGTTTGTATGGCTCAGTATATTTCTGCTTCAAATGGTCTTGAAATTCATAGGCTTGGCAAACAGTACGCTAACGCTCAGTCTGCTGGAGGATTGATTCAGGTCCTCGAGGATATCAATCTTTCTGTTTCGCCGGGGCAGTTTGTCAGTATCGTTGGCGCCAGTGGCTGCGGTAAATCGACGCTTTTGCGCCTCATTCTTGGTCTGGATCCCGACTATCAGGGTCAGCTACTTCTGGATGGCAGACCGATCAGGGACACAGGTCCAGAGCGCGGAATTGTGTTTCAGGATCATCGATTATTTCCCTGGCTGACCGTTGAACAAAATATTGGTGTGGGCTTGCGAAATGCTGCGTGGAATAAAAAACAAAAGCAGGATCTGATCGCTGAACATGTTGCTTTAGTTGGGCTGGAGGGATTTGAAAAATCATATCCACATCAGATCTCCGGAGGGATGGCCCAGCGTGTGGCGATTGCACGTGGGTTGGTCAATCGCCCGAGGGTGTTGTTGCTGGACGAACCGTTTGGTGCACTCGATGCACTGACACGATCGCGTTTGCAGGTTGAGTTGCAAAGGATCTGGCAGAAAGAAAAAATCACCATGCTGCTTGTGACACACGATGTGGATGAAGCAGTATTTCTTGGCGATCAAGTGGTAGTAATGACGCCCCATCCCGGCCGAATCCACCGTATCGTACCTGTCGCCTTACCTCGTCCAAGAAGTCGTAGTGACCTGAACTATCTGCGCATCAGGGACGATGTCATGAGCGACTTTACCGATCAGGCAAGCGAACAGACCCCTAAAGCAGCGACTTGCGCTTCCGCAAACTGAACGCTATGCATGATCATCAAATTTTAAGGAGTCTGCGTATGCAATCCCCTTCGTCAGTGAGTTCTTATACAAAGTCCATAGGCAAGCGTCTTTCAAAAATTCTGGCTGTGACGGCAAGTTACTGGGAGTCTGATGCCCAGTTTGGATTTTCTGACTATATTTACTCGCAACATTTAGATCAAGTCGTGCAGGATAGTGAGCTTGATTCAGATACTGAAAAGCAGCAAAGCAGTGACCTGAACGTGGAAATCTGGCGCTGGGCAATTTAGTCTCAGACTCAAGCTCAGTGCGTTAGCCAATATCGCAATGTCAGCTCTTGCCAGAAAAATGCGACATCGCTTCGTCAAGCGACAACAAGTCGGCGTATTTCTGACCCATATCAAAAATACTCGCTTCATGAGGCCCTTGTGCCCGATCACCGACACAGTCAAGAACAACCATGGGTCTTAATCCATATGCAGACGCATCGATGGTGCTCGCACGCACGCAGCCACTTGTTGTACAACCCGCAATAAACAGTGTGTCAACACCCATGAAGGTTAGCCAGGATGAAAGGTTGGTTCCAAAAAATGCAGAACTGTGCCGCTTTACAGAAACATACTCTCCAGTTAAAGGCATGAGCAACGGTACAAATTGCGCGTCTGCGCAATCAACTGTCAATGTCTTGAGGGTCGGCACTTTTAGGGCGAAGGTGCCAATATCTGAGCCTTCGCATTGTGTTGCATAGCGCACGTGGGCAATCGGAATGCCATGTTCGCGTGCAGTTTTTAGAAGGATGACCGTCTTGTCCATCGCCTCGTTGATGTTGTATCCACCCAATACCTCAGGATTGGCAAATCCTACCTGAAAGTCAATGATCAGCAGCGCAGATTGACGGCCAAAGCTGAGCTTTTGACCAAAACTCTGTTTTTCATAAATGCTTAAGTCAGACATGTTGATTTCTCATTTAGAAAAAGAGGAGAGAGATGGATGGCAATCAATGACGGAGGCACAAGCGCTGGCGATACTCATCAGGCGCACATCCGAGAAACGGGGGCCGACCAGCTGGATGCCAACCGGGAGCCCGAGGTCTCCGAGACCGACGGGAAGGGCGACGCAGGGGACATGCAGAAGCGTCCAGATAGAGTTGAAAACGTGATCACCTGAAGACTGAAGACCTTTGGGTGCCTGACCGGTGCTAGGTGGAGTCAGCACGACATCCAGCGTTGCACCAAATAGTGAGTCAAAGTGACGGCGGCATTCGGCAGCGAGGTCGTAAGCTGCGACGAGCGCCTCAGGAGTGACTTGTAGTTTGTTGGTCGCGATATCAATGAAATGCTGGTGCAGGTCAGGGTGGCCAGAAAGAAGCTCAGGTAAGAACGCTGCTGTGCCTTCTCCCTTCATAATGATTTCCTGGGCATGATTCAACTCGCGATAACGGTTATCAAGCTCCAGGTCAACGATAATCGCACCCTGCGCCTCTAGTCTTCTAGCTGCCTCAAGCAGTGCCGCTTTGCCCCATTCGTCCGCCTTATCCCAGTTCGGGCTTCTGCACAGGCCGACCTTGAGTCCCTTTACTGAGGGACGCTCACTGTTTTGTACCTCGGGTAATCTGAATGCTCGTCCGACAAGTTGCAAGTCCTCGACGCAGCGTCCGTACCAGCCTATCGTGTCCAGACTATGTGAGTATTGCTTCGCACCCTCGCGACTGACTACTCCATGCGTGGGCTTAATCCCATAAATGCCGTTGAATGCTGCTGGCCGGATGTGAGAGCCACCTGTTTGTGTCCCAAAGGCAAGCTGCAATTGTTTATCACCTATTGCGGCCCCTGAACCTGAGGAAGAACCGCCCGGAGTGTGTTCAAGATTGTACGGGTTGCGTGTCGCAGCCATTCTGCCGCCAGAGGCAAACTCAACGGTGTCTGTCTTGCCAACAATAAGCGCACCGCTGTGTCTGACAACAGCAACGCATGCGGCATCTTTTGACGGGGCATGTCCAAAATAAATAGGTGAGTTATAGGTAGTAGGCATATCGTAGGTATCGATCATATCCTTAACGCCGAAGGTCAGTCCATGCATTTCACTCTTGCGCGGCGTCTGGTCGAGTTCGCGCGCGTTACGCACGACCTGATCAGGGTCAAAGAACCGAAATGCCTTGATGATCGGCTCGCGTGCAAGGATCCGTGAAAGTGTTGAACGCGCCAATTCTTCGCAAGAAAGTTTTTTTTCGGCGATGAGTAGCGATGCCTGTGATGCTGTCAGTTCATAGGGTTCCATAACATTCTCCAGTTGTGATCTATCGTGTAGTCAGACGAGCGGGATGCGACACGTACCGGCAGGCTCGTCAAATTTAGAAGTGCATCGAACCAGTCTATTACCGAGCTGGGCGGCTCCATTAGCCAGATTCAGTGCCCGTTCACGCTGCTCCGCTGGAACATTCAAGCCAAAACGGCTGACATAGGCGTCAACCTCTGTCTGCGTCCATTTGTATTTGTTATCTGTTGACATCATTCACTCTCCGTTATGGAACTCAATCAAAACTTGGGCCGGTTTGAACGAAATGACGTTGCTCGCTCAAAAGCATGCGCAACACGAAGGACTGTGGCCTCATCAAGCCAGCGGCCAGCAATCTGTGCATTGGTTGGCATTCCTTTTTCGTCAAAACCCGTGCATACACTCATTGCAGGATGGCCAGAAATGCTGAATACGGTGCAAGCTGTATCCGAAGTAAAGGCCCTGACGACTGTATCGTTTCCATGCTTGGGTGCAGTATGAAATGCGCAAGGCATGACAACTGCATCAACCATTTTCATCATTGCATCTGTAGATTTTGCAAGCTCCCTCCGCCTGCGCTGGGCGTTGACATAATCTACCCCACGGTAAAAAAAGCCAGCTGTCAATTTGTCACGAAGCGCCTGCCCCATCAGATCGCCGTGCTGCAAAAAATCTTTTTCGTGGATTGACATGGATTCAGTCTGACCAATGACTGATGTTGCATCCCGGTAATCTGATATTTCGGCGGGAAGGCTCAATTCGACAAGTTCGGCCCCTTCGGCTTTGAGGATACGAACCATATTTTCAAATGCAACCCTGTTCGCGGTATCCAGCAGGTCGTTTGCAGCACCAAGGTCATGTATGAAACCAATCCTCAAGCCCTTGATTCCCTTGCCCAATCCAGACAAGTAATTGGGTACCGGTGCATCCACGCTTGCCGGATCGCTGCAGTCATACCCTGCAACTGTCTGTAGCATGATGGCGCAGTCCTCGACTGTCCAGCAAAGTGGTCCAGGCACGTCAAGAGACCAGCAGTTTGGCAGGATGCCAGAGCGGCTGACGCGTCCATATGTTGGTTTGATGCCTTGTAGTCCGCAGGCAGCGGCAGGGAGTCGCACCGATCCCCCTGTGTCAGAACCCATCGCCACCATGGCAGTCCCGCCGGCCACTGATCCGCCAGACCCTGAAGACGAACCGCCTGTTGAATAGTCGAGGTTCCAGGGGTTGCAGGCTGGATCGAATGGCAGGTCGAAGTGCACGCTACCCGTGCCTGTTCCATACTCCCAGGTATTGAGTTTGCCCAGCATGACTGCACCGGCCTCATCAAGCTTGCTGACGACCGTTGCATCGAAATCGGGCACGTTGTCCATTAGCACGCTTGAGCCGACACACGTACGCACACCCTTTGTAAAATAGTTGTCTTTCAGTCCGTAGGGGATGCCATGCAAGGGTCCCTTGAGCACGCCGCGCATGATTTCTGACTCAGCTTTCTTAGCGCGCTGCCGTGCTTGATCAGCTGTGACGAGCAGGTAACTTTTAAGGCGGCCATCTACTTCTTCAATCCTCTGCAAGAATGCCTCGAGCAATTCAACGGGTGAAAGCTTCTTGGCAGCCAAGAGTTTGCCCGCCTCACCAGCGGTAAGGTAATAAAGTTCAGCGCTCATAAATACCTCTCCAGAATGATTCAGAATGCTGAATCAATAAGTTTTAACCACGACAGGCGCAATCCGAAGTACGCCGTGATGGTGCAGGAATGTGAACAAATACGGTGTAATCAGAAGAAAAACAAACACTCTCAATACATGGAAGCCAATAACGGTGGGGACATCCAATCCAAGGGACTTTGCGGTCAGGCTCATTTCGGTGATTCCTCCTGGCGCGGTGGCCAGGATCAGCGTCGGGATGGAAATGCCCGTACCGTGAGAGACAACCACTGCAATGATGACGCAACCTAAAACGATGAGAACTATGTTCAAAACAATTGCAGGCAGACTGCCCCGCAGGGACAGGATGGATTTCTTGTGGAATGTCGCGCCTAACTGTGCGCCGATCAGAACCTGAGCCACCGCTGTGACAAAACTGGGAGCCAGGGCTGTATGCCAGCCAAAGGTTGAGGCCAGCATGCCGATCGACAATGGGATCAGCAGCCATGCGTTGAGCATCCCAAACCGGGAGAGAATCAGCGTGACGATCCCTGAGCATAGGATCAGTGCAAGCAGGCTGACCCATTCGGGTATGGACAGACTGAATTGCGGCACGATCACCGCTGCACCGTTAAAAAGCAGAAACGACGGCAATACCGAAACCAGCAGCACAACCCTTAATAGCTGCGACACAGCAATCATGGGCTGCGAGGCGCCGTAGCGTTGGCCTAGCATACACATTTCCGCCACACCACCTGGTACGCTGCACAGGAAAGCAGTTGCGCTGTCCAGCCTTGCTGTTTTTGCCAGCAGAAACGACGCGCTGGCGGCGAGTGCGAGGCTGGTGACCACCGCAGCGATCATCCAGCCGAAGTTCGTCATTAGCCGTTCCAGTGCACTTGGAGTGAAATATAAACCCAGACACGTACCGATGATAATCATGCCGAGCCGACGACCCCACGCCCACAGCTGAAGATGTCCTGCTGTAAGCGAGAGCGTTGCGACACAAAAAATTGAACCGACAAGCCAGGGTAAAGGAATACCGATTCGCATGAAAATGTATCCCGACATTACAGCCATCGGGTAGAGCACCCAGTACGGAATTTTGAAATGCCTCATGCAATTGCCACAGAGTGTATGCAGCGGGATTCGTGACCGACGGCGATGCGAACAAGTGGAGGGATTGCACGTGCGCATAACTCGTTCGCCTCAACGCAACGCGGCGCGAAACTGCATCCAGACGGCAGGTCGGATAGATCTGGCGGAGAGCCTTCGATCGGAGTGAGTAACTCACCACGCTTGCCTGCATGGACCGTCGATTGCATGAGCCCTTTTGTATAAGGGTGACGAGGATTGACTAAAACGTCTTCGACACTTCCAGTTTCAACGAAGCGGCCCGCATACATCACCGCCATTTTGTCGGCGATTTCGCAGGCGACACCCAGGTCGTGGGTGACGAAGATAATCGCCATTCCCAGTTCTTTCTGTAGTTCCCTGAGAAGCAAAAGCACCTGGATTTGCACCGTTGCGTCCAGCGCTGTGGTGGGTTCATCTGCGAGTAGTAGTTTTGGACTGCAGGAAAGTGCCAGAGCGATCATTGCCCGCTGTCTGAGTCCGCCAGATAGCTCATGTGGGTAGGCATCGAGACGGCGTTTGGCAGACGGAATCTGCACCAGCTCAAGAAGTTCAAGCGCACGCTTGCGTGCAGCAGTCTTGTCGATGCCCTTGTTATGCTGGATTGTCTCGGCGATTTGCTGACCAATCGTGAAAACGGGATCCATCGCCGTCAAAGGCTCCTGAAAAATCATTGAGATCATCGAGCCGCGAATTGTGGAAAGTTGTTTGTCTGGAAGGTTCAGAACATCAACGCCAGCAATATTGACAGCACCCGACAAGTGTGCACTCGATGGAAGCAGTCTGATTAAGGATCGCATGGTCACGGACTTGCCGGAGCCAGACTCTCCGAGCAGGCAGAGCACTTCTCCAGCGTTCAATTCAAAAGACACTCCGTTCACGACCGATACATCGGTATCTCTGGACTTGAACCTGACGCGCAGGTCTTTGACGCTGACAAGTGGAGCATGGCTCATGAGGCACTCCTTGTTTCAAGCGGAAAGTGACATGCGGCAAGGTGGGTAAGTGCGCCGTTCGCGCTAACGAGGTCTGGTGCTGTTGCTGCACACCGGTCTTGAGCATGGGTGCATCGTGTCCGAAACCTGCATCCGCTTGGCGGATTGATCGGGTTGGGTGGATCTCCACTCAGCGGCGGCTTGGTTGCCCGTTTTTTTGGATCCATTGAAGGCCGCGATGACAGCAATGCCGCCGTATAGGGATGCCGGGGATTGTTATAAATACTGTCGACCGGGCCTGACTCGACGACTTGACCAAGGTACATGACCAGTACGCGGTCACTCAGGTATTGAATGACATTCAAATCATGCGAAATGAACAGGTACGTCAGTCCAAGCGTTTTCTTCAGTGACTGCAGCAGGTTCAGTACCTGAGCCTCGACAGATTTGTCGAGCGCAGAGACTGACTCGTCCAGGATCAGCAGCCTTGGGTTCATTGCCAGCGCCCTGGCAATATTGACGCGCTGTCTCTGTCCGCCTGACAGTTCGTGTGGATATCGTTCAGCGAACATCGATGGTTCCATGCCCACCATCTGCAATACGCTATCTGCCTTTTTTTTTGCTTCGACTGGTGCTATACCTAGCACTAGTGGACCGAAGGCAATGCTGTCTCGTACCGTTAGCCTGGGGTTCAGTGAGGCATAGCTATCCTGAAAAACCATCTGTACGTTCTGGCGCATTTCACTGACACTGATCCCCCCGACCTCGCCAACACCGTCGCCGTCGAAGATGACACCTCCTTCGTCTGGTTTGATCAGCTGCATCAGCAGCTTTGCCGTCGTGGACTTTCCGCAACCCGACTCACCCACGATTCCGAGCGTTTCGCCTTTTGCTACATTAAAACTGACCCCATCTACAGCCTGTACTACCAGCGGTTTTCCCAGATCGTTACGTCCGGATATGGGGAAGTACTTCTTTAAATCACGCACGATGAGCATGGGCTGTGCTGGTCCACCACGATCTCTGGTGTCGACGCCTGGCGCTGATTGAATCTCGATGGTCATGTCATGTTCCTCAGGACTTAACGTCCATTGCACTGCGCAAGCCGTCACTCAGGAGGTTGAAGCTCATTGAGGTGATGAAGATCATGACGCCGGGCAAGACAGCAATGACAGGCGCGACATAAATGGATGCACGCAAGGTGTTGAGCATCAGGCCCCACTCTGCGTTTGGCGGATTGACACCCAGACCAAGGAAACTCAGGCCTGAAGCGAGAACGATGCTGACGCTGATCAGGCTTGATGCATAAATCAGAATGGGGCCTGTTACGTTATTCAGTATGTGGTGACGGATAATCATCACATTGCGGGCACCCGTCGCTCGAGCGGCCTCAACGAAATCCTGATTCCTGATTTGTGTCGTAACGCTTTCTGCAATCCGGGCGATCGGCGGAATAAATACGAGAGTCAGTGAAACCAGTGTATTCAGGATGCCAGCTCCAAGCAGACTAGAAATCGCAACTGCTAACAACACTGACGGGAATGCATAAAAAATATCGACTGTTCGCATAATCATCATATTCGGCTGGCCGCCCGCATAGCCTGCTATGACGCCTAGCACCCCTCCAATCAGTGTCGCGACGGCTACTGGCATGAACCCCGTAAACAGGGACAGGCGCGATCCAAAAATCAAACGTGAGAGCATGTCACGCCCCAGCTCATCCGTACCAAGGATATGGCCAGGCGTACCCAGTGGCTTTAATCGTCTGGCAACGCTCATCTTGCCGGGATCGTCCAATCCCAGCCATGGAGCAAATATTGCAAGTAAAACAATTAACAACAGGAATAACGCGCACAAGACCGCGACGTGGTCGTGGCGCAGTCTCCTGAAAGTTGCTGCCCAAAAACTACGCGAGAGTTTTTTTGTAGGCACAGGAAAAGTTGTTTTTTTCATGTTGCTCTCTCAGCTTCGCTTGACGCGTGGATCAACCAGCATTTGAAACATATCGACTAGTAAATTCATCGCTACAAAGAACATCGACAGCACAAGGATTGTTCCCTGCAAGATCGGCAGGTCACGTGTAAAAATTGCGGTGTTCAGCAGAAATCCCGTTCCTGGCCAGGCAAACACGGTTTCAACCAGAATTGATCCCCCCATCAATTGGGCAAACTGTAGGCCCATGATTGCCATAATTGTCGGTGCCGCGTTCTTGGCGACATGAATCATGACTCGTCTGTTATCCAGACCCTTCGCGTAGAGAGCCTGAATGAACTCCTGATTCATCACATCTGAAACTGATGCGCGTACTGAGCGCGCAATAATGCCGGTGGGAATGACTGAAAGCGTGATGGCAGGCAAAATCATGTGAAGCAGACTATCGATACTGATATTGAACTCTGACGAACCTTTCGATCCCATGCCGGATGCAGGTAGCCAATTTAGCTCTACCGAAAAGATCACAATCAGAACCATCCCCAGCCAGTAATGTGGCAAAGACACGCCAGTGATTGAGACACCGGTCACAAAGCGGTCTATATAATGGTTCTTGGTCTTGCCGGCAATCGCACCGAGTGTCGTGCCGATAATCAGGGCGATCATGATGGCAACACCGGCCAGTACCAACGAGTTAAATACTGCTGGGCCCAGTTCAGACAGAACAGGGCGTCGCGTGACGATAGACGTGCCAAGATCACCGGTGAGGACATTGCCAAGCCAGATCAGGAATTGCACTGGCAGTGGCTTATCGAATCCATAGGCAGCCTTGACTTGTTCGATCAGTTCAGGCGTGGCGTTTTCGGGCAAAATGGCATTAATAGGGTCACCTGGCGCCAGATGGACTAACGCGAAACAGAGCAGCGAAACGCCCAGCGCAATTGGCAGCGAGTAGAGCAGTCGTTTCAATAGATATCGCAGCATGTATGTCACCCTTAATGATGAATGCAATGCGTGTACGTCAGTGCTGCCGAAGGCGACAGACTCTTGCCCCCTTCGGCCCACCCAGCTATTTATTGCACGTAGACAGGGCTCAAGTCCTGAAACCAGCTCTGGGCCTGAACAAATCCCTTGACCTTTGGCGACATGGCGCGTGGGTTCATGTCATGGACTACCCACAGCCACATGGCCTGATCAACGATGTAGGCGTGCAATTGCGCGAGCAGCGCATCCTGTTTGGTTTTGTCGAATTCGACTTTGGCCTTTGACGCAAGTTCGTCAGACTTGGGTTGGTTGAAATAGCCCCAGTTGAATCCTGCAGGCGGTTTCATGACAGACCATGCAGGTCCAAGCAAACCAATATCGGGGTCCCAATAGGCCCAGCTATTATTGATCCCGTGGATACCCTTGTTCTCAGGTGCTGCGGCACCTGCCCTGCGACGTCCACGAAGCGATTCCCACTCCATGACTTCGAACTGCACATCTATGCCGACTTCCTTGAGGTTTTCCTGTATGAACTCGTTCATGGACAGGGGTTGCATCTGTCCCGAGCCTGAGGGGGAAATCGCGATTTTCACTTTTACAGGGTTTGACGTGCTGTAGCCAGACTCTGCGAGCAGTCTCTTGGCTTCCTTCGGGTCGTACTTGATTTCGAAGGTGGGCTTGCCAAACCATGGGTGTCCCGCATTAACCATGCCTTTGGCCGGCACTGCGAGTCCTCCCAGAAACTGTGACAGGCCTTCGCGGTCAATCGCAAGGTTTGCCGCTTTTCTGACATTGATATCCTTGAACGGGGAGTCCTCGAGCGTGCTGAGCTGCCAGGGCCATACATGCGGATACAAGTTAGTCACGATTTCCATGCCAGCTTTTTTGAGACGCGGCACGGTATCTGGTGGAGGGGCCTCTACCCAGTCAACTTTGCCTGATAGCAAGGCTGCAACGCGGGTGGTTGGATCAGGCATCGTGAACAGCACAAGTCGGTCTGATTTAGGGATACGGCTCTTATCCCAGTAGTCTTTGTTCCTGACCAGCTCGGCTCGTTCACGTGGCACCATCTTATCTAGTATCCATGGGCCAGTACCAGACGGTTTTTGAGCAAATTTGCTCCAGTCCCGACCGACAGCTTCCCATTGGGCAGGACTCGAGAAATAGATAAACGTCAATTGATATGGCAGGACTGCATCTGGTGATTTCGTCTCGATTTCGACAGTACTTTTATCTATAACGCGATAGGACTTGATCGGTGCAATATAGGTTGCAGACTGGGTGACTTGTGCCTGGTCAAATTGAGGTGAGTTCTTGTTCAGCAACTTATCAAGGTTCCAGATCACTGCTTCAGCGTTGAATGTTGAGCCATCATGGAATTTGACACCTTCACGGAGTTTGAATGTCCATTTGGTTTTTGTTGCTTCATCCACCGTCCAGCTTTCTGCCAGCCCTGGCTTAAGTACTGCAGCCGTGTCAGCTTTTGATAAATCCCAGGCTACAAGGCCGTCATAGAGAGAGTTGCCAATAAAACGTTGGCCCTCACCACCTTGGTTAGGTTGACCCGTCGTTTGGGGAACATCGGCAAGTGTCGTGGCGATCCGAAGCACCGACTCAGATCTGGCCATAACGTGCGACAGGGCCAGACTTGCCAGCAGCATCGCAGGTAGTATGTTTCTGAAGTTTTGTTTAAACATCAATTTCTCCTAAAAAATGAAGTGGACTGCTTCAAAATATCGCAACTAGCCTAGGGAAATTACTCACAAAAATAAACAACTGTTTGAATTTTATACATCATAAATATCTTAGTCAATTATTTATAAATAAATAATAATTTTATTTAAGTCGTTGTTTTGTAAGCTGTAAATATTCACTATTGCAGTGCGGCATAATCTTTTTTGGTGCAATACATGTTCACTTTTAGTGCAAAATAACTTTGATACTTTTAAAAAAATGCTTAAAATTAAAACAAATGATTAAACTGGGGCGGCAATGAGCATCAAGCAAGAGAATTACGAAAAAGAGCACGACAAACCCTCGCAATCCACAAAAGATCGCATTCTGCAAAGCGCAAAACTATTGCTCGCTTCGCGCGGTCCGAATGCAATGACGGTTCGCGATATTGCTGAGGACAGTGGCGTCAACATTGCCTCGATCAACTATCACTTCGGGTCCAGGGATGGGCTGATATGCGAGGCACTCCTGGCTGTTATTGGTCCTGTCAACAGCAGGCGTCAAGAAATGCTGCACGCGGCTAAGGAGCAATTCGGCGCGTTTGCTCTCCCGCTCCCAGTCATTATGGATGCCATGATGCGTCCGCTCGTTGAATCAGAAAAAAGTGCCGAAGGCAGCAGACTGTTCGTCCGCATAGAACAACACCTAAGAGCCGAACCGAGCAGCAGTTTTACGCAGTTCGTGACAGAGCGTTTTGATCGTTATGCCAAGCTATTCATCTCAGAACTGAAAAAATCGTTGCCGTATCTCAGCATCGCCGAGGCGGTGTGGCGCTATGAGTTTGCACGAGGTGCCGCACTGCACTTACTTGCGAATATGGAGCCGCAATCAACAAAATTTAAAGCACTGACCTCAGATTACGGAATGATCCAGACTCAGCATCAGGAAGTCATTTTGAGAGCGATTCTTGCGAACGTACTGGGTGGGCTTGCCTCACCCTCGATCGGGTTAGATATTTTTCTTCTGGCACCTAAAACAGATAAGGGCGATGGCTCTGCTTAGTCAGTCGGCCGTTGTGCACGCTGTCTTGTGTGGAACGATGAAGTTTTGCAGATAACGCCTATACGTATGCGGTTATCGCGGGCGAGTTCTGTAGCGGCTCGTCATATGGATCATGTCAATGTGGGTGTGCGGATACAGTTCTGATCTGATGTGTGATCTCCTACTGAAATACGTTTATTAAAATATCTGCAACAATAGCTGTGCCTATTGCAACAAGAATCAGATCCGTTCCTGCCATCCGCCATTCATATCCCGGGTGGTTAGGCAGTTGTCCTAACAATAATGCGGGGACATATTTTTTTGCAATGCCCGGTGGTAATGGCTTTCCGCGAGCGAGGTTTTTAGCAATACCAGGAGGTAAAGGCGAATATCCGACCACTCCTGAATTCAAAGCTAAATTCCTGGCTGCGAGGACGGTAATGCCTGCTGTTACAAGATTCATCCCAAGGCCTGACACATCATTTTTTTGATTGTCTTGTACTTGCCCGCTATTACCGTGATTGGACTCGTTGGGATTTCCTTTTCCGGGCGGGGGATCAGCCATGACAGGAATGTGAATGAGCAGTCCAATCGAGAGTGCTGTAGTCACTAACTGATGAATAAGTTTCATTCTGTGCTCCTCATCCAGATGTTTGACAGGTCATCATAATGCTTCAATCGTCAACAATACTGCAACTTGATCGTTATCGAGCGTTTAGAATTATTTCAATTGATTTCGTGCTTTGTTGTGCGATCACTTTCGCTCCGAGCGTTTTAGCTGGATCCACCGCTACACCCTTTTTGACTTTGGACGGCACTCCGCCACTGGTGATCGGACATCGCGGACTGCCTGGTCTATTCCCAGAAGAAACCTTGCCTTCGTATGAAGCCGCGGTTCAAGCCGGTGCCGACTCCCTGGAAGAAGACCTTCATCTGACAAAGGACTGTGTCCTGGTCGCACGCCATAATCCCTGGCTCAGTGACAATACCAACATCGCGGCCGTTGCTATGCAAAATGCTGCTGTGGCTGGACGAAGACGTACGGTGCCAGGTGTCTGGGTAAACGTGAAATATGACCTTGCTCAATTTGGAGGTCCCGCGCGATATCTGAGCGACTTGGTTGATCCTGCAGATCCAAAGTCAGTGCTCAAGTCCTTCATCGTAGATGGCGAGGACCACACAGGCGACTGGTCCATTACCGACTTTACAGCAGCAGAGTTGAAACAATGGCTTGGCGGCACGACCTACGATGCGCGTGCCGAACGTCCTGCTGACTTGAATGGCAAATACCCCGTTCTGACCATGCAGGAAATCATTGACCTGGCCAAGGCGAGAAGTGCGAAAACAGGGCGCACGATTACTGTATATACCGAAACCAAGAATCCGATATGGAATAACGCGCAGGCGATTGCCAATGGCTGTGGCACGGGCAGTCATCCACTAGAGGATGCGCTTATCAAGCTGCTCAACGACAATCATATGAACAGCAAGACGGCACCGGTGTTTGTTCAGAGTTTTGAACCTGAGAGTCTGAAGTATCTGCGCCTGGCTGGTCTCAACACCCGTGTGGTTCAGTTGATTGATGGCAATAGTGTGAACTATGCTGACGGCTCGGTCATCTACGCCAGCCCAGGCTCGGAGAACTTCGTCAGTGGTCGACCTTATAGCTGGACGATTGCAGGAGACGGACGCTTGTTTGACTCCATGCTGACACCGGCGGGTCTGGCTGCGATCAAGACATACGCCGATGGTATCGGCCCATGGAAGCCTCAGGTGATGACGCATAGAATGTCACCTCTCAAGGCTCTCAATCCTGATGGTTCGGTGTATCAGACATTATTGTCTGATGTGAATATCGTCACTCCTACCAGACTGATTGCGGATGCACACCAGGCGGGTCTATTTGTGCACGCCTTCACGTTTCGCAATGAGCCACAGTACCTCGCAGGCCTGTTTAACGCTGATCCGGCAGCTGAGTTGCTGCTTTATTTTCGCGCGGGTATAGATGGTGTATTCACTGATTTTTCTAATACTGCTGTGGCTGCGCGAGCGACCTATTTGAAGGAAATCAGTCGCTGATCCATTCAGCTAACTGATAATATGAAGCATGAAGGATTGTTTCGACTATCGGGGGTCCACTCATGCGTCAGTTCAACCTGAGCAAGGCTTTTACCTTGATGGAATCAGGCCCTGTGGTCCTTGTGACCACTCATGATGGTACGAAAGACAACATCATGACCATCTCCTGGACGATGGTGATGGATTTCACTCCGGTATTTGCTATCACCACGGGGGAGTGGAATCACTCCTTCGCAGCGTTGCGTAAGAGTCGAGAGTGCGTCATTGCCGTTCCCACTGTCGACCTGCTTGATAAAGTGGTTGGTATCGGGACATGCTCCGGGTCTGATATAGACAAGTTCTCCAGGTTTGCGCTCACACCATTGCAAGCCAGGCTCGTCAAAGCACCATTGATTCAGGAATGCATCGCTAACATCGAATGCAAGGTCATCGATATCATCAAAAAGCACAACATTGTTGTGTTGCAGGGGGTTGCTGCATATGTTGATACCGCACGCAAGGAACAGCGGATGATTCACGCGGTGGGCGACGGAACCTTCATTGTCGATGGACGCAAGCTTGACCGCAAGAAGATGATGGCCTCCAAACTTCCGCCGGGCGTTTAGCTGTGAATCAAATAAGTGCCCACTGGTTGTCGTGGTCGTCGTAGTCGAATGCCGCGTTCGTAAATTTGAACTGGCCAGCTGCGCCACTCTTTCGTAGACTGAAAGGCTATCTGAAAGAGGCAGCAATGATTGAGCAAGCGTTAAGTGGCGTTCGTGTAATAGACCTGTCACGCATTCTGGCTGGACCGTGGTGCACCCAAAATCTTGCAGATCTAGGTGCTGAGGTCATCAAGATTGAACGGTCCGGAACGGGTGACGACACACGGGGCTGGGGACCGCCCTTTATGACCTCGCTTGATGGCAGCGATCAGATGTCTGCGTACTTTATGTGCTGCAACCGCAACAAGAAGTCTGTATGTCTGGATTTCAAGCTCGAGGCAGACAGACAAAACTTGTTATCCCTGCTGAAATCAGCTGATGTTGTCGTTGAAAACTACCGGGTTGGTACGCTCAAGCAATATGGTCTGGACTATGACAGCATCCGGATGATCAACCCCTCGATCGTATATTTGTCAATTACCGGTTACGGTCAGGATGGTCCAAAGGCGGATCGGCCGGGTTATGACTACATCTTTCAAGGCCTGGGTGGGTTAATGAGCTATACCGGCCGTGCCGATGGCGAGCCGGGTGCTGGGCCTCTGCGTGCCGGTGTGGCCGTGGTTGATCTGACCACCGGCATGTATGCGACATCGGCTGTATTAGCTGCGTTGTATCAGCGAAGCCGAACGGGCAAGGGTGCCTATCTGGATATCGCCTTGCTTGATGTGGCCGTTGCAATGAATGCGAATCAAGCCTCTAATTTTTTAGTGTCTGGCAGCGTACCTGAGCGAACGGGCAATGCTCATCCTAACCTGGCGCCCTATGAGGTATTCCAGGCATCAGATGGTTACTTTATTCTGGCCGTTGGCAACGATGCGCAATTTGAGCTTCTTTGCCAGATGATCGGTCAACCGGATCTTGCAAAAGATCCAAAATTTTGCACGAATGCAAGCAGACTGACTCATCTTGCCACGTTGCGCAGCCTGCTTGCACCCCTATGGCTGAACGCGTCACGCGCATACTGGGGAGCTCAGTTGCAGAGCCAGGGTATTTCCTGGGGAACAGTCAATAGTCTGGATGAGGTATTCAGGGACGAGCAGGTTGTACATCGGGAGATGTTGCAAACCACGCATCATCCGCACTACGGCGAGATGCCTGTCGTGCGTAACCCCATGTTGTCAGACCCTCACTCACGCCAGGGACAGATTCATCCCGCCCCACAACTCGGTGAGCATACCGAAGAAGTGCTCGGATCTATATCCCTGTCTTCAGAACCTCAGTAATCAGTTCATCAATCAGTACATAACAAAATCATAAAATGGAGCAATTCAATGATTCATAAATTACGTGGAAGCATCCTCATTGCTGTCTGCAGTGTCGCGCCCATCACGGTGCTGGCTGCTTATCCTGAAAAACCCATCCAGTTGGTCGTTCCGTACGCACCAGGTGGAACAACAGACCTGATTGCCCGCGTCGTTGCGCCTAAGCTGGGCGAGGCGCTTGGCCAGTCAGTCATTATCATCAATAAGCCGGGCGCGGGTGGTGCGGTGGGCAGTGCGTATGCTGCTAAAGAGCGGCCCGATGGCTACACCATCGTCATGGCTGTGGAAAGTTCACATGCGGTGAATCCCAGCGTTCAAAAAACTCCAAGTTACGACCCGTTGAAGGATTTTTCTCCGATCAGTAATCTGGCCAATGTCCTCGGTGTGCTCGATGTGAGTGCCGGCTCCGATATCAAAACGTTTGATCAGTTGCTCGGTGCGCTCAAAAAGAACCCCGGAAAAATGGCGTACGGCTCGTCTGGTAATGGTGGGTACAGTCATCTGTTTGGACAGCTGTTCCTGTCGGCGACTCAAACCGAAATGTTGCATGTGCCCTATAAGGGGCTTGGACCTGCCATGATCGACCTGCTTGCAGGGCAGGTCCAAGTAATATTTGATAACTTGCCATCCTCTGCTGCACAAATAGAGGCTGGCAAGGTGCGCGCGCTGGCGGTTGCATCGCCCGTGCGTGTAAAGAACATGCCTGATGTGCCAACATATGCTGAAGTGGGGTATCCACAGCTAAACACACCCTCCTGGTTTGGCCTGGCAGCACCTGCCAACGTCCCAAAGGATATTTTGGAAAAGTTAAATCTTGCCGTCAAGAAGGCACTGCAGGATCCTGAAGTCATCATTCAGATCGAGAAGCAGGGAGCCGTACCTGACTACACCACGAGAGAGCAGTTTGCTGCCATGATCAAGGCATCCAATCAGCAATGGCAGGATATCGTGAAAGCAATCAACTTCGAAAAGATGTAGTTC
>CANCOC010000054.1 GCA_947379755.1 Alcaligenaceae bacterium | reverse complement strand
CCCAGTGGCATTGCCAGACCGTGCACCATGCCGGTGGCGGCACTGCCAAAGGCCAGGCCGGCATACAGACTGGCCGTCAGGACATCTTCGCGGGCATCAATATTTGCGCCATAGTGCACAGCAGTGCGCAGGGATCGACCGAGCCTTGTGATCGCATCGATTGCAAAATAATCGGTCAGTGGTTGTGCAAAACGCGACACATAAGCTTCAATTGCGTGGGTCAATGCATCCATACCCGTGGCTGCAGTAATCGCGCCTGGCAGACCAAGTGTCAGCTCAGGATCGAGCATCGCGACATCACCAATCAAAAAGCGGCTGACGATGCCTTTTTTTGTATGTTGAGCCTTGAGGCTCAAGACCGCCACATTGGTGACCTCGCTGCCTGTGCCTGCAGTGGTGGGAATGAAGATTTTAGGCAAACCTGCCTTGGGAACTTTTTCGATGCCCAGGTAATCTTCTGTTTTGCCACCATTTGTCGCAATAATCGACGCGCACTTTGCAGTATCGATCGGGCTGCCACCACCCAGGCCAATAATCAGATCAAAGCCTTGCTCTTTGACAAATGTAGCGCAGGCATCAACACTTTCAACACTTGGATCGGATTCCACATCGCTATAGATCACCGCATCAAAATCAGCAAGTAATTTGGCCACACGGCCAGGAATACCGGTTTGCATCAGGCCAGGGTCTGTCACAATCAGTACTTTTTGAGCACCAAGGCGCTGGACTTCACTGGCCAGCGTTGACAGACACCCACGGCCTTGAATCAACCGGTTGATATTGTTAAATACGGTGACGGGCTGCATGGCGTCAGTTTGTGTAGTTACGGATCACGGCAGCATCATCAAGCTTGCCCAACCCGTGGCCACTGGCCTCAATGAACTGCAAAAAAGCTGCATGCGCCATGGAGGCAGCAAAAGAAGACTCGCGTGCAGAATCCAGCACGAGTCCCATGTCTTTGACAAAAATATCAACCGCTGAAGTCACATTGTCAAACGACTGCGCCACCATGCGCGGCCCACGATCACCGAGCATCCAGCTCGATGCTGCACCGCTTTTGAGGATCTCAAGTGTGGTGTCCATCGGCAAGCCACTGCGCCTGGCCATGGCGAGCGCCTCGGCGGCGGCGGCAATGTGCACGCCACACAACAATTGATTGATGACCTTCATCTGACTGCCCTGCCCCTGCTCTTTTCCAAGGAAAAACAGCTTGCCACCAAAGGTCGACAACACGGGACGCACACGTTCAAAAACATCCGGATCACCGGCCACCATCACGGTCAGTGTGCCATTCTGTGCGCCAACCTGACCACCCGTTACAGGTGAATCAATCAGGTGAATCTGCATTTTTTCAAGGCGAACTGCAAGGTCACGCACATACTTGGGTGACATTGTGCTGCACGCGATAAAGACTGTGCCAGGCTTCATGGTGGCAGCCAGCCCATCCTTGCCAAACAACACCTCTTCGGTCTGCTTGTCATTGACGACAAAGCTCACCACCACATCGCACACACTGGTAATCGAAGCAGCATCGCCACCGGCCTTACCGCCAATTGATTCGAGCCAGGACAATGCCTCAGGATTAATATCGCGACCCACCACTGAAAAGCCTTTTTTCAGGAGATTGGCTGCAACACCCCGCCCCATGACACCCAGACCAACCAGGCCGACAGATCCTTTACTACCATTTTCCTGACTCATTTTTGCTCTCTGCTATCGAATCGTCATGGCCGGTACGAAGCTATAAAGCATCAGAATACCGAACGCGACAAAATAAAAGGGAACCAGTTCAATCACAACCTTACCCATTTTGACCTGGGCAATCGAACTGGTGATGAAAAGCGTCGTGCCAACGGGAGGATGATACAAGCCAATTGACAGGTTGATAATCATCATAATCCCTAGTTGAACGGTGTCCATGCCAACCGCGGAAGCCAGAGGCACAAACATGGGTGTCAGCAACAGAACTGCAGCCGGCAGGTCAATGAACATGCCGACAGCCAGCATAATGAAATTCATCGACAGGATAATCATCCAGGACTGGCTCATGGTGGCCTGGACCCAGGCGACAAATGAGGCAGGCAACTGCTCGAAGGTCAGGATCCAGCCAATCACGCTTGAGGCCATGATAATCAGCATCACGATTGAAGTCGCCAGACCTGCGTCAATAATCGAATGCTTCAGACGCCCGATAGTCAGGTCACGATAAATCGTGACAGACACAATCAAGGCATATAGTGTGGACATCACACTGACCTCGGTCGGAGTGGCAATCCCAAAGCGCAGGAAGATGATGATCAGAACCGGTAAGGCAAGCGCTGGCAGTGAATAGAACGCCTGGATTCTGAAGCTTTTCCAGTTAAACGGCGTTGTATCACGTGGAAATCCCCGCCTGCGACCTTGCACATAGCAGACAAGCATAAAGCCTGCGCACATGATGATGCCTGGCAGAATTCCGGCAACAAACAAAGCACCAATCGAAGCATTCGAGACCAGCGAATAAATAATCATCGGTATCGATGGTGGAATCAGGATGTCGATCGTGGCTGCTGCAGCAAGCGTGCCTGCAGCGAATGCAGGTGGATAGCCAAGTTTTTTGAGCCAGGGGATCAGCAATGAGCCAATCGCCGAGGCATCGGCCACAGCAGAGCCCGACACCCCACCGAAAATGGTCGAAGACAACACCCCCACCTGAGCAGGTCCTCCGTGAAAGCGCCCCATCAGTGTGGTGAGCAAATCAATCAGATGCTGACCCAGCTTGCCGCCCACCATCAGTGAACCCGTCAGCATGAAGAACGGAATCGCAATCAGAGGAAAGCTTTGTGTCTGCGTAACGAGTTGGGAAACAATAAATTCAGCCCCCAGACGCTCAGAAGGGAGTAGACCTATCTGGGCTCCCACAATTAATGCATGGGCAATTGGCAATCCAAACAAGGCCAGGACTAAAAAAGCGATAAACGTAACAATAGAAAACATGATCAATCCTTAATGGCTGGCAGCTGGTGCAGCACCCGTGGCAGGACCACTGAGAGCACCACTGACGGTGTGATTGATCAGCATACGAAGCGATTGCGTCACAGACGTGGTCACAAGAAAAACAAAGGCAATCAGCATGCAGGCATACGTGACAGACGAAGGCACACCCAGCACATGGGTGTGTTCCGTATGCACGATTGGCATGAGCGTGATGGTGCCCCATGCCAACGTGCTGTAGGCCGCAACAAGGATCAGGCAGTTGATGATGGCAAAGACTCGGCGAACTGACGCAGAAAGTTTATCCGTCAGCCATGAGATGGCAATGTGCGAGCCATACTGTGCAGCGAGCACGACGCCCGCCATCACCATCCAGGGAAACATCAACTCAGGCGCCTCTCCTGCTGACCTCAGGCTTGAGCCCGAGACGTAGCGCAAGAAAACATTTGCGGCCAGAATCACAAACAACAAAACTGTTGTCAGATAAATCACAAACCGACAGACCCGAGCGATGCACAAATCTATGCAATTGCACCATTTAATGAGTGCTTGTCCCATGGAGAACCTTCCTTGTTACTTGATGCTTATTATTTTTTGGCTGAAGCTGCGGCGGCTGCATCTACAACTTGTTTGACGAAAGGACCTTCAGGGCCCTTGAGCCACTTCTCAGTCACAGACTTCGTCGCGGCCTGGAACGGAGCAAGATCAGGGCTGTTGATTTCAACGCCTTTGGCTTTCAACTCTCCGAGCAGCTGCTGATCTGATTCCAGTGACAATTTGCGGTTCAACTTTGTGGCTTCAGCAGCCGCTTCACGGATGATCTTGCGATCAGCATCGGACATCTTGTCATAGGTACGCTTTGACATCACAAAAGGCGTCATTTCATACTTGTGCGAAGTCAGGGAGATATATTTCTGTACTTCATAGAGCTTGGAAGAATAGATATTCATCAGAGGATTTTCCTGACCATCCACAACGCCCTGCTGCAGAGCAACATAGAGTTCCGAAAACTTGATCTGCTGCGCTTCGGCACCTAAAGCCTGCATGATGTCAATCGTGACCGCATCAGGTGGCGTGCGAATTTTCAGACCTTTCAAATCAGCTGGCGTTGTGATCGGGCGCACTTTGTTTGAAACATGGCGAATGCCGTTGTCCCAATAACCGAGCACGACCAGACCTTTGGCGGCAGAAATTCTGGCAAGCTCTTCGCCCACCGGGCCATCGAGGACGGTCCAGGCATTTTGCAGCGTTGGAAACAGGAATGGCATGCCAAAGGCAGAGTATTCAGGTACGACAGATGAAATCGAGCCTTGCGAATTGGCGGCAAAATCCACTGTGCCACTGCGCAATGACGTCAGGATTGGCACATCGTCGCCAAGCTGGGCAGCAGGTGCGACCTGGACCACCATCTTTCCGCCACTCTTTTCGTTAACAACATCTGCAAACTTCACTGAGGCTTCATGCTTGGGATTGCCAATCGCAGCGTTGTGGCCCAGCGTCAGCTTGGTTTGTGCTTGTGCGGAAGCTGCGGCCAGAATGCACCCGGTGAGAACGAGTTTTTTAAACATAGGTAACATTTGAGTCTCCTGATTTTTTATAGTGATACGGAACTGCTATTAAGGCGATTAAAGTAAAGACTGAATACGTGCAACGATTGCATCGACTGAAATACCATAGCGGTCGTGCAATGTAGGTAAGGCACCCGCATCGAGAAACTGATCAGGCAAAGCAATCTGATGAAACTCTGGCGTGACCCGGGCGCGCATCAGCACGCCTGCTACGGCTTCGCCCAGACCACCGATCACAGTATGGTTTTCAATCACAATTACCATGCGCCCACTGCGGGCAGCCTCGCGCAGAATCGTCGTCTCATCCAGCGGCTTGATGGTAGGCACATGTAACACTGCAACATCGGCAGCGCCACCCGCCATGGCAGTCGCCACTTCGAGTGCGCGCATAGTCATGATGCCGCTTGAAATGATCAGCACATCTTTGCCATCACGTAAAAGTTTTGCCTTGCCGATTTCAAAGGTGTAATCGTATTCATCAAGCACCAGCGGGACCTGACCACGCAACAAACGCATGTAGACCGGGCCTTGATGGGCAGCCACGGCAGGAACCATTTGTTCAACATCGAGCGCGTCACACGGGTCAATGATGGTGAGGCCGGGAATGCAGCGCATCATGGCGAGATCTTCAGTCGCCTGGTGACTCGGACCGTAACCCGAAGTCAGACCAGGCAACGCACAAGCCATCTTCACGTTGAGATGCTCTTCGGCAATGACCTGATGAATAAAGTCATAAGCACGCCGGGTCGCAAACACTGCATAGGTCGTCGCAAAAGGGATCAACCCTTCCTTGGCCATTCCGCCCGCAGCACCCATGAGCAATTGTTCGGCCATCCCCATCTGAAAAAATCGCTCAGGATAAGCTTGGGCAAACAAATGCAAGTCGGTGTACTTGGAGAGATCAGCAGTCATCCCGACAATTTCGGGACGCTGGGCAGCCAGCTCAACAAGGGCTTTGCCAAAAGGTGCTGCGACCACGCGTTGCCCTTCACTGGCAATCGAGGCAATCATCGCCGATGTCGTCAGCCTGGGTTTTTTAGGAATAATAGCTTCGCTCATTTTGCACTCCCTGCATGGGTGGCATCAAGGTGGGCGATTGCCTGTTGCCACTCTGGAGGATCGACTCGAATAAAGTGATTTTTATCCCGCTGCTCAAGAAAAGGGACGCCCTTACCCATCAGCGTGTCACAGAGAATGACGCGCGGCTGCGCCTCAGGATGCTGCCGCGCCCGGTCAAAGGCCTGTCTGACCGCCTGCAGGTCATTGCCATCTACGCGCTGCACGTACCAGCCAAACGACTGCCACTTCTCTGCAACTGGCTCAAACCGCATGATCTGGTTTGAATTGCCATCAGCTTGCTGATTATTGATATCGACAGTCACGATCAGGTTGGCCAACTTGTGGTGCGCTGCTGACATGGCACCTTCCCAGGTCGCGCCTTCATCGAGTTCGCCATCAGACATCGAGTTGTAGACAAAGGCTGGATTATTCTTATGACGCAGTCCTAAAGCCATTCCCACCGCAATCACCAAACCCTGTCCGAGCGAGCCACCCGAGATTTCCATCCCGGGCGTATAGGTCGCCATTCCCGACATTGGCAGACGGCTATCATCACAGCCGTAGGTCTCGAGCTCATCTTCACTGATGATCCCGGCCTCCATCAGCGCAGCATAATGCGCGATTGCATAATGGCCATGCGAAAGTAAAAAGCGATCCCGGCCTTCCCACGAGGGTTCGTCAGGACGAAAAGTCATGGCATGGCAATACGCTACAGCCAGGATATCTGCGATGCCGAGTGCCTGGCCGATATAGCCCTGTCCCTGCACTTCTCCCATTCTCAGCGCAAAGCGCCGGATATGGTAAGCATGGTCTTCTAGTGTGATGTTTGCGGTTGACATATTCAGTCTGATTAACCGTGAATCAACATGCCACCATTGACGTCCAGCGTAATGCCAGTCAAATATGTGGACAAGTCGGAGGCGAGATACAGGCAGGCATTCGCAACATCAGAAGCCTGACCCAGACGATTCAGCGGAATGCCTTTAAGAATTTCAACACGCAGGGCATCAGTCATCATGCCGCCCGTGATGTCGGTTTCGATCAGGCCGGGGGTCACGCAATTCACGCGTACGCTTGAGGGCCCGAGTTCACGTGCCATGGCTTTTGCAAGACCGAGTACCCCACCCTTGGCTGCCGAATAGTGTGGTCCGCCAAAAATGCCGCCACCGCGCTGGGCAGACACTGAAGAGATACAGACGATCGAACCGGACTGACGCTCACGCATGTGAGGAATCACAGCCTGACTCATATAAAGTGTCCCGCGCAAAGATACATCGGTCACGGCTTCGTAATTCTCTGGCTTGATATCCATGATTTTCAATGGCTGGGTAATGCCAGCGTTGTTAACCAGAATATCAATCCGTCCGAGCTGTTCAATCACTTGCTGCGCTGCACGATCACAGTCGGACTTGTTCGTCACATTGCAAACCAGTCCAATATGCTCTGGTCCGATATCGGCAGCAGCTTCTTGCGCAGCTTTCAGGTCCAGATCCAGGATCGCAATTTTTGCGCCCTGTGCTGCAAATGCACGTGCCGTAGCCTTGCCGATTCCACGTAATGAGGCAGCGCCTGTGATGACAGCAACTTTATCTTTGAGCAACAAAATATGTCTCCTTAAGTATTTTTAATGAAGAAAAATTTAATGTCGCTATTATTCTCAGATGCTGACTGGCCAACAAGAAGTTATAGTTCAACTGAAGTTGAAAATAATTATTATTCGGGTTAACCCATGCATCTACCCCCATTCAAAGGCGTGCTGGCACTAGAGGTCGTCGCCAGACTCGGCAGCGTGAGCAAAGCCGCTGATGAGCTCAACCTCACTGTCTCTGCCGTCAGTCATCAGATTGCCAACCTCGAAGACTTCGTCGGCTGCAAGCTGTTCGAACGCTCGCCACGAGGGTTGAGCCTGACTGCCGTGGGCACGCGTTTTCAGCGAGACATTGCCGGCGCACTGGATCTGATTGCACATGCTGCACAACATGCCAGGTCGGCTGAGGCCATCGAAGTCCTGCGCATTCATTTGTCACCGACCTTCGCATCGCTCTGGCTCATGCCCAGGTTGCCGGCCTTTCGTGCGCTGCATCCAGACATCAGGGTACAACTCTCCGCTTCACATGCCGAAGCAGATTTTTCCCGTGCAGACGTCGATCTCGATATCCGCTACGGTGCGGCCCGATGGCCTAACCTGCATGTCGAGACGATCTTCACCGAGCATGTCGTCCCCATGATCAGCCCCAAACTGAAAGCGCAGCTCAACATCAAAAAACCAAGTGACCTGATCAGACAGGACTTGATCTATTCGGATGTCAATCTTGTGCAATGGCCCAAGTGGTTCGCCGCCAACGGCGTGGCTGAAAACCCTCTCGAATATGCATTGAGTTTTGACCGCGCCTATATGGTCATTGATGCTGCGGTGCATGGGCTGGGCATCGCCCTTGACAGTAAACGCATGGCCGAATCCGCACTTGACAATGGTAGTCTGGTCGAGGTCTTTGAACAGGACTTGAGCATTGCCGTTCATGCCCACCACCTGGTGTATCCCAAACAACATGCACAGTGGCCACGCGTTGAAAAATTCACTGCATGGCTACGTCACGAAGCAGCAACCTGATATGCAGAACTGCTACCTGAAACTGACTTAATCTTACCGGAGTACGCATGGATTTTGAAATGTCCCAAGACCACGTCGCTATTTGCGATGCAGTATCACAAACCTGTTCGGCATTTACTGAAGACTACTGGCTGGCAAGAGACGCAGATGGCGAATTCCCGCAGGATTTTCATGCCGCCATGGCCCGCGCTGGCTGGCTGGGAATCGCCATGCCCGAGGCCTATGGTGGCTCCGGGCTGGGGATGACCGAGGCGACGTTACTTGTACAGACCGTAGCCGAAACAGGCGCCTGCATGTCAGGTGCATCAGCGATTCACATGAATATATTTGGCTTGAATCCGATTGTTGTCTTTGGAACCGAAAAACAAAAACAGCAGTATCTGCCTCCTGTCATTGATGGGTCGGTCAAAGCCTGTTTTGGCGTCACGGAACCCAATACAGGATTGAATACGACAGAGCTTAAAACCAGAGCGATCCTGAAGGGCGACCATTACGTTGTCCACGGACAGAAAGTCTGGATATCGACGGCTCAGGTTGCTGACAAGATTTTGCTGCTCGCACGCACCACTCCAATCGAAGAATGTAAAAATCGTACGCACGGCCTTTCACTGTTTTATACGACGCTTGACCGCAGCAAGGTCCATGTGAGCCGGATCGACAAGATGGGGCGCCACGCAGTGGACTCCAATGAACTGTTCATCGACGGGCTTGAAATCCCTGTCGAAGACCGGATTGGCGAAGAAGGTCAAGGCTTTCGCTATATTCTGCATGGTATGAATCCTGAGCGCATCCTGATTGCAGCCGAAGCTATCGGGATCGGTCGCGTAGCACTCAAGAAAGCGACGGCCTACGCCAGGGAGCGCGTCGTCTTTAACCGGCCCATTGGTCAGAATCAGGCGATCCAGCACCCCCTGGCTAAAAACTGGATGGAGCTTGAGGCCGCAACACTCATGACACGCAAGGCTGCGTGGCTCTACGACCAGAATAAAGATTGTGGGGCCGAGGCCAATGCAGCCAAATATCTGGCTGCAGAAGCTGGTTTCAGGGCATGTGAGCAGGCAGTCATGACACATGGCGGCTTTGGCTATGCCCGTGAGTACCATGTTGAACGCTATTTGCGTGAGGTGTTGATTACGCGCATTGCACCCGTCAGTCGCGAACTGATCCTGTCTTATATAGCCGAACGCGTACTCGGCCTGCCCAAGTCTTACTAATGAAAATCGGGTCTGACAACCTCTCAGACCCGATGGATTTAAGCTTTTGAATCCGCTTTAGAATCTGCGAGTTCCTTGGCAGCTTTCTTTGCGGCTTTTTTCAGTGCAGCCTTTTCTTCTCTCTTGATAAAGAAGCCTTCGATCTCAACAAAGAAGACAGGCACCAACGCAACAGCCAGGCACGTTGAGGCGATCATCCCGCTAAAGACAGTTATGCCGATGGACACGCGTGCAGCAGCCCCCGCACCCGAAGAGGTCAACAGTGGCACAACCCCCAGGATAAAGGCGATGGAAGTCATGACGATCGGTCTAAAACGCTCGTGAGAAGCTTTCAGGGCAGCCTCGACCAGACTTAACCCCTCTTTTCTGGCTTCAAGTGCGACTTCAACAATCAAAATTGCATTCTTGGACGCCAGCGCAATCATCAGCACCAGACCAATCTGCACATAAATATTATTGGACAGACCCGTCATGAACAGTGCGGTCACCGTACCGACCAGCGCGAGCGGAACGGCCAGAATCACTGGCAATGGTGCAACCCAGGATTCATACTGCGCAGCAAGTACCAGATAGACAAGCAAAATAGAAAGAGCAAACACCAGTGCAACGGTGTTGCCGACAAGCTTTTCCTGATAAGACATGGCAGTCCAGGAAAAACTGAACCCCTGAGGCAAGGTCTCATGTGCCACATCCTCAAGCGCCTGAATCGCCTGACCAGAGCTGTAGCCAGTTGCTGAAGCACCCAGGACGGCAGCGGTCGGGAAGAGATTGTATTGCGAAGCAATCGCTGGGCCTGTGGTCTCGCTCAAGTCAATAAATGAACCCAGTGGAACCATATCCCCGGACTTGCTCTTGACATAGAGACGGCTGATCTGATCGGCGGTCATCCGGTTTTTACCATCGGCCTGCATGTAGACCTGATATGTCTGACCGTATTTGAAAAACTGGTTCACATAGGTTGAACCCACCGAGTTCTGCAGCACATCATACGCATCGCCCAAGGCTACACCAAGCGTCTCGGCACGCGCAGCGTTAAAGGCAAGTTTGAGCTGGGGAACATTGTCCCGAAATGGTGAAAAAATCGCCATGATCTCAGGACGCTTGCGTGCTTCGGTCAGGAAATTCTGTGTGACTTCGCTGAGCTTTCTGAAATTATTACTGCCATCAGTCAGCACAATCTGCATCTGAAATCCACCAGACAGGCCAAGGCCCGGAATTGCGGGAGGAAGCAGGACCTGAGCCTGCACTTCCTGCACAGACTTGAGCTCGGTAGACAGCGCGGTGTAGATCGTTTTCAGATCCTGGCCTTTTTCCTTGCCGCGATCATCCCAGGATTTCAGGATGACGTACATCACACCTGTATTAGACTGCGAGCTGTTGTTATTCAGGGCATTGACGCCGCCAATGGATACGACCTGATCCACACCAGGAACCTTCCTGATAACAGAAACAACCTGATCCATGCCTTTCTGGGTCCGCTGCAAAGAAGACGCATCAGGTAACTGCGTGGAGACCACCAGATAGCCCTGATCTTCGTTAGGAATAAACCCGGTTGGCAGCAAGGCCAGGCCAACAATTGCGATGGTAATCAACACGCCACCAAACAGCACCGTCAGCTTGCTATGCTTCATCAGGGCATGCATCACACCTACATACCAGTTCGACAGCTTTTCAAAGTAAAAGTCGAATTTGGTAAAGAGCCAGTTCTTTTTTGCATTCGGTACTTTAGGCGTAATAAATTGGGCAGCCTGCGTAGGTTTGAGGGTGACCGCATTAATTCCGCTAATCAGGGCTGTCGCAGCAATCACCAGCGCAAACTGGCGGTACATCTGACCCGTGATCCCCGCGATAAACGACGCAGGTAAGAACACCGCCATCAGCACCAGGGTGATACCGATGATCGGCCCCATCAATTCCGTCATGGCGTTGATCGCGCCTTGTCTGGGTGTTTCGCCGTGTTCGACTTTTTTTGCAACGCCCTCGACCACCACGATCGCATCATCGACCACGATACCGATACACAAAACGATGGCAAACAGCGTCAGCAAATTGATCGAGAACCCCATTCCTGCCATGCAGGCAAAGGCGCCGATAATGGTCACAGGCACAGTGGTCGCGGGGACCAGCGTCGCACGCCAGTCCTGCAGGAAAATCATGATGACCAGCAACACCAGGATGCCGGCTTCAAACAGCGTGTGATACACCTCGTTGATTGAGGCGGTCACGAACATCGTGGTATCAAAAGGAATCGACCAGGTAATTTCCTTAGGAAAATTCTTGGAGATTTTTTCCATTTCAGCCTGAACAGCTTTTGCAGTAGCAATCGCATTGGCAGAGGGTTGCTGATAAATCGCGATGCCACCTGCAGGCTTTTCATTCAGTTTGAAAAACTGACTGTAATTCTGACTGCCCATCTCAATACGGGCAACATCCTTGAGCCGGGTCAGTTCGCCCTGCTCATTGGCTTTGAGCAGAATCTGACCGAACTGCTCAGGCGTATCCAGCGCACTCGTCACATTGACGGTCAGCTGAAAGTCCTGGCCATTCGGCACGGGAGGCGCACCGAGCTGGCCTGCCGCGAGCATGACGTTCTGGCGGTTGATGGCAGCAGACACATCTGTTGGGGTGAGGCCACGCATGTTGAGCTGCGCGGGATCCAGCCAGATTCGCATACTGTAGTTGCCGACACCAAAGACGTTGGCAGCCGCTACACCTGGAATGCGCGCGAGCCGATTCTGCAACTGGAGGTTTGCGAAGTTACTGAGAAAGAGTGCATCGTGCTCAGGATTGGATGATGTGAGCGTCACAAACTGCAAAATGGCAGTCGACTGCACCTTGGTGGTCACGCCCTGCTTTTGCACGGCCTGTGGCAAGGAAGGCAAGGCAATCGCGACACGGTTCTGCACGTTGACCTGAGCGATATCGGAATTCGTTCCCACCTGAAAGGTGACAGTCAGGGTATAGCGCCCGTCATTGGTGGAGTCTGACTCCATGTACAGCATGTTTTCAACGCCGTTGACCTGATTCTCAATATTGCTGGCAACAAGCTGCTGCACCAGACTTGCACTGGCGCCTGGCCAGGAGGTCGTCACCTGCACGGTGATGGGGGTCATCGGAGGATATTGCGAAATCGGCAGGCCGAAAATCGACACCGCACCGATCAGCATAGTGATCAGTGCGATCACATTACCCATGACGGGCCGTTCAATAAAGTATTTTGAAAGCATGATGAGTCCTGTTGCCCTATCGTTTAGCGCGTGGGCAACGGATCGATACTGACCGTCGTTGGGTTGACAACCTGGCCATTACTGACACTGATGAAGCCATTAATCACCACAACATCTGTCTCGCTCAACCCCTGGGTGACTTCGCTCAGCTGACTGAATTTTTGTCCAATCGTAATATTGCGACGTTGTACTTTTTTGGCCTCATCCATCACAAAAATATAGTTGCCTTGCTGATCGACCTGCATCGACTGCGTCGGGATCAGGATCGCCTTGCGACTTTCACCGTAATAGACCATGACCTTGGCATACAAACCGGGCACCAGTTCGAATTTGTCATTTTTTAACTCCGCACGCAACTGCAGGGAGCCGGTACTGGTATTCAGTAGATTGGCAGCAAAGTCGAGCGTGCCCTCGTGGGGAAAGCCTTTTTCGCCCTGCAACTCCACAAACACAGGTAATTTATTGACCAGCGATTTGCGATTCGTGTCATTGACATACTTGCTCTGGAATTTCAGCAAATCACGTTCGTTGATTGAAAAATACACATAGATCGGATTGATCTTTTGAATGACGGCAAGCTTGACTCCGTTTGGGCTTGAGCCAAGATAGTTGCCCACATCGATCAGATGGCGACCCATCAAACCGTCAAAAGGTGCGCGCACTTCGGTGTATCCGTAATTAATCTTTGCCAGCTTGAGATTTGCCTCGGCCTGAAGATAAGAGGACATGGCCTTGTCTACCGAAGCCTGCGAAGTCGCATTGTCTTTGAGCAAGGCCTTTTGACGGGTAATTTCGATCTTTGCCTCGTCAAACACAGCCTGTGTCAAGTGCACCTGCTGCAGATACTGATCCTGTTCAATGATAAAGAGCAGCTGATCTTTTTTAACGTATGCACCATCCTCAAACAGGATCTTGGTCAGATAACCCGGCACACGTGCTTCGAGGTTGACACTCAGAAGCGCAGAGACATTACCGTCAAACAGCTCATAATTGCGTACATCCTGCACCAGGGGTTTGGCAACAGTCACCTGAGGAGGTGGCGGTGGAGCCGGAGCTTTTTTATCGCAGGCAGTCAAGGCAAGAGAAACCGCCAGCGTACATCCCAACAACAGGACTCGCACAAGCGGATGTTTAAAAGTCATGCTCATTGATTCGTCTCACTTGGCTGAACTAAACGTGGATCACTTGTATTCATCAACACTTTGCCCCAGTCGGTGCGCTGTTCCATCTGACTCACCATTGCCACGGGGAGCTGTGGAATGGACATCTCACCAGACCAGCCCCCACCCAGGGCCTTGAACGCCGAAACATAACCGAGTAACGTGTTGGAATTCGTTTGTACAAACGAATTTTGAACCTGCAACAATTGCTGTTGCGCCACGATCACGGTGTTGTAATCGCTTTGACCAGCCTTATAACGCTGCAAGGCCAGCTCTGCTGCACTCTGGGCAGCTATGACAGCTTTTGACAGATCCGCGCTCGAACTGCGGGTCGTTGAAATCACAATCAACGCGTCCTCGACCTCTTTTTGGGCCTGCAGAACCAGATTCTGATAGGTCAGGATGCTTTGCTGAAAGACCGCATCCTGGACCCGGATCTGATCAACGATGGCTCCGCGATAAAAAAGCGGAAAGGTAAACCCACCGGCGATCGAGGTCGTTCGATTATCCCAGTTAAACAAGCTCGGCTGACTCGAATTGCCAGGAGTGATTGTCTGGAAACCGAAATAACCACTCAAAGAAAAACTCGGATACAAATTGGCAACATTGACACCAATTAGCGCAGACTGTGCCGAGGCCAGGAACTCAGCTTCGAGAACATCCGGACGCCGACGCAGCAAGTCGTGTGGAATACCGACATCGAGCTCTGGTGGCACCATCAGCGTGCCTTTGGTCTGACCATACGCCTTTTCATAAAACTCAGGCGTTTCACCCAGGAGGATGCTCATGGCGTATTGCGTTTTTTTGATGCCTGCAATCAGGTTGGGAATTTGTGATTTGGTTTGTTCGTACTGGGATTGCGCCTGGCTCAAATCGAGCTGTGACGTAGCCCCATTTTTAAAACGCGATGCGGCAATGCGCAGGCTTTCGGCCTGAAGGGCCAGGTTGGTTTTTGCCACATCCAGGAGTATTTCGTAATTACGGATGTTGATATAGGTATTGGCGACCTCGGCAGCCAGTGACACATCAGCTGCATAATAGGTTGCAACGGTTGAAACATACGAAGAAAGTGTACTTTCGATCCCGCGGCGGTATTTGCCCCAGAAATCGATCTCCCAGTTGGCCTGAACCAGTACCGCATTGGTATTAGTAAATGAGGATGTATTGAGATATTGCGTCAGCGGCGTGGGCTGGTCTGTACGATTGGCAGTTCCACCCAGTCCAACAGTGGGCAGCAAAGACGCATCGGCTACACCAAGCTGGGACCGTGCCTGATAGATTCTGAGCGCTGCACGCTGCAGGGTCAGGTTGTCACTCGCCGCACGTTTAAGCAGATCATTGAGTGTTGGGTCTTTGAATCCTGTCCACCAGGTAACAGGGTTCAAAAGTTTGTCGTTCGAACTTTTGATCGCATCGGTGAACTCAGTCTGAGCAGTCTTTTTGTACTGATCCTGCGTTTTGCTGGCTGGACGAACAAAATCCGGACCAACCATGCAGGCGGTCAGACAAGCCGCCAAAAGTGAAATGAGCAGGAATTTAGCAAAAACGGGGGCGCGAGAGGTCAGCATGGGCGGAATCATAACGGAATTCTAAGAAAGACTGCTAGTCAATTTTGATACCAACTACCTGGATCACAGCCCTCCTCGCAGCCGCCTTATTCAGGCGATCCATCACCACTCATTGCATGGTGACAATATGAAAGATACCTTAGTCAACCTGGGCGCCAGACATCTTGACGACTTCTGCCCAGTGCTTGATATCTGCCTGATGAATCCGCGCAAATGCTGCGGGACTTGGATCCACCGCAGGCGTAATCCCTTGTGTTTCCATCAACCATTGTTTGAAGGATGGCTGACTGATGATGTCTATGACTGCAGCACTCATTTTTGAGACAATCGCTGGAGGCATATTGGCGGGGCCAAACAAACCATACCAGGTGCTGCTTTCAAAACCAGGCAAATCACAGGCTTCTGCAACTGTCGGCACGTCCGGCAAAGCGCTCAGTCGCGAGGAGGTGGTCACAGCAATCGCTGTCGCCTGACCGCCTTTGACTGCATTAATAGCTGGTGCACTCTGATTAAAAATGAACTCCACATCACCACCCAGCAGCGCCGCCATGGCGGGCCCCTGTCCGCGATAAGGTACATGCACAATATTGATCTTTGCCGCATTGGCAAACTGTGCACCGGCCAGATGTCCGGACGCTCCGTTACCGGTTGAGGCAAAATTCATGCTGCCTGGCTTGGCACGTGCAAGTTTAAGCAAATCAGCGCAGGTTTTGATTTCGGGATGTTTTTTAGAGTTCACCAGCAATACATTTGGCACATCCCCCAACAGGGCGATGCGAGTAAAGTCCTTTTCAACATCAAAATTGAGCTTCTTATATAGCGCAACGTTAATCGCATGCGTTCCAGCCGTTCCCAGCAAGTAACTGTAGCCATCTGGCTGTGCACGCGCGACTGCATCCGAGGCGATATTGCCACCCGCCCCGGTTTTGCTGTCCACTACAACGGGTACATCCCAGAGCGCAGTGAGTGCCTCGCCTAATTTTCGGGCATAAATATCTGTACCCGCGCCATTCGGAAAGCCCCCTGTAATCGTGATCGCGCGCGTTGGCCATTTAAGCTCCTGCGCGATACCCAGTGTACTGACCAGGGTCAGCAAGAACACCACAACAGACTTGATCAACACGTTACGCATCATGAACACCCCAGGATAGGACGATTAAATTGCCATGAGCAATCAGCTCTGCCGACCAATTCCAGAAATTCGGCGACAGTGATTGAGGGACGCCTCAATCAGGTTATCGCTCGCTTCTGGCGTACGGAATGCCGAGTGAGCAGACAGGGTGACATTCTCTATCTTGGTCAGTGGGTGGTTGGCAGGCATAGGCTCGATATCAAACACATCCAGGCCAGCATGTCCGATCTTGCCAGAGGTCAGGCCAGCAATCATGGCCTGCTCATCAATCACCGCACCCCGTGCCGTATTAACAAGGATGACGCCATCGCGCATGGCAGCGATGCGCTGTGCGGAGATAAAACCACGCGTATCGTCGTTTAGCAGCAAGTGAACAGAAATCACATGGCTGCGGGCAAGTAACTCCTCAAGCGCAACAAACTTCACCCCGGGATACGTCTTGGGACTGCGGTTCCAGGCAATGACTTCCATGCCGGCACCCAGCGCCAGACGTGCCATCTCGCCCGCAATACCGCCAAAACCGATCAGCCCCAGCGTCTTGCCGGTGAGTTCGATGCCATTGGTCCGTAACCAGTTGCCCGCACGCATGCCACGATCCATTGCGGCAAATCCCTTGGCACACGCCCACATCAGCGCAAAAGCACATTCCGCTACAGCAGTGTCGCCATAGCCCTTAATGATATGCACCTCAATCCCCTGCTCTGCAAGTTCTTCAGGGTTCATATAAGAACGTGCACCCGTTCCGAGAAACACAACGTGTTTCAGGCCGGGACAACGCTTTGCAATATCAACTGGCACAGAAGTATGGTCGACGATCAGAATGTTTGCATCCCCCATCACGGCAGGGATTTGTTCTGGTGTGATGTCTGGCTGGCGATTGACATGCAAAACAAGGTCATCGGCACGGTGCAGGCGCTCGGCCACATCGGCAAGTGTGTCATTGGCATCAATAAATACTGCTTTCATGAAAAGATTCCAGTCGTCGTCGAAAAAATGATCGAAAGCATCGATCACGGCTAAATTTTGTAAAGGTAATAGGTATGATAACGGAGATCTATGACCGCCCAGGCAAGCCCCTTATGCAGAATTCCCAACACGTTGTCATCATTGGCGCAGGCATCATCGGTGCCGCGAGTGCTTTCCAGTTACTTGAGGCCGGGCAGCGCGTCACACTGATCGAACCCGGCGTGCCCGGAGATGAGCAGGCCTCGAGTTATGGCAACGCGGGATGGCTGTCTTCTCACTCGGTGTTGCCGCCGGCCTCACCGGGGGTCTGGATGCAGGTCCCCAAATGGCTGGCGGATCCGCTTGGACCGCTTGCGGTACGCTGGAAATACTTTCCAAAAGCACTCCCCTGGTTGGTGCGCTATCTCGCTGCGGCTTGGACCTATCCGCAAGTTGAACGTACGGCGCAGGCTCTGCGCAGCTTACTAAAAGATGCGGCTACGTTGCACCAGACCATGGCAGAACGCGCTGGCGTTGCAGATCTGATCGAGCGTCGGGGACTGTTGCATGCCTTTTTATCACGCACGCACTTTGAACAGGATGCCAAGGCCTGGGCTATACGCAAAAAAGAAGGCATCCAGTGGCAAGAGCTTGATGCACCTACCCTGCATGCACTCGAGCCTGATCTGGATCCACGCTATACATTTGGTGTGCTGGTACCAGAAACTGGCAGCTGCAGGAATCCAGGCGCCTACACCGCTGCTCTGGTCAGACATGCCCAGTCTCGTGGTGCCACGGTGTTACAGACGCAGGCGACAGGCTTTCGGATTGAAGAAGGACGCCTGAAAGCGGTCCTCACATCCCAAGGTGAAGTCTTGTGCGACCGCGCGGTCATTGCTGCGGGTGCACGCGCCAAAGCACTCGCACTGGCAGCTGGTGACTGGGTATCACTGGAATCAGAACGCGGCTACCATGCCGTCCTGACCAGCCCCAAAGCGTTTGCGCGCGTGCCAACCATGTTTGCGGACTGTAAAGTGATAGTCAATACGATGGAGCAAGGCCTGCGTGTGGCCGGTCAGGTTGAAATTGCTGCCGCGGATGATATACCTGACTGGCGTCGTGCCGAGATCCTGCGCGCTCAGCTCATGACACTTTACCCCGGGCTGCCTCGCGATTCTGGGGCAGATCAATTTAAGCTCTGGATGGGACGCCGCCCGAGCACACCGGATGGCCTGCCCTGCCTGGGTCTGGCGACGGGTAGCCGGGATATTGTTCATGCCTATGGCCACGGACATGTTGGTCTGGTGTCCTCGGCACGTACCGGCAGACTAGTCGCACAACTCGCCACTGGACAGAAACCGGAAATTTCACTCAAACCGTTCAGCCCACAGCGCTTTCAGTCCGGCTTCAATAATTAAAGAGTGGGGTGACCCTAAATTGTCACGACTCAAGTCTAAAATAGAGGATAAAGCCATGGAACACTCAACGGGGCTTTCAATATGTCACTCATCCGATCTTGAGTGCTGCACATCGAATCAGGAAAAGTTTTGATCAACGAAGACTTATACGACGATAGCGAAGATACTCAATTCACACCGGCCGAGCGGGCACAGGCTGCCAAAAAAAGCACGCTGGTCAGTGTAGTAGTGAATATTTTTCTGTCCATCACCCAGATTACCGTGGGTGTCTTTGCACAGTCACAAGCGCTGATCGCTGACGGTGTGCATTCCATCTCGGACCTGATTTCTGACTTTGTTGTGTTGTTTGCGAGCCACCACAGCCAGAAAGATGCGGATGAGGATCATCCCTACGGACACCAGCGTTTTGAAACAGCCGCCTCGCTCGTGGTAGGCGGATTGCTGATTGCCGTAGCTGTGGGGATGCTGTGGACGGCCGTTGAAAAACTAAAAAATCCGTCTGCTATCCCTTCTGTGCATATGTCTGCCCTCTGGGTGGCTCTTTTTGCACTTGCGTCCAAAGAAATATTGTTTCGCTACATGTTGCGCGTCGCCAAAGAAGTCAAGTCCAGCATGCTGGTCGCCAATGCGTGGCATGCGCGCTCCGATGCTGCATCTTCGCTTGTGGTCTCGGTGGGAATTGTCGGCAACCTGATGGGGCACCCGATTCTGGATCCAATTGCAGCGCTGATTGTGGGACTGATGGTTGGCAAGATGGGCTGGGAGTTTGGCTCGGATGCATTTCATGATCTGATGGACCGATCTGCCAATGACATGGAAGTCAAAGCCATCACAGAAACGCTTCTTGCCACACCGGGCGTACAGGGCGTGCATGATGTTCGCACACGCAAGATGGGGGACATGATTCTGGTCGATGCACACATCGAAGTCGAGGGCAAGCTGTCGGTTGAACAAGGTCACGACATTGGCCTCGCCGCACGTCACGCTGTGATGCAAAGGCACAGGGTCCTGAACTTGCTCACGCACATTGATCCTGTCAGCCAGTACCCTTTGTCTGATGATGCACCACAAAGATAGGCTGTTCACTATCATGCAACACCGCTATTGAAAAAAATAAAAACATTTCGAGATCAATATTGCCATGGTCGATACACACGACACTCCAGAGCATCCCCCTCAACCGAGATCGCTGTTTGACAAGGTCTGGGACCAGCACGTCGTGATTGCACGTGAGGGTGGCCCGTCACTGATTTATATTGACCGGCATATCATTCACGAAGGCTCTTTTCATGCGTTCAATCAGCTGCGCGCACGTGACCTGACTATCCGTAATCCGGATCAGGTATTTGGTGTGGCGGATCATTACGTTCCGACGATCAGTCGCAACTCAAAGGACTCTGCATCCCCCGAAATCGAAGAAATGATTGTCCGCTTTGATCAAAATATGCGCTGGAGTGGCGTGCCACATTACGGACTCACTGATCCGCGTCAGGGGATTGTGCACGTGATCGGACCCGAGCAAGGCATCTCGTTACCCGGATCGACCATTGTCTGTAGCGACAGCCATACGTCTACGCATGGTGCGCTTGGCGCAATCGCCTTTGGCATCGGTCAGTCCGAGAGCATGCACGTGATGGCCACCCAGACACTCTGGCAAACCAAGCCCAAAACCATGCGGATTAACATAGAGGGCGAACCTGGGCCAGGCATCAGCGGCAAGGATATTATTCTTCACATTATTTCAAGGATCGGATCCGATGGTGCCGTTGGTTACGCCATCGAGTATGCAGGCAGCACCATAGCCAGGCTGGGACTGGATGAGCGATTTACCATGTGCAACATGACCATCGAAGCCGGTGCACGATTTGGCCTCATTGCACCAGATGAGTTGGTATTTGAATATCTGAAAGGACGGCCCCACGCTCCACAGGGGGCGGATTGGGAACAAGCAGTCCTGCAATGGCGCACCCTGCCCTCAGACCCAGGTGCGGTCTTTGATAGAAGCCTGACGATTGACATCTCGCACGTCGCACCGACAGTCACCTGGGGCACAAGTCCGGACGCCTCTGCGCCCATTGATGGGTACATCCCTGATCCAGCCAATCTGGCGGACAGCAACGCCAGACACTCAGCGCAGGCTGCCTTGAACTATATGGGTCTGCACGCGGGCATGCGACTCACAGAGGTGGCGATCGACAGAATCTTTATCGGCTCATGCACAAATAGTCGCATTTCTGATTTGCGGGCTGCCGCAGCTGTTTTAAAAGGCAGACGTGCAGTCATACCAGGCATCGTTGTCCCGGGCTCGATCCCTGTCAAACTGGCGGCTGAAGCCGAAGGCCTGGACAAAATATTCAAAGACGCGGGACTGGAGTGGCGAGAACCGGGCTGCTCGATGTGCGTCGGCATTAACGGTGATACCGCTCCAGCAGGCGAACGTGTCGCCTCGACCTCGAACCGTAATTTTGTTGGTCGACAAGGTCCTGATGTACGTACACACCTGATGAGCCCTGCAATGGCGGCAGCTGCCGCCGTTACGGGACGACTGACAGACGTTCGTGCATTTTACTGAGCAGGAGGCACAGCACATGAAAGCTTTTACATGCATCCGTGGTATCGCGCTTGCTCTGGAAGGTCGCAACATTGATACGGACCAGATCATTCCTGCACGTTTTCTTAAAAAGGATCGTGCGGCGGGATATGGAGAGTATCTGTTCCATGACTTGCGTATCAACCAGATCACCCAGCAACCCACTGACTTTGTATTGAATCAAGCCATTTACCAGCGAGCGACCATACTCGTCGCAGACCACAACTTTGGGTGTGGATCTTCTCGTGAGGCAGCAGTCTATACCCTTGCCGATTTTGGATTTCGCGCCGTACTGGCGCCCAGTTTTGGTGATATTTTTTATAGCAACTGTTTAAAAAATGGATTGTTGCCAGTCAGAATCGATGATGCCGCCCTGCATGCCCTGCGTACAAGAATTCGTGAGACGGCGCAGGCAGACGAATCGCCCCTGCAAATCGACATCAATTTACAAGGCTGCACGGTAAATTGGTCTGGCCTACTTGAACCATTGACCTTCGAAATCGATTCGTTCTGGCGCGAGTGCTTATTAAAAGGGGTCGATGAAGTCGCACTGACGATGAGTTATGCGACAGAAATTGATGCATTTGAAAAGAAGCACCACTCAGGCCACCCCTGGCTGCGTGCCTAGGCAGCGACTACAGTCATGAGATGCGCACCGGCGCGCACTTGAGTCCCGGTTTGCACGTGCAGATCGGTGACCACGCCATCAAAGGCCGCAGTCATCGTGTGCTCCATTTTCATCGCTTCGAGTATTGCAAGTGGCTGTCCTTTCAAGACACACTCTCCCTGAGCGACAAGCACACTCGACACCCTGGCACCAAGCGGCGCGCGCAGCGTTCCACTTGAGACTTGCTCGGGCTGTCCCCGCCTTGGGTCATCAATTTCAAAAGACCACGCACAGCCAGCATCAAATATGTGGACCCCATGCGCATCGCAACTGAATACAAGATGATCCGGCAAGTGAACAAGTTCATGACAGGCGGATAATGAACCGCTGCATGCATCCAGGATGCGCACCCGCAGCGTTCGATCCCTAAGTACCTGAACTGAAACCTGCCAGACCTGCTGATTGCGTGTCAAGTTCACCGTGCTCGCAACAGATTGCAATCTGTTTTCAAAAGCAGAAACCAAAGCATGTTCCTCACCTCCCTTGCGTGGCAGCAATCCAAGTGCAGCCACAGCCGCCCGGACAATCGTCTGCTCAGACGGCACCTGCTGGGTCACCAGCCCGTGCGCACGGTAGCGATCAACAAAATCCGTGCAGATGTCACCTGACACAAATGCAGCATGCCTCAGGCATGCAAGTAAAAACTGCTGGTTTGTGGGAATACCTAGCAAGACACATTGACTCAGCGCACCAGTCAAACGCATCAGTGCCTGTTCACGGGTGGCACCGACCGCGA
>CANCOC010000053.1 GCA_947379755.1 Alcaligenaceae bacterium | reverse complement strand
GCACGCTCAATCTTGCGCACTTCTTCAACCTGCTGACGCAAGGTGTCCGCCAGACGTTCCACCATCTTGGCAGTAAAGCGTACGCCCATCAATTCATTCATGATGGCTTCTTGAGCCGTCGTGTATGTTTTGGAGCGATAACCTTCTTTTTCGTAGGCAGCACGCATCTTGATAAATTGCGTCGCAACAATATCGAATTTAGCCAGACCTTTTACACGCAGATCTTCGAGCTGCTTGCTGCTCATGCCACCTGCAGGACCATCTTCTTCGGACTCATCTGCAACACCGGCACCAGCATACTCAGCACCCTCTTCATCCACCAGGCCATCAATGACCTCGTCGATCTGAGCCTGTGCATCGCGCACGCGCTGAACATGGCTGATGATTTCGTTAATCGTGGTTGGGCAAGTCGAAATGGCTTTAACCATATCCTTGAGACCGCCCTCAATGCGCTTGGCAATCTCGATCTCGCCTTCGCGTGTAAGCAGCTCAACCGTTCCCATCTCACGCATGTACATACGCACTGGGTCGGTCGTACGACCAAAGTCTGAATCAACCGTGGTCAGCGCGGCTTCGGCTTCGTCTTCGACATCATCATCCGAAGTTGCAACAGGTGCATTCTCGCCCAGCAGCAAGGTTTCAGCATCAGGCGCCTGGTCATAGACCGCAATGCCCATGTCACTGAACGTACTGATAATGCCATCGATCGCTTCGGCATCGACCAGATCATCAGGCAGATGGTCGTTGATCTCGCCGTAAGTCAGATAACCGCGGTCTTTACCAAGTTTGATCAGCAGCTTCAGGCGGTTACGACGGGCTTCGTACTCCTCAGGAGTAATCGGTCCGCGTGCAATCAGATCTTTGCCTTCACCTTTGCCACGTTTGCCACGTTTGACGGGCTTAAGTTCAGGCAAAACTTCTGCTTCGCCGTCGCCGTCATTCGCATCGCCAAACTCACTGTCAGCGTTGCCATTCGGATTCTTCGATGGACGACCTGGGCGACGACCCGTACCACCAGGAGGACGACCTTTTGCAGGCTTTTCATCATCGCCTTTGGCAGACTTGTCGGGTGCAGGCTTTGAAACATCCACTTTGCCAGGAGCCTTGGCAGCCACCAGGGCTGCAGGGGCAACGCGCGCAGGTGCTGCGGCGGCAAGCTTGGCTGCTGCAATTTTGGCAGCGTCAGGTTTGGCGGCTGCTTTTTTAGCGACCGGCGGCTTGGCTACGGCTTTTGACGCAGCGACTTTAGCCGCTGGTTTTGTTGTGGGTTTTGCAGCAACTTTAACGGGGGTTTTTGCAGCAGCTGCCTGGGGTGATGCCTTGGGTTTAGTCTGTGATACCGACTTCATTGAATCCTTGACTGACTGAACAGCTGATTTTGATACAGGCTTAGCGCTAGACGAAACTTGACTAGCGGGTTTGACTGGAGATTTTGAGGGGCTGACTGGCTTTGGGGTCGCTTTGGAAGCTGACTGAGGAGCAGCCTTGGAGGATGGCTTCGAAGCAGGTTTGGCAACGGATTGCGTGACCGTTTTAGAAACAGGCTTTGCAACTGACTTTGCAACTGGTTTAGCGGCAATTTTGGCCGCTGGCTTTGAGACCGACTGAGCAGCTTTGGATGCATGAACACTGGCTGGAGTTTTAGCCGTCGCTTTAACAGCGACTGGACTGGCAGGTTTGGCAGGTGCTTTGGTTGAGGTCTTTGGAGCAGGCTTAGCAGCAGCCATAGTTTTTTTGTTGCCAGTTGATAAAGTCATGATCGCTCTTTTGTCGCACGTCTTGCACCATCTATATAGAAGGCACTTTCAGTGACATGTTCTGTTTACCGCACGTTTGGGATTCACGCACGCTGGTTTGAAGCACGTTAAGTGAAGCTCGTTCCTGAAACTATTTATTGGTACGTCACAGCAATGCACTCAATTGGTGCATGGCAAATGACTCACCATCCTGATTGAAATCACTATTTACTCTGTCAGTGCTAGCCAGACCAGTAACAATCCGGCCTAGCAAACCATTGATTTTAACTGAACTAACGGACCTTGCTTGCTTCGATTGCCCTAATTAGACGCGCGATACGCACAGAAAGTTCCCCATATTTCTGCTGTAAGTGCAAATTATTTTCACCTTCCTTAATCAGGGCATCCTGTTCCTGCTTCAAACTATCCAGTTCAATCCGTCTCAGGGCGTCTTCCCATTCTTTCTGAGGCTCAGGCAAAGCCTCCTGAGCCATCAGATCAGCAGCGACTGAAGCCAGCAATACGCCCAGATCCGCACCTGGGTCTGCGGCCTGAATCAGTGCACCGACGTGCCGAGCGCCGCTTGTTTGAGCCAGAACAATCAAATCCCTCACCATCTCAAGATGGGGGCCACGTTCCAGAACTTCAAGCTGTTGATCGCCCATTTGGTCGACAAGCTCGGGATGGGTCAGCAGCAGCCGCAGTAAACGGCGCGCCATTGGCGCCACGGATCTTCGGCTCGCACGCGCGCCTGGCTGATGCTGCCCCCCCTGATTTGAACCAAATCTGCCACCACTTTTGCCACTGCGCCGATTTGATGTGCCGCCCTGCCCCAGGTATTCAGTATTGGCATAATTCGGAATACGCTGCCCGCCATAGCCTCCCGAGGGGTAGCCGCCCGCACCATAACCACCACCGCTACCGCCCTGACCTGGATAATCTTCAAACTGCCGTTCATCAGCAAAATCAGGCGGAACCAAACCGTTGGAGCGGCTGACCTGATTGACATGATCATCGGTCGACATATTGCGTACGAACTGTCCATTACCTGCCGCGGCTGCGCCTCGTGCACCACCTGCGGCGGGCAAGCCTGGCAACGCAGCGGGCACATCACGTGCGAGGATTTGTGACAACTCCTCAGGGGTCAGCTGTACAAGCCGCGCCAGTTCATTTTGCAGCTGAACTTTAAGCGTGATCTGGGGAATCTGTGCAAGCAAGGGACGCGCCTCATGCACCAGTGCTGAACGCCCCTCCACCTCCTGAATGACATGACGTGCAGCCAGCTCATTGAGGAAAAAAGTAGACAACGCATCCGACTCATTGAGGCACGCCCTGAAGGCCTCTTCGCCAAACTGGCGGATGTAGCTATCAGGATCATGTTCGGTCGGTAAAAAAAGAAACCGGATAGAAATATCATCACGCAAAAGTGGCAGGCAAGCCCCAAGCGCTCTCCAGGCAGCGCGGCGTCCAGCAGCATCACCATCAAAGCTGAAAATTATTTTGTCACTTGCACGCAGCAGTTTTTGAATGTGCATGGGCGTGGTGGCCGTACCCAGTGTTGCTACTGCATTGGCAACGCCAAGCTGTGCAAGCCCCACCACATCCATATAGCCTTCAACAACAATGACGCACCCTTCGGTCCGAATTGCAGTTCGGGCTTCAAACAATCCGTACAGCTCGTTGCCTTTTGAAAATACCGGGGTTTCTGGTGAATTCAAATATTTGGGTTCACCTTTGCCGATGATGCGTCCACCAAACCCGACTATTTCGCCTTTTACGTTCCGGATCGGGAACATAATCCTCTCGCGAAAACGGTCATAACGCCTGCCGTCCTCGGATTCGATGATCAGACCTGCTTCGACCAGGATCGGATCATCGTATTGCGGGAATGCCTTGCCGAGCGACTGGCGATCTGCCGTCGCCCAGCCCAGCCCAAAGGTTTTGGCAATTTGTCCTGTCAAGCCCCGTTGCTGCAGATAGCGGATGGCAGCAGGGCTCGCCTTCAGCTGTTCGACATAGTGAGCTTGTGCAACCTGAAGGACACGGGTGTGCTGGTTGACTTCTTCTTTGCGACGGGCAGTCGCTGCCTGTTGTCCGGGCGAACGATTTTCTTCGGGAACATTGACACCCACCGCACTGGCCAGTGTCCGGACAGCCTCGGGAAAACTGGCTCCCGTATGCTCCATCAGGAACGTAATCGCGCTTCCATGGGCTCCGCAACCAAAGCAGTGATAGAACTGTTTGGAGGGACTAACTGTAAACGACGGGGATTTTTCGTTATGAAAGGGGCACAACCCGAGCAGGTTGACGCCCCCTTTTTTGAGCTGTACGTAGCGTCCGACGACATCCGCAACATCTACGCGGGCAAGTAGATCCTGGATAAAGGAATCAGGGATCAACGGTCAGACCATACGAAAGTGGCGCAATTAAGCGCCGATAATCAATACATGCGCGGTGGCAATTGCTGACTGCGAATGCGTTTGTAATGGCGCTTGACGGCAGCAGCCTGCTTGCGCTTGCGCTCAGCAGTAGGCTTTTCGTAGAACTCGCGTGCGCGCAATTCGGTCAACAGACCGGTCTTTTCGATTGTGCGCTTGAAGCGACGCAGTGCGGCTTCGAAGGGCTCGTTTTCTTTCAGACGAACGATAGGCATAGGATGCGTGTGTTTAATTAAAAAGCGTTAAACCAAAAATGGCTAGAAAGGTACAGATTAGCCTACTATCATAGCACAAATACGCTATGACGATGCCCGCTGTTTGACGCGAACTCTGAGGGTCGCGGGATCCAGCAAGTCATATTCCTCGAAAGGCTGGTGAATCCAGGGATTCGAATCGAGTTTTTGAACATAAAAATCAGGGGTCACGCAGGAATGCGCTTTGTACCAGAGCACTCCGGTACGGATTTCAGTGATGGCGATGAAACGCTCCTGAAGACTGGCAAGGACCTCGACCAGGGTCACACCTGTATCCACCATATCATCCAGTAGCAGGACACGTCCTTCGAGTTGCCCAGAGGTCATCGTGACATACTGGGCAATATCGAGCCTTCCCTGCTCCGTTCCCGCCGCAGCACGGTAGCTGCTAGTCGTCAGGATGGCCAGTGGCTTGTCGAAAATACGCGACAGCACGTCACCGACACGCAGGCCACCGCGTGCCAGACACAAAATCTGATCAAACGCCCAGCCTGACTCGTGAACCTGCAGGGCAAGCTGCTCGATCAGTCCGTGATATGCGCCCCAGCTTACCCACTGATCACGCTCGGTACTCACAGGCAGCGTCATCAGTGACAGGGCTCAAACAGACGGATCCAGGCAAACGTTTGCATCAGGCAGATCTCGATCAGGACTTGAAAGGATGACGCAGCATGATTGTTTCGTTACGATCCGGACCTGTCGAGACCATGTCGATTGGCACACCGCAAACCTCGGACATGCGCAACAGATAGCGCTGTGCATTCATGGGCAGCAGATCAAACTGAGTCACGCCGACTGTCGACTCGGTCCAGCCGGGCATTTCTTCCAGTACTGGAATCGCGCGCGCAACCGCATCTGCACCATAAGGCAACACATCAATTCTGGCACCATCCAACGTGTAGCCCACACCGATTTTGATGGTTTCAAGACCATCAAGCACATCCAGCTTGGTGATACACAGGCCGGAAATACCATTGAGGCGAACTGAGCGCTTCAGTGCTGCACCGTCAAACCAGCCGCAGCGACGTGGACGTCCGGTTACGGAACCAAATTCTTTACCCACTGTTGCCAGGCGCAGACCGATTTCGTCGTCGAGCTCGGTCGGAAAAGGACCTGAACCCACACGCGTTGCGTAGGCTTTGGTAATCCCAAGCACGTAGCTCAGGGTCTGTGGTCCTACGCCCGCACCTGCCGCAGCGGCTCCAGCAATACAGTTGCTGCTGGTGACGTAGGGATAGGTACCATGATCCACATCCAGCAACGCACCCTGCGCGCCTTCGAACAACAAGCTCTTACCTGCTTGCTGCGCGGCGAACAGGTTACTGCTGACATCGTGCACCATCGGTGCGATGGCAGGAGCAAGCGCCATGGCCTGATCGACGACTTCGTCGATTGAAACAGCCTGGGCACCCAGATATTTCGTCAAGACAAAGTTATGCAAGTCGAGGGCTTCTTCGACCTTGGTGCGAAAACCTGCAGGATCAAACAGATCCTGCACACGCAAGGCTCGGCGTGCAACTTTGTCCTCGTAGGCCGGGCCAATGCCCCGACCCGTTGTGCCAATCTTTGCTTCGCCGCGTCGGGCTTCACGGGCCTGATCCAGGGCAACGTGATAAGGCAGGATCAACGGACATGCCTCGGAGATCTGCAGTCGCGAACGGACATCCAGACCAGCGGCCTCAAGCTCTGAAATCTCTTTGAGCAAGGCTTCGGGTGACAGCACTACACCATTGCCGATGTAACACGTCACGTGCGGGTGCATGATGCCCGATGGAATCAAGCGCAAAATTGTTTTTTTGCCATTGATCCATAAGGTATGGCCAGCATTGTGTCCGCCCTGAAACCGCACAACACCTTGTGCTGATTCAGCAAGCCAGTCAACAATCTTGCCCTTGCCTTCATCACCCCATTGGGTGCCGATCACTACAATGTTCTTGCTCATATCACGTTAAACATTCATTCAAAATCGGGGCAGTCATATCCCCACACCCCACACAACCAGCTCAACGAGCTGGAACGATGGGACCAACTTAAGAAACTTTTTGCACTGTCCACTGACCATTGCTCTGAACGATCTCTCGGTCAAACACAAACTCATCATGCGTGGCAAGCTCGCCAGGAAATACCTGAACCACGATCTGTCCAGCCTGACGCAAGGCCTGAACAGCCTGGCGCAGGCTCGCGTCCTGACCGGCGGGCGCGCGAATCGCTGGGACAGGCTCGGCTGCGGACAACCCACCAGCCAGTTTACGCAAATCGAGGCTAAAGCCTGTTGCTGGGCGCACGCGTCCAAAACCACGGCTCACGTCGTCATAGCGCCCGCCCTGCACCAGGGCATCATGCCAGCCTTCGGCATAAATCGAAAAAGTCACGCCTGAGTGATAGCCATAGGTCCCGACATCCGCAAGATCTACGCCCACGGAGACATCATCCAGCGCTGCAAGCAGCTGTTCGAGCGTATCCAGCGCAGACGTCACACCTGCAAGAGCAGGCAAAAGTGTACGTGCACGTGTAATGACACTCGCATCACCATACAACTGTGGCAAACAGGCCAAGGCCTTCACGGTGCCAGGCTGTAACGCACCCAGACCATTGCCGAGCAGGGTGATACCCGGCAAATCTTTATCGCGCAACAAGGCCATGATTTCATCGGCACGGGCAGCGCCAAGAGGGTCTGCATCAATGAGACTACGAACCAGACCTGCGTGACAGACATCCAGCCGCACGGACTTTACACCCGCAAGGCGTGTGCTTTCAAGGGAAAGGCGAATGATTTCAAGATCAGCTTCAATGCCGGCATGACCAAAGATTTCGGCACCAATCTGCAATAACTCTCGGCTCGACAGCAAACCAGCAGGCCTGGCGTGCAGGATCGGACCGCAATAGCACAATCGCGTCACGCCCGCACGATTAAGCAAATGTGCATCAATGCGTGTGACCTGTGGCGTCATATCGGCACGTACACCAAGTGTTCTGCCAGAGAGTTGATCGACCAGTTTGCTCGTGCGCAGATTCAGATCGCTGCCACAGCCAGAGAGCAAGGAATCGATGTACTCGACCAGCGGAGGCGCAACCAGTTCAAAACCGTAGGTACGAAACAGGTCCAGCAGGCTGCGACGCAGCTCTTCGATGCGACGCGCCTCGGCCGGCAACATATCAGCCAGACTTTCGGGCAGCAGCCAGTTACCTTTCATGTTTGCACAGTCAATAAAAAAATATTCATCAAAATTTGGAGTGATGCAGGTACAAAGACAATCGTGCAAATATCACAAACTGATAAATGCGTCGCCCAAAGAAAAAGCGGCTTGGGGCGTAAGCCCGGCAAGCCGCCAGAACAATCGTTAAAGCTTACAGCGCATTATACCTATTATGGCTAAGCTGTAACTGCTCTGTCTGATCCCTCATTCCGGAGGGAAAAACAGAGTAGTCCGGGCTTATTTACCAGTGGAGGACTTCAGATATTTGAAGAAATCCGAGCTTGGATCCACAACCAGCAGGTCACCTTGCTTACCAAAGGCAGCGCGATAACCTTCGAGGCTCTTGTAAAAGCTGTAAAAACCCAGGTCCTCGCCATATGCCTTGGCATACATACCGGCAGCTTTGGCATCGCCCTCACCCATGATCGCCTGTGCACGACCATACGCTTCGGCCACAATCTGCTCGCGCTGACGATCTGCTTCAGCACGAATTTTTTCGCCTTCAGCGGCACCGATTGAGCGCAGCTCATTGGCCACACGCAAGCGCTCTGACTCCATGCGCCGATAGACTGACTCGGAAATTTCAGGTGCGAATTCAATACGCTTGAGTCGAACATCGACAATCTGCACGCCAAGAGGCTCAGCACGCTTGATCACGTTGGTGAGCACTTCGTTCATGATGACATCACGTTCAAGCGAGACGACATCTTTGACCGTACGAACGTTCACAGATGCATTCAGGGCATCCCGAATCTGAGCCTGTAGCCGCTCACGTGCAGCACGTTCATTTGCACCAAAGGTAATGTAGTAGAGGCGTGGATCAACAATGCGCCATTTGACGAACGAGTCAATCAGCAGGTTTTTCTTTTCAGAGGTTTGAATCCGCTCGGCTTCCTGACTGTCAATTGTTAGCAGGCGCTTATCCAGTGTGACCACATTCTGGAATGGTGGGGGCAGTTTGAAATACAAGCCAGGTTCAGAAATGACTTTTTTGACTTCGCCCAGAGCAAAGACCAGCGCAAAGTCACGTTCACGCACGATAAATACAGAGGACGACAGGACACCGAGCACAACAAGCAAGGTAATCAGCAGGGGTAGTAGACGTTTCATATTGATGCCCTCCTTATCGGTTGCCGCGATCGCGGGTCAACGTGCTTGACGATCCGCTTGATGCAGCAGGCCGCACCGCAGGTGTCGCCGGGACCGGCACAGCGGTTGTTGCTGCTGCCGGCGGAGGAACAACCGAACTGGAAGATTGCTTTGCAGCATCCTGGGCAGTCTGCTGCATGATCTTATCGAGCGGCAGATACATCACGTTGTTTGAACCGCGCGTATCGATCAAGACTTTGCTAGCCTTGGAATACATCTGCTCCATGGTCTCGAGATACATACGCTCGCGAATAACCAATGGTGACTTGCGGTACTCGGCAAGCACACTGCCAAAACGTGCGACATCACCGACAGCATTGCCTACGACTTTTGCACGATAGCCCTCGGCCTGCTCAAGCATGCGTGAAGCCTGGCCGCTGGCCATCGGCACAATCTGATTCTGGTAAGCCTGACCTTCGTTAATCTGGCGCTCACGATCCTGACCGGCTTTGACTGCATCATCAAATGCAGCCTGGACCTGTTCGGGAGGCTGGACGTTCTGAATCGCCACGCTACTGACCTGGACACCTGTCTGATAACGGTCCAGCGTTTGCTGCATCAGCTTTTGTACGTCAATTGCAACAGCAGTCCGGCCTTCGTACAGTACAAAGTCCATCTTGCGCGTACCGACGACTTCTCGCATAGCGGACTGGGCAGTCTGGCGAACCGACTCATCAGGATCTTTTGTTTTGAAGAGATAATCTGGTGCACCATCTGCACGCAAACGGTACTGAACAACAAACTGCACATCAACGATATTCTCATCGTCTGTCAGCATCAGTGCTTCTGGCAGGACCCGGTTGCGGGCATTGCCACGAAAACCGACTTCAAAGGTCCGCAGCTGCGAGAGATTCACGATCTCCTGGGCCTGAATCGGATATGGCAGGCGCCACTGAAATCCAGCCTGGGCGGTACTGAAATACTTACCAAACTGCGTAATGACCGCAACCTGGCCTTCCTGAACGATAAAAAATCCACTCGCCAGCCACAAGGCGATCGCTGCAATGCCAATCACGCTCAGCCCAATTTGCGACTGCCGGGGCGTTGGTCCGCCCATACCTGAACCCGGAGGCCTGGGGGCGCCAGGACCTTTGCCAGAACCGCGGCCAAACAAACTACCTAGTTTCTGGTTGAAGTCGCGCCAGACCTGGTCGAGATCAGGCGGCCCATTGCTTTGTGAAGGACGCCTGGGCGGCTCATTTTGCTTGGTCGGCTCAGAGCCGTTAGAGCCCTGGCCTCGACCCCAGCCGGGATCATTCAGATTGAATATTTTGGGTAGAAATCGCATTGTTTTCCGAAAGTAAGGCGAACTGACTGATTGCGCTACGCACGCCGTCCAGTCCCAAGCGCTTTTGAGCACTCACAAATACACGACAAATCGTACCATGTGCGTCATATTCGACACGCGGCTCCAGACCAGCCAGATCAATTTTGTTATAGATCAGAATCCTGGGTATATCCGCAGCGCCGATATCGACCAGAACCTTATCAACCTCAGCGATTTGTTCATCGCGCTGGGGGCTCGAAGCATCCACTACATGCAACAGCAAGTCTGCATGAACGGCTTCTTCGAGGGTCGCCCTGAAAGCTGCAATCAGTGTAAGGGGTAAATCGCGAATAAAACCCACTGTATCTGAAAGGGTAATCTGTCCTGCACCCTCGACCCAGACGCGCCGGGTCGTTGTATCAAGCGTGGCAAACAACTGATCAGCAGCGTATGCGCCTGCGCGTGTCAAAGCATTAAACAGCGTGGACTTGCCCGCGTTGGTATAACCAACAAGTGAAACTGATAGAGTTTTGGCGCGCGCCCGTGAACGGCGCTGGGTCGTACGCTGTCGCTGGACACGCTCAAGGCGTTCACGTAGCAGACGGACCTTGCCGCCAATCATCCGACGATCCATTTCGAGCTGCGATTCGCCGGGACCACGCATACCAATCCCGCCACGCTGACGCTCAAGGTGGGACCACATACGGGTCAGGCGCGTAGCGAGATGTTGCAACTGGGCGAGCTCGACTTGCAGCTTGCCTTCGTGACTCTGGGCACGCAAGGCAAAAATATCCAGAATCAAGGCGACACGATCCACCACGCGCATATTGAGCTGGCGCTCAAGGTTGCGTTGCTGTGCAGGAGAAAGGGGCTGGTCGAACAAAACGACTTCGGCTTCGCACTCCTGGGAGAGCAAGACGGCCTCTTCGACTTTGCCTGTCCCGATAAAGTAGGCAGCATCCGGTCTCGATCTGCGTGCAGTCAGGGTTGCAACGATTTCGGCACCCGCGCCCTTGGCGAGCAACGCGAATTCTTCGGCATGTGCCTCATGATCCGGCGCACCCAAGTCCACGCTGATTATCAGTGCACGCATGATTGAGCCACTCCATCAGAAAAAAAGTCTGAATTAAGCGTATGCGAACAGAAATGGCCGCTCACGAACCTGACCCAGTAACGAACACGCCCGCCATGACACAGAGTCGTGACGGGCGTGTATCTCAAAGCTGCTGAATTATTCAGCAGCAACCTCGGCATCTGCTGCCTCAGCATTTGGCAGCGTCACGGCGCGTGCTGGCACGACCGTAGAAATTGCGTGTTTGTAAACCATTTGAGTCACGGTGTTTCTTAACAAAACCACATACTGATCAAATGACTCAACCTGGCCTTGAAGTTTGATTCCATTTACCAGATAAATAGACACTGGTATGTGTTCTTTACGCAAAGCGTTGAGGAAAGGATCTTGCAAAGTTTGCCCTTTATTGCTCATTGGCAGGCTCCATTTGTTGTTGTTGACGGAGGGATCAAATCGATCCATCCAATGTTAGGACTTTACAGGGTTTTCCCGAGCTACGCTAGGAATAGGTACGTTTGGTTACCAATTAATTGTTTTTTGACAAACAAAACCTGAGTGTGAGAATTGCGAATAAAACCCAAACGGTCTTTCTAAAGCAGAATTTCTTTGCAGGCCTCTAGCAGCTGACCGCACTGCTCATCTGTACCAATCGTAATTCGAACATAATCTGCAATACGTAAGGTTTTAAAATGCCGGACCAGAATATTCTTTGCTCGCAACATAGATGCCAATTGCTCGCCTGCAAGTGTTGGATGACGGGCAAAGATAAAGTTCGCCTGGGATGGCAACACCTCAAAACCCAGCAAACCCAGGTCCAGTGTTAATTGTTCGCGCGTGCGGATCACGGCCTGGCGTGACCGCTCAAAATGATCTTCGTCCTGAATCGCAGCAATCGCACCAGCCTGTGCAAGGCGGTCAAGAGGATAGGAATTAAAACTGTTCTTGACGCGATCCAGCCCCTGAACCAGGTCTGGATGACCCAGTGCATAGCCTACACGCAGGCCAGCAAGGGAACGGGACTTTGAAAGCGTATGCACCACCAGTAAATTGGGGTACTGAGCAATCAGGCTCGCCGCCGACTCCGCACCGAAATCCACGTACGCTTCGTCAATCACAACGACAACGTCGGGATTGGCTGCGACAACTTTTTCGATCTGAGCCAGTTCAAGCCCACGACCAGTCGGCGCATTCGGGTTCGGGAAAATAATACCTCCCGTCTGTGCATGCGCTGACGCCTTGTCACCCGTGTCAGGGATATAGTCCTCAACATCCAGGCACAAGTTTTCATCAAGCGGAACGGTGCGAAATTGCATTTGATACAAACCACAGTAAACAGGGTAAAAACTGTAGGAAATATCAGGAAACACAACCGGGGCGTCATGTTTGAGCAAGGCATGAAAAACGTGCGCCAGGACTTCATCAGAGCCATTGCCAACAAAAACGTGCTCTGCGGTTAGCTTAAAGCGACTGGCAATCACCTGCCGCAATTCCAGCGAAGTCGGATCCGGGTACAAGCGCAAACTGTCGTTATTCGCCGCAGCAATTGCAGCAATCACACGGGCAGACGGACCGTATGGATGCTCATTGGTGTTGAGCTTAATCAGATTTTGGACGCGTGGCTGCTCTCCCGGCACATAGGGATCGAGCTGCTCAACCAGACTACTCCAATAACGGCTCATATTGACTTGTACGTCTCTAGAATCTACGCGGGATTAATTGTCAGCGTAGGGGTTGAAGGAGGACTTGAACTCGATGCGCAATGGTGTGCCCGCCAGTTCAAAGGCATCACGGAATCGCCCCTCAAGGTAACGACGATAGGAGTCCGAGATTGAATCCAGGGCGTTACCGTGAACAATGATCAGCGGTGGATTTTGTCCGCCCTGATGCGCATAACGCATCTTAGGCCGGAAAATCCCCTTGCGTGGTGGTGGCTGCTGTTCGACAGCCGCCTGCAACTCACGCGTGAGTTTGGGCGTTGAAAGTTTGGCAAAGGCTGCCGCATGGGCGGAATTGACAGACTTCAATAAATTATTAACGCCCTGCCCGCGCAAGGCGGAAATTGTGTGTAACCGTGCAAACGAGAGAAAGCGCAACTTTCGGTCGAACTCACGTTGAATGCGTTCGCGCTGTTCATTGTCCAGACCATCCCACTTGTTGATGGCAACAACAAGCGCGCGACCTGTTTCGAGAATAAAACCAGCAATATGCGCATCCTGATCAGACACTTCCTGTTGCGCATCAATCATCAGTAATACAACGTTACTGGCTTCAATCGCCTGCAAGGTTTTAATCACTGAGAATTTTTCGATCGCTTCGAAAACTTTGCCACGTTTGCGCAAACCGGCCGTATCAATCAGCGTGTACTGTTTACCACCACGGTCAAACTCAATCTCAATGGCATCCCGTGTCGTACCAGGCATGTCAAAGGCAATCACACGCTCTTCACCCAGCAAGGTGTTAATCAGCGTTGACTTGCCAACGTTTGGCCGGCCCACAATGGCGAGTTTGATCCGGTGCTCGAATGGCTCGGCGTCTTCGGCGGCGGCAGCAGCGGCTGCCTTGAGCGCCTCTTCGGAAGGCTCGACATCATCTGCATCAAAGACTTCGACAACAGGCTCTTTGCCCAGGCCGACCAGGGCATGCTCGATCAGATCCGAGATTCCCTCGCCATGTGCGGCAGAGATCGCTGAAGGCTGACCAAGGCCAAGCTCATGGAACTCCGCGACCGCACTGCCATGCAGCATGCCTTCGGCTTTGTTGACACATAAGACTACGCGCTGGCCGAGCTTGCGCAGCAAGCGGGCGATATCATGATCATGGGCGTTAACACCCGCACGGGCATCGACAAGAAAAATCACCACATCAGCTTCAGCAATCGCCTGCTGTGTCTGGCGAGCCATCTGGTGAAGAATACCGTCTTTGGCAACGGGTTCAAAGCCCCCGGTATCGACGACGATAAATGGCTTTTCTCCCACGCGACCTTCGCCATAATGGCGATCACGTGTGAGTCCTGAAAAGTCGGCAACCAGCGCTGAACGCGAACGCGTCAGACGATTAAACAGGGTGGATTTGCCAACGTTCGGGCGCCCGACCAGGGCAACAACAGGTTTAAATGACACGGATTAATTCAACACTATCATGATCAAGGCACCATCGCCCGTCTGGACGAGAACACCCTGGGTTGTTGCGATCAGTGGCGCACGAATCGCGCCACCACCCACAGAAATTCGAGCCAGCAAATGTCCATCGTCAGGCGCCATGAAATGGACGAATCCATCATAGTCGCCAACGGCCACTGCTGTACCGATCGCCGCTGGGCTTGTGACCCGGCGATTACGTAGAGCCTCTTGCTTCCAGGTGAGCGAGCCATCTTGCAAGCTAAAGGCAGAAATGACATCACGCGTATTGGGCGCGTAGGCGTTGCGGCTATCAACTGTCATGCCTACATTGCTCGAAAATGTCTTACTCCAGACAGGCCTGCCACCGGTTGCGATATCAAAACAAATTATCCTGCCCTGGTGCGCGACCGCACACAGCATAGGACCAATCACCGCAGGTGTACCCACCACATCATTGACGCGTTCCAGATCAGTAGAACCTTTAGGAACAGCTACAACGCCTTCCCACTGGACATCACCGGAGATCGCATTGATTGCGACCAATTTACCACCGGGAATCCCGCTCAGGACCATTCCTTCGATCATCGCCATGCGTGCAGGTGCGCGCAGAGCCAGTGCAGGCCCCGGACGCTGGACACTCCAGATGCGCTCTCCGGTTTCGGCATTGAATGCCTGAATCCGGTAGTCACCACTGCGCACAATCACCACACCAAAGCCGACAACAGGAGGAATGATCACCTCACTGCTTGCCTTGGTACGCCATTTAACCTGGCCGGTTTCGTCGAGAGCAATCACCGTGCCCTCCTCGTCAACCACTGCCGTCGTGACACCATCGCTGCCCGTACCGGCAGTCAGTTTTTTGTCGAGTCTGACCTTCCAGAGTGTGGCACCCGAGTTCAGATCAAATTTGGCAACCGAACCATCGCCAGCAGCTGCATATACCGTGTCACGGACAACCGCCGGAGCAAAACCGATCCCCGTCCCGCTGCCGATTGCGGCTTTCCAGCCGATTTGTGCAGAGATTCCTGCGGTATAGGTTGTAAGCGGCGTGGGATCGTTACGTCCGTCATCACCGGTAAAAATGCTGCAACCAGCCAGCGATACCAGACCGGCAACGGACAACGCACGTACTACTCGCAAGATCATCGATGACGACATCATCACGCTCCAAGCGCATCAATTTTGAGTTTGACAACCGGTGCAAGCGGACTATTTACACCGAGTGTTTCAAGTGCCTGTTTCCAGGCTTCGCGGGCCTCAGCAGCCTTTCCCTGCGCGGAGAGAATGTCACCACGCCGGTCAGCATATAGACCCGCAAAAGCCGCAGGCGCGTCCTTGAGCTGCGCCAGCGCAGCCTCGTAGTCCTTCTGGTCAGCCAGCAGTCCAGCCAGGCGTAACCGCGCGACAGGAACCAGTGCAACATGCTTGGTCTGAGCCAGCCATTCAAGCTGGCCGCGTGCGCCAGCCAGATCATTGCGCGCCTGCAAGGCGGACGCAGCGACCAAGGCACCACGGGCGGCATAATCCGTTGCAGCATATTCGTCGCGCAGGGTCTTCATCGCGGCGTTAATTCTGGCAACCGACTCATCGCCCGGTTGACGTCCAGCGTCTTCGAGGGCTTCGAAATAACCACGTGCCTGACCCGCCTGATTCGTTTGATACCACTGCCAGCCACGCCAGCCAGCAAGAGCCACCAGAGCGATCAACAAAATTGCCGATACCAGCGTACCGTATTTGCTCCACCAGGCGCGCAATTGGTCTAGCTGTTCCTGTTCTTCGAGATCGTAAGCCATGCTGTTTAAACCTTATCTTTCAAAAAAGCCACCAAATCATCAAGTGGCACTTGTTGCTGCATTGCATCACCTGACTGTGCAGTCTGACGCAACATTTTGACCGAAGCCATACCCGAGGCGAGCTCATCGCCTGCAAGAATAACCGCAATCGCTGCGGCACTCGCATCGGCACGCTTGAATTGAGACTTAAAGCTGCCTGAGCCTGCATGCACCACCACTGAAATACCTGCATCGCGCAGAGCTTCAGCCAATACAGCAGCACGCCGCTGGGCCTCATCGCCTTGCTGGACAATATACACATCACATTCTGGCTCTGCGGTTTCGGGTTGATACTGTCCCCACAGGTCAATCAGTCTCTCCATCCCAATGGCAAAACCAACAGCAGGAGCAGGTTTGCCGCCCAGCAACTCAATCAGACCGTCGTAGCGCCCACCACCGCATATCGTAGCCTGGGCGCCCAGACGATCCGTCACCCACTCAAAGACCGTCAGATTGTAGTAGTCGAGACCGCGGACCATCCGGGTATTGAGCGTATAGGCAATCCCTGCATCATCGAGACGTGCGCAAACTGCTTCGAAGTGCGCACGCGAGGCCTCACCCAGAAAGTCGAAGAGCCGGGGGGCTGCATTGGCCATATCCTGCATCGCAGGATTTTTAGTATCAAGCACGCGCAAGGGATTGGTATACATCCGTCGCAGACCATCCTCATCCAGCACATCTTTATGCTGCTCAAGGTGCGTAATGAGCGCTGCACGATGCGCAGCCCTCTCCTCGGCCTGACCGAGGGAGTTGACCTCCAGGCGGACGTCTGTAATCCCGAGTAATTTCCATAGCCGTGCAGCCATCACAATGACTTCTGCATCAATATCGGGCCCGGCCATGCCGAGGGCTTCGACGTCGATCTGATGAAACTGACGATAACGTCCACGCTGCGGACGCTCATGACGAAATACTGGCCCCATTGCGTAGACACGTTGCGATCGGTCATAGAGCAAATTATGCTCGATTGCCGCACGGACCATGCCAGCGGTGAACTCCGGACGCATCGTGAGCGATTCGCCATTGAGCGCATCGGTGAATGAGTACATCTCTTTTTCTACGATATCGGTGACTTCACCAATGCCACGTGTAAACAGACGTGTGTGCTCAAGGATCGGAGCACGCATATTGCGGTAGCCGTAGGCATGCAACCAGTCACGCACGATCGCTTCGAGTTGCTCCCAGCGCGCACTGGCCCCTGGCAACGCATCGTTCATTCCGCGAATCGCGGTTACTTTAGTAAAGGTTTGTGTCATGTGTGGCAATCAAAAAGCTGGGACAAACTCAACAGATCACGCTGCGCCATAACGGCGTGCGACGTATTTTTCGACAATCGCCTGGAACTCCTGGGCAATGTTGTCACCTTTGAGGGTAACGGTACGCTCACCATCTACAAAAACGGGTGCGGACGGGACTTCGCCCGTGCCTGGCAAACTAATACCGATATCGGCATGGCGACTCTCGCCTGGTCCATTGACTACGCAGCCCATTACGGCCACATTCATGGACTCAACGCCTGGGTAGATGTTTTTCCAGACAGGCATTTGCTCGCGCAAATATGTCTGGATCCGGTTGGCCAAATCCTGAAAAACGGTACTGCTGGTACGCCCACAACCCGGGCAGGCGATGACCATTGGGGTAAAAGCACGCAGACCCATGGTCTGCAAAATTTCTTGCGCCACAATGACTTCACGCGTGCGGTCCCCGCCTGGTTCCGGAGTCAGTGAAATCCGGATCGTATCGCCAATGCCTTCTTGCAGGAGCACGCTCAGTGCCGCCGTAGAAGCCACAATCCCTTTGCTGCCCATTCCGGCCTCTGTCAGACCCAGATGCAATGGGTAGTCACAACGTGCAGCCAGATCACGATAGACGGCAATCAGATCCTGTACATGACTGACTTTGCAGGACAGGATAATGGCGTCACTCGCCAGGCCCAGCTCCTCGGCACGCTGGGCGTTACTAATTGCCGAGACCACCAGAGCATCGCGCATCACAGACTGGGCATCACGCGGCGCTACGATTCGACTGTTGTCGTCCATCATGCGCGCGAGCAGCTCGTGATCCAGACTGCCCCAGTTCACGCCGATCCGTACCGGCTTTTGGTGACGGCAGGCGACCTCGATCATCTGCGCAAAATTATCATCACGCTTTTTGCCGCCCCCCATATTGCCCGGGTTAATGCGATATTTGGATAGCGCCTGGGCACAATCGGGGAACTGCGTCAGCAGTTTGTGGCCGTTGTAATGAAAGTCTCCAACCAGCGGGACATGAACGCCCATACGATCAAGATGCTCGCGGATCGCTGAGACCTCTTTTGCTGCCTCTGGAGTATTCACAGTAATCCGGACAATTTCCGAACCTGCCAGGGCCAGTTCCTTGATCTGGATGGCTGTCGCCACCGCATCAGCTGTGTCGGTATTGGTCATGGACTGGACCAGCACTGGCGCACCACCACCCACGATGGCTTGCTTACCTGCCCACTCAATGGCCACTGCACGTGTCTGATGTCGCGTGAGCGGACCAACAGGCAAACAGGTCGAAACAGGAATTGAGCCGGAGGTCTGAATCATTTAAAGAGTGCCCCCATCCATCCTGGAATCCAGGATTGCGGCACAATTCCCTGCCAGACAGCAATGCTGATCGCAGCAAGCACCACCAGAAAAATCACCAGCAACCAGATCGGTGAGCCACCGACAGAGTGTGTGGCGTGATGCGCCCCCAGTGAACGTGTTGACGTATGGGCAGCAATACCGCCCGTGACGCTGCCAATGTAGGGTTGCAAGGCAGACTCAATAGAGCTTGAATCAATGCCCAGCAAACGTGCATAGTTTTTAACAATTCCTTTGAGCGCGATTCCCCGTGGCAGGCTTTCGAACTGTTCGGACTCGAGTGCTTCGATGTACTTTGTAGAAAATTTCAACCGGACAGCGACTTCGTCAATCGACAAGCCTTTAGAAATACGCAGGGCACGAAGCGATCCCACATTGGTAATGAGCTCTGTCGGAGCGGGGGGGGACTCTGAACGTAGGGTACGGGCTAATTCTGCGTCGCTCATGCACGGATCTCCTTAATCGCAATCAGCTTCTGGGCAGCCATTTTTTCACTTAGGCGCGTGCGGTCCTTGACTTCGCCAGCCAACTGCCCACAGGCAGCATCGATATCATCGCCGCGCGTTTTACGCACGGTCGTCACAATACCTGCATCCATCAGGTGCTGCGCAAAGATTCGGATACGTGGCGCTGTCGAACGTTTTAGGCCAGATCCCGGAAATGGATTAAACGGAATCAGGTTGAGCTTGCAATGCAGGCGGCGCGCGATCTGGATGAGTTCGCGCGCATGCTGATCCGTGTCATTGACACCATCAAGCATGACGTATTCAAACGTGATGAAGTCGCGCGGTGCAAACTTAAGATAACGTTCACAAGCAGACAGCAACTCGTCGAGCGGGTATTTTTTATTCAGTGGAACGAGCTGGTCACGCAACGCATCATTAGGTGCATGCAGGGACACGGCGAGCGCAACCGGACAGTCTTGTGACAGCCGGTCCATCATGGGAACAACGCCAGAGGTCGAGACGGTGACACGGCGGCGCGACAGGCCATAGGCATTGTCGTCGAGCATCAGCTTAACGGCCCCTACAACGGGTTCGTAATTGAGCAGGGGCTCGCCCATCCCCATCATGACAACATTGCTGATGACGCGTGGATCAGCGGGTTGCCCCGACTGCTCGGGCTGACCGGACTCCAGGCGGGCCGAGGCCATATCCTGCATGAGTTCGCGGCGTGCCCACCACAGCTGACCAATAATCTCGGCTGTCGTGAGGTTGCGATTAAAACCCTGATGTCCGGTCGAACAAAAACGACAGGCGACGTTACAACCCGCCTGGCTGGAAATACACAGCGTGCCGCGATCGTCCTCAGGGATAAAAACAGATTCAATCGCATTGCCCTGGCCGACATCGAACAGCCATTTGCGAGTGCCATCGGTCGAGCGTTGCTGTGTCATGACAGGGGAGCCCTGCACAACACAGTGCTCGGAGAGCTGGGCACGAAACTCTCGTGCCAGATCAGTCATGTCGTCAAACTGACTCACGCCACGCTGGTGTATCCATTTTTGCAACTGACGGGCACGGAAAGGCTTGCCTCCCCACTGCCCCACTAGCTGGGTCAGTGCTGAGGCATCCATCCCAAGCAGATTGATCGGTTCAGTGTGCATGCAGGTAACAACGCAGATTGTGGGTCAGAAAGAGACATCATCGTACCTGGCGCGGCCATATTACAAACTCAGCGCAGCGCCAGTCCAGCCGGATTAACGGCTGTGAATGCTGATTTCAGGAAAGAAAAATGCGATTTCAACTTTGGCAGTTTCTGGGGCATCCGAACCGTGTACGGCGTTTGCATCAATGCTGTCAGCGAAATCAGCACGGATCGTGCCTTTGTCAGCTTTCTTTGGATCGGTTGCGCCCATCAGGTCACGGTTGATCTGGATGGCGTTTTCGCCTTCGAGGGCCTGAACAAACACAGGGCCTGAAATCATAAAATCAACCAGGTCCTTGAAAAAAGGACGGGCGCTGTGCACTGCGTAGAAACGCTCGGCATCGGCACGTGACAATTGACGCAATTGTGCAGCGATGACTTTCAGGCCGGCATTTTCAAAACGGGTCACGATCTGACCAATGACATTTTTTGCAACTGCGTCGGGCTTAATGATCGACAGGGTACGTTCGACGGACATGTAAAACTCCAATAATTCTCAATAAAAACAGGGACTTTGGTGATATTCACCGTAACCCGGTATTCTAGCACGCCACTAAAACTCACAACATCCTAAAATAGAGGGCTTTAATTAGTCTTTGACAGCCAGAACAACCCGCGGAAACAACGATGACCCAACCGATTACCCCAGCACCAGGTGAACTTTCCAAAAGCTTTGAGCCGGCCGAGCTTGAGGCGCACTGGTACAAAGAATGGGAAAGCAGAGGGCTCTTTGCAGCCGGACAGCACGTGCAACCCGCTGCGGCAGCGGCAGGCAAAACAGATGCCCCCTCCACCTACGCCATCCAGTTTCCGCCACCAAACGTGACCGGCACCCTGCATATGGGCCACGCCTTTAACCAGACGATCATGGACGGGCTGATTCGCTATCACCGCATGTCAGGTGATGACACGGTATTCATTCCTGGCACCGACCATGCCGGCATCGCCACACAGATCGTGGTTGAACGCCAGCTTGATGCCCAAAAACTCTCGCGTCACGACCTTGGTCGCGCCAAGTTCCTTGAAAAAGTATGGGAATGGAAAGAACAGTCAGGCAATACAATTACCAGTCAGGTTCGCCGACTGGGCGCCTCGGCCGACTGGCCGCGTGAATACTTCACGATGGACGCGCAGATGTCTGCCGGTGTGGTCGAGACCTTTGTCAGGCTGCACAAGCAGGGACTGATTTATCGCGGCAAACGTCTGGTGAACTGGGATCCCAAACTGCTCACCGCCGTATCTGATCTCGAAGTCCAGTCCGTCGAAACCGACGGTCATCTCTGGCACATCCGCTACCCCTTCGTGAATGGCCCTGAGACCATTACCCATGAAGACGGCACCACAGAAGTCTTATCTGGCCTGACAATCGCCACCACGCGTCCCGAGACCATGCTGGCCGATGGTGCGCTCTGCGTGCACCCTGAGGATGCACGCTACAAGCACCTGATCGGCAAAATGGTAGACCTGCCCTTGTGCGATCGACAGATTCCGATCATTGCAGATGATTTTGTCGATAAGGATTTCGGTACCGGTTGCGTCAAAATCACCGGCGCACACGATTTCAACGACTACGCCTGCGCCCAGCGCCATGGCCTGCCACTGATCGTGATTTTTACCCTGGATGCGCATATCAATGACCAGGGTCCGAAACAATTCCACGGTCTCGAACGTTTTGAGGCACGCAAGGCCGTAGTTGCCGAACTGGAACAAAAAGGTTTCCTGGTCAAAGTCGAAGCGCACAAAATGATGCAGCCACGCGGTGATCGCACCGGAGTCGTGCTCGAGCCGATGCTGACTGACCAGTGGTTTGTCGCGATGAGCAAACCTGCACCGGCCGACACGCTGCATCCCGGTAAAAGCATCACCCAGGTTGCGCTCGAGGTCGTTGCAAAGGGCGATATCCAGTTCTACCCCCAGAACTGGACCACAACCTACAACCAGTGGCTCGAAAACATCCAGGACTGGTGCATTTCACGTCAGCTCTGGTGGGGCCATCAGATCCCCGCCTGGTACGCAGAGGATGGCCAGGTGTTCGTGGCCCACAACGAGGCAGACGCCATCGCACAAGCGCTGGCTGCTGGCGTCGAGGGCCCTTTGCACCGTGACCCTGACGTCCTTGACACCTGGTTCTCATCGGCGCTGGTGCCTTTCACGACCCTTGGATGGCCCGAGCAAACCCCGGATCTCAAACGCTATCTTCCCTCCAGTGTGCTGGTCACGGGTTTTGACATTATTTTCTTCTGGGTGGCGCGCATGGTCATGATGACCACCCATCTGACAGGCCAGGTGCCATTCCATCACGTCTACGTGCATGGACTGATTCGTGACGCCGAAGGCCAGAAGATGAGCAAATCCAAGGGCAACACTCTTGATCCCGTCGACCTGATCGATGGCGTGGATCTGGAGACGCTGGTCGCCAAGCGCACCTATGGACTCATGAACCCCAAGCAGGCAGGTTCGATCGAAAAATCAACCCGCAAGCAATTTCCGGATGGTATCCCTGCGTTTGGCACGGATGCCTTGCGCTTTACCATGGCCGCCTACGCGACCCTTGGGCGCAACATCAACTTTGATCTCAAGCGTTGCGAAGGCT
>CANCOC010000052.1 GCA_947379755.1 Alcaligenaceae bacterium | reverse complement strand
ACGTCCGCGTCAAAGCTGACGTCGCTCACGTTTTTAATGTGTTCGCTCATTTTATTTATTCTCTGTAATTGTTGTGGCTCAGCCCTCAGGCAGAACGACTTGTGATGATTAAAGCATAACATCATTAGTTGCGGGATACTTTCTAATATCTTCCGGATCGTTTCTAATGAAACATTAAATGCTCAAATTTTGAGCATTCCAGCTCATCGTCGCGCCTTTATTGGTATTTTCCGTAAAATGGCGTGCCTTTTCCACAGCAGTTGGGGATAACTTGAGTAATCAGTCATATAACGAATCATCCATCCGGGTCCTCAAGGGACTCGAACCCGTTCGCCAGCGACCTGGCATGTATACGCGCACAGAAAATCCTTTGCACATTGTGCAGGAGGTCATCGATAACGCTGCCGACGAAGCCCTGGCAGGCCATGGCAAACATATTCAAGTAATTTTGCATGCAGACGGCAGTGTCACTGTCGAAGACGATGGCCGTGGTATTCCAGTAGGCATGCATCCCGAAGAACAGGCACCGGTTGCCGAACTGGTCTTTACGCGCCTGCATGCTGGTGGCAAATTCGACAAGAAGGGTGGCGGGGCATACGCTTTTTCTGGTGGACTGCATGGAGTCGGTGTTTCTGTAACCAATGCCTTGTCCAAAAGGCTGGAGCTGGTGGTCTGGCGCGAAGGCACGCATCGCATGGTGTTTGCCAACGGTGATGTGATTGAGCCGCTGGCGCCCGCACCTGAATTGGCCCGTAAAAAATCAGGCACACGCGTACGCGTCTGGCCAGATGTGTCCTTTTTTGATTCTCCTGCAATCCCACTGACTGAATTAACGCACTTGTTACGCAGTAAAGCTGTACTGATGGCAGGTGTCAAAGTCTCGCTGGTCAACGAAAAAACAGGCGATACACGCACCTGGCAGTATCAGGAAGGTTTGTCTGGCTACTTGTCGGAGTCCCTTCAGGGTGTTGAGCTGCGTGTGCCGCTGTTTGAGGGGCAGCAGTTTGCAGGCAAAGACCACGAAAGCTTTGCTGAGGGTGAGGGCGCGCAATGGGTTGTTGCCTGGGCTGATGAGGGCAACGTGGTGCGTGAGTCGTATGTCAACCTGATTCCCACGCCTGCGGGCGGCACCCACGAATCTGGCCTGCGCGAGGGCTTATTCGCAGCCGTGAAAGGCTTTGCAGAGATGCACAGCCTGTTGCCCAAAGGAGTCAAGCTCCTGCCTGAAGACGTCTTTGCCCGCACCAGCTTTGTCTTGTCAGCCAAAGTGCTGGATCCCCAGTTTCAGGGGCAGATCAAAGAGCGTCTCAATAGCCGGGATGCCGTGCGCCTGGTTGGCGGTTTTGTCAAAACATCTCTTGATTTGTGGCTGAACTCACATGTCGAATACGGTAAAAAGCTGGCAGAACTCGCGATTCGGCAGGCGCAGGCACGTGCCAAGTCCTCGCAAAAAGTTGAAAAACGCAAGAGCTCCGGTGTTGCAGTTCTGCCGGGCAAACTGACTGATTGTGAATCGACCGATCTCAGCCGCACCGAAGTATTTCTGGTTGAGGGCGACTCTGCTGGCGGTTCGGCCAAGATGGGACGCGACAAAGAATTCCAGGCCGTTTTGCCTTTGCGTGGCAAAGTGCTCAATGCCTGGGAAGTTGATCGTGATCGTTTATTTGCCAATAATGAAATTCATGACATTTCGGTTGCGATCGGAGTCGATCCGCATGGTCCGAACGATACGCCGGACCTGTCCGGCCTGAGGTATGGCCGTGTCTGTATCCTGTCTGATGCGGACGTCGATGGCTCCCACATCCAGGTCTTGCTGCTGACACTCTTTTATCGGCATTTTCCAAAGCTGGTCGAGGCAGGGCGCATTTTTGTGGCCCGCCCACCCCTGTTCAGGGTTGATGTGCCTGCTCTGGGTAAGCGGCCCGCACGTAAAGTCTATTGCCTGGATGTGGGCGAGCTTGATGTCGTCCAGGATAAATTGCGCAAGGAGGGCGTGCGCGAAGGCTCATGGGATATCAGCCGCTTTAAGGGCCTCGGAGAAATGAGTCCCGTGCAGCTCTGGGAAACCACGATGAATCCGGATACGCGTCGCATGCTACCTGTCTGCTATGGCGAACTTGATCCTGCCTCCACCACAAAGATGTTTGACATGCTGATGGGCAAAGGCGAGTCCGCCCAGCGCCGTACCTGGCTCGAAGAAAAAGGCAACCTCGCTGATGTGGATATTTAACTTGCAACGAAGCATCCTGCTGTCTCTGAATAATATGATTACCAAAGTGGATTCACATGTCTGATAGTTCTCAACCTGGGTTATTTGACCAAGGCGACGGCGATGCATCGCTGACACTTGGTCTGTACGCCGAACAGGCTTATCTTGATTATGCAGTTTCAGTTGTGCGCGGTCGCGCGCTGCCAGACGTAGGCGATGGTCAAAAACCCGTGCAACGCAGGATTCTCTATGCCATGCAGGCAATGGGCTTGCAATCTGGTGCCAAACCTGTCAAGTCAGCCCGAGTGGTGGGTGATGTATTAGGTAAGTACCATCCGCACGGTGATCAGGCCGCCTACGATGCGCTGGTCCGGATGGCGCAAAAGTTTACGCTGCGCTATCCCCTGATTGACGGACAGGGCAACTTCGGCTCACGCGACGGTGATAACGCTGCAGCCATGCGCTATACCGAAGCCCGCCTGACGCCCTTTGCGCGTCTGCTTCTCGATGAACTCGATGAGGGGACGGTAGATTTTGTACCCAATTACGATGGCAGTCATCAAGAGCCGTCCATGTTGCCAGCGCGCCTGCCGGTGATGTTGCTCAACGGTGCCTCGGGCATTGCCGTTGGCATGGCAACCGAAATTCCTGCGCACAACCTCAGGGAGATCGCCCAGGCCTGTGTCGCGCTCATCAAGCAGCCGACGCTGCCAGATCAGACCCTGTTTGAAATGGTGCCTGGTCCTGACTTTGCCGGTGGTGGCCAGATCATTACCGCGCCAACAGATCTCTCTCATATTTATCAGACGGGTCGTGGCTCGATCAAAGTTCGAGCCCGTTGGGAATTTGAAGAAATGGCACGTGGTCAGTGGCAACTGGTGGTGCATGAATTGCCGCCCGGAGCATCGTGCCAGAAGGTCCTCGAAGAAATCGAAGATCTGACCAACCCCAAGATTAAAACCGGCAAAAAAACGCTGACTCCAGAGCAGCAGCAAACCAAAGCGATGATGCTTGCGCTGCTTGATGCGGTCAGGGACGAGTCGGGCAAAGATGCCGCAGTGCGGTTGGTGTTTGAACCTAAAACTTCCAAAATTGATCGTGATGAGTTTGTCACGACACTGCTTGCACAGACCAGCATGGAAACCAGCGTTGCCATTAACCTGGTTTGCATCGGTACTGATAGCCGCCCGAGGCAGAAAGGTCTGCGTGACGTCCTGCTTGAATGGATCGGTTTCAGGACCGATACGGTTCTGCGACGGACGCGCCACAGGTTTGACAAGATATCGGACCGTATCCACGTGCTCGAAGGCCGAATGCTGGTCTACCTGAATGTGGACGAGGTCATTCAAACGATTCGCGAGTCTGATGAGCCACGCCCGGCGCTGATGGCACGCTTTAACCTGACCGAACGACAGGCCGACGACATCCTCGATATGCGGTTGCGTCAGCTGGCCAAGCTCGAAGGTTTTAAAATCGAGCAAGAGCTTGCCGAAAAACGCAGCGAACAAGAAAAACTCCAGGACTTGATTGATCAGCCCGCTGCTCTCAAACGCCTGGTGGTGCGCGAGATCGAGGCCGACGTCAAACTCTATGGTGACGATCGTCGCACGCTGATCAAAGTTGCAGAGCGCGCTGTGATGGAAGTTCGCGTGCTCGATGAGCCCGTTTCAGTTGTCGTGTCGCAAAAAGGCTGGCTGCGCGCCCGCCAGGGTCACGGGCACGACCCCGCACAGTTCTCCTTCAAAGCTGGTGATGATTGCTATGGCATCTTTGAGTGCCGCAGCACAGACACACTCATCGCGTTTGGTGATAATGGCCGCGTCTACTCTGTACCGGTCTCAGGATTGCCTTCTGCGCGTGGCGATGGAGCGCCTGTGACATCCATGATCGATCTGGATCCCGGTTCGCAAATCGGGCATATCGTGGCCGCAGCACCAGACACCCGCTGGTTACTCACAACTAAACTGGGTTTTGGCTTTTCTGCGCGGATCTCGGATATGACGAGTCGGCAGCGTGCGGGCAAGCAATTTGTCACGCTCGAGGACAAAGACACACTCTTGCGGCCCGTTCCGTTATTCCCCTCGGCAATTCACGTGGCGTTCTTCTCCACGCGATCGCGTCTGTTGGTGATTGCGGTGGACGAAGTCAAGAGCCTGGCTGGTGGCGGCCGTGGCACAACTCTCATGGGGCTCGATGCACCTGACACCCTTGCGCAGACCTTGCCGCTCTCTGCTGCAGGCATGCGTGTGACGGGAATCTATCGGAACAAGCAGGTTGAGGATATCCTGAGTGGCCCGCCATTGCTTGCCTACCTGTCCAAGCGCGCCCGTAAAGGCAAGTTACTGGATGTGCGCGCTAAAGAGCCCGTGCTCTCACCTGTTCTCTAACCGCTTGCCTGCTTTCTTGCGGACAGGTGCTGATCGCCTGCTTGCCTGCAATCCCTCTTTGAAACAGTGAGGAATTGCAGGCAAATCAGCTAAAATACGGTCAGTCGTGCTTTTAAAAACAGCTTTAAAGCTAAACGAAACTTATTCACTATTGGTCTCGTCGATCAACAACTCTCAGGTTCATTTTCATGTCGTTTCAGGTCACGCTCCTTCCCAGCCAGCATCAATTCACAGCGAACGCTGATCAGTCAGTTCTTGATGCGGCCATGGCTGCAGGACTTGTCCTGCCCTATAGCTGTCGTAGCGGGGCATGCTCAACCTGCAAGGCAAAAGTGGTGTCAGGCACCGTGCAGGATGGCGCCAACCCTGAGTCTGTCCTCACCAGCGAAGAAATTGACGCGGGCTATAAGCTCTTGTGCCAGGCACATGCCAGTTCAGATCTCGTCATCGAGACACGCGAGGTTCGCCTCGCGTCAGATATCCAGATCCGTAAATTGCCCTCCCGCGTGACCTCCATGCAACTGATGGCACCCGATGTCATGGTGCTTAAACTTCAGCTGCCTGCAGCAGACACCTTCAGGTTTTATGCCGGGCAATACATCGAAGTCCTGCTAAAAGACGGCAAGCGACGCAGCTACTCGATGGCCAATGCCCCCCATGATGCTGCTGCCCTTGAATTGCATGTCCGCCATTTGTCGGGAGGGCTGTTCACAGACCATGTGTTCGGTGCGGCTGCCACACAAATGAAAGAGCGCGAAATTCTCAGGCTCGAAGGTCCCTATGGTTCTTTTTTCCTGCGCGAAGACAGCACCCTGCCCATTATTCTGCTTGCCAGCGGCACAGGCTTTGCTCCGATCAAGGCGATCGTCGAGCATATGATTCACGAGCAGATCCAGCGACCTGTCACCTTGTACTGGGGTGGTCGCCGTCCGGTTGATCTATACATGTACGGCCTGGCACAAGGCTGGGCAGAAAGTGTTCCTGGATTTAATTTTGTCCCGGTGATTTCTGATGCCTTGCCCGAAGATGACTGGAATGGTCGTACAGGCTTTGTGCATCGTGCAGTAATGGAGGACTTTCCGGACATGAGCGGCCATCAGGTCTATGCGTGTGGTGCTCCGATCATGGTTGACTCCGCGCGGCGTGAATTTGTCGCGACTTGCCACATGTCTGATGACGCATTTTTTGCAGACTCCTTTACCTCTGCTGCTGACACTGCACAGGTGACGGCTTAGCCTGCTGACATGCCCATCGTGACATTCCCTCATTGTTCAATTCAGGCTGGTGCCATATGAAAATTGTCGTGTTGGGAGGTGGCATCATCGGAGTTTCCTCCGCCTGGTGGCTGAGTCAGTCAGGCCACGAGGTGATCGTGGTCGACCGTTGTACTGGTCCCGCTCAGGAAACAAGCTTTGCCAACGGTGGTCAGATTTCAGTTTCTTATGCCGAACCATGGGCCAACCCCCAAGCGCCTCTTAAACTTCTGAAATGGATGTTCAAAGACGATGCGCCTCTGCTGTTTCGCCCGCAATTTGACTGGCGGCAATGGATGTGGGGTGCAGCATTTTTGCGTGAATGCCTGCCAGATCGTCTGGCAAAAAATGTCCGCTCAATGGTGCGCATGGCCCAGTACAGTCGCGACACACTCAGGCAGATGCGTGCAGAGTTATCGATAGACTACGACCAGCAGACACGGGGAATTTTGAATTTTTATCGCGATCACGCTGATTTTGATGCATCACAGCTTGCTGCAGATGTGATGCGTAATTTTGGAGTGGATCGTCGGATTGTTTCTGCAGATGAAGTGATTGCGATCGAGCCTGCTCTCGCGCGGCATCGAGCGTCCATCGTGGGTGGTGATTTCACAGCGGACGACGAAAGTGGCGATGCACATGTGTTTACCGCCGAGCTGGCAAAACGCGCAGCCCAGGCGGGCGTCCAGTTTAAATATTCGACGCGTGTCACACGCATCCTGACAGAAGGCGGACGTGCGTCAGCAGCCGAAGTGATCGATGAAAATGGTCGGTATGAAGATCTCAAGGCCGATGCGTTTGTCGTGGCGCTGGGCAGCTTCACGCCTCAGTTATTGCGGCCGCTTGGCGTGCCATGCCTGATTTATCCGACCAAAGGCTACTCTGCGTCGTTTCCAATTCTGGATGCCAAGGCGGCTCCATTTGTGAGTCTGACCGATAGCAGTCACAAAGTCGTCTACACACGACTCGGAAATACGTTGAGAATGGCAGGCACAGCCGAACTCTCTGGTTATTCGCGCGCACTCAATCCCCTCCGCTGCCAGGCGATGACGGCTCAGGCGCAAGAACTTTTTCCTGAAATACTTGACTTTGATCGTGTGCAATACTGGTCAGGTTTACGGCCCTCCACACCCTCTAACGTGCCCTTGATCGGTGCGTCCCGTATTCCCAACCTCTATTTAAACTGTGGGCATGGCACGCTTGGCTGGACGATGGGTGTCGGGTCGGGCAGGGCGCTTGCAGATTTGATCGGTGGTCAGCGTCCAGAACCAGAATTTCCCTTTTTGGGACAGTAGTACTGCAGTATTTATTTCTTTTAAGAGGACTTTCAGATTGTCTTACTTCACCCGTATTTCCGCATTTTTAGGTGCTGCCTTACTAGCAGCCTGTTCCGCTCACGCCAGCCCGGTCGAAGTCGAGGTCTGGCTGACACTGAGTCCGACCAACCAGAACGAGTTTGAAAAGCTGGCCAAGCAATTCAATAACGAGCAAAGCGAAACCAAAGTGATCGTCAAGAGCTTTGCGAATCAGGCTGCATTGCGTACAGAGGAAGCCAAGGCAGCTGCCGCCAAACGCAAACCCAACCTGATTCAGCTTGATGACAATCGTTCACCTGAGCTGATCGCGCAACATAAAGAAATTGTGCCGCTCTATGACTTGCTCAAACAATATCCAATCGCCGATCTGAACTGGTTCTTGCCGCAGACAACGGGTTTTATGCGCAACAACAAGCAACAGTTGCTTGCCTTTCCATTCATGGCCGAAATTCCTTTAATGTTCTACAACATTGATGGCTACAAAAAAGCAGGTCTTGATCCCCAAAAAGCACCTGCAACGTGGATTGCCTTGCAAGGGGATCTGATTGCCCTGCGTGATAAAGCTGACTATGAGTGCCCGTATGGCACGAGCCAGCAGGTCTCGGTCCACCTGGAAAACCTCGCATCCATTAACGATGTGCTGTATGTCACACCAGACAATGGTCTGGTCCCGGCCAAACAGCCGATGTTGAATTTTGATTCGGTTTTCATGCGTCATTTGTCGATCATGGTGAGCTGGCAGCGTTCGTGGTTGTTCACCCAGAATACCAACGGCAACGAAGCCGACGCGATGTTTGCAAAGAACAAGTGTGCAGTGGTTACCACAGGTTCCGGTGCGCTGGGTGAGATGTTGAATACACGAGGCCTGAATTTTGGCGTTGCGCCATTGCCACATTATCAGCAAGTCACTGAAAAACCTGGCTCGCCATTTGTGAGCGGTTCGGCTTTGTGGGCAATTGCAGGCCACTCAAAAGAAGACAACAAGGCGACCATGTCGTTCCTGGCTTATCTCTCCAAGCCCGTTGTTGCTGCCGCCTGGCACCAGCGCACAGGCTTCTTGCCCCTGACTGATGCGGCCTACCGTACAGCTGATGTCGCCTTCTATGACAAAGTTCCAGGTGCGCGTAATGTGATCGAAAGTATGCGTGCTGCAAATAGCAGCAAAAACAGTCGCGGCTTTCGCATTAAAAACTACCCACAAATCGAAGTCATCCTGAGTCGTGAATTTGACGCAGCCATCAGCGGTAAAACGCCACCCGTGGCAGCATTGAATATCGCGATGGATGAAGCAAAGCCTTTGATGCAAGATCCGCTTGCGCCAACAAAAGCTGCCCCAGTGAGCAAGAAAAAATAACTGTCTGATTACGACTGAAGCCTGTCGCGTGAGTGCAGGTTTCAATACGAGCAGTGCGTCGGAGCCCATGTGGCTCCGATTTTTTTTGTGCGTTGATTTCATCCATGCGTGACCGGCACAATTGCCTAGCCGTGTACCTCGCGTCAAGATTGCGATTGGTTGATTTTCGGCAGATGGCAGATGATTGCGAGTCGCGCATGTTGGTTTGTATGTTGTGTGGTGCTGATTCAGGGGTGTGGAACAGTGACTTTTCGCGCGGGAGATCGATCTACTGAGGGATTGTCACCTGCAGGCTCACTTGATTTTGGCTGGAAACTATCGGGCAATCGACTGGTGGCACCCCTTCAGGTTTTTTCTGATGCACAGCGCACCTGGCTGCATTGGCACCCCAACCAAAGCCTGCCTGTAGTCGTTGCGATCGGTCCTGAGGGTGAGCAGGTTGTTCCCTATCGTCGTCAGGATCCCTACACAGTGATCGACGGGCATTGGCCCAAACTCTCTTTTCGTGCGGGACGCCATCTTGCCCACGCCCATAAAATCAATGCACAGGGCGCAGTGAATCTGCAGGCTGACGCCAGCGCGGCGTCACCTTCCTTGCCCGTGCCTTCACCGGCTGTCCAGCCACACCCCCCTGCGCAGCCAGTCAAAAACCATGTTCCTGTTTTTTCAGTCACCCCAGAGGATCAGCATCTGCGTCTGGCATTGTCGCGCTGGTCAGGACTGAGTGGCTGGAGGTTCCAGCCCGAGCACTGGGGAGTGGACGTGGATATCCCCTTGACTGCTGGAGCCAGTTTTACAGATGATTTTGTTACCTCAGTCCAAGACCTGGTTGCCTCGACAGAGTTGTCTGACCGGCCGCTTCAGCCTTGTTTTTATACCAATCAGGTCTTGCGTGTTGTCGCAGCCTCTGAGCCTTGTGACCGGACCGTTGCACCGGGAGCGCCGGTATGAGTACACGGGCAGTTATGTTGTGTCTGTTATGTGCGACCTTCGCGCTGACAGGTTGTTCCCTTGTGTCCAGGATGAAGCAGCAGGCAGCCGACTCAAGCCAGCGTAGTCAGGATATTCAAAAGCAACATGATGCTTTTGTTCAAAGTACTTCTGGCCGTCAAACCCGTCTCGATGCGCAGCGTATCAGTCGTCCATGGCTGGTGGGGCGGGCAGTGCCCGTGGCACGAGAGTTGACGCTACCGCCAGCGCTGCGCAAAAATGTTGATACGACCATCATGTATCGGGGTGGCAAGACAGATCTTGTCACGCTGGCCGAGCGCATTACGCAGGCAACAGGGATTCCCGTCCTGATCAAGCCAGAAGCTTTGCTTCCTGCAGAGAGTTTCCTTCCTCGCCTGTCAGTCACGGCCCAGTTATCCGTCGTACCGATGCCCTATCAGGCAGCCTTTGAACGAGGCCCTCAACCCCTGCCCAAAGCACTCGATACTCTGTCGCGGCGCCTGGGTATTCGCTGGAGATATCATCATGACGCGATTGAGTTTTACAGGACGCAGACCCGGGTCTTTGATGTTCGGGTGTTTTCACTCTCGGCACAATCCGAAGCTCAGCTGGGCCGCTCTCCAGGTAACAAGGCAGGTGGCTTTGACAATACCTCACGCACGTCTTTGCGCAGTCCTGAACAACACCCACTTGATGCTGTCAGACTTAGAATTGAACCCTTCCTGACGCGGGCAGGGGTGATTGCCGCCCAACCTGGTGCTTCGACCTCTATCGTGATCACGGATACGCCTGACGTTCTGGATGCGGTAGCAGCATTTCTTGAACGTGAAAACCGTGCCATGACCAGGCGTGTCAGACTGATCTTTGAAGAAATTACCCTCGCCACGCATGAGGATATGGAGTTTGGTCTGGACTGGGATGCGGTACTCAGCCAGAGCAATATCGCAGCAACCCTGACAGCTCCGGTGCTTGGTTCGGGCGTGGATGCTGCACGGACCTCGATTCGCGCAGCATCCAGGTCGGTGCAGTCCAGTCAGCTCATACTGAGCGCATTATCAAAGTACGGCACGGTTTTGCGGCATACCAGCATCCCGGTATTGACACTCAATCGTCGTCCCGTCACCCATGCTGTACGCACGACTTTTTCCTATATCGATCAGATCAAGTCCACCTCAGGAGCCCCGCACACGCTGAACGGTGCAATGCCTGGCTTGCCTTCATCTTCCGTGAGTCAGAAAGAAGAGACAGTAGGAAGTTTTCTGACACTCGTTCCTGATGCGCAGGACGACGGGCAGATTCTGCTTTCTGTTGCATATGACAACACAGTTGCCCAGCCCTTGAAAACGATCACCTTTGGTGAGCAGGGGCAACGTGTGCAGATTCAACAAATAACCATCGATGGCAACGGTACTGTGCAGCAAGTGGCGCTCAAAGCAGGGCAGCCTATGTTGATTTCCGGCTTTGACCGCAAGCACGATGAGTCGATGCAGACACGTCTGGCACCAGATCTGCCACTTGTGTTTGGCGGCGCTAATCGTTCAGGCCAGTCACGCATTGCCACACTGATTCTGGTGACAGCCCAGATTGAAGATGGATTCTAGAATGATGTCCAGAGGTGCTCGTGTCGGCCCTGTACCTGCAGAGCAGGCGCGCGATGTGCGCGTGCGCAAGCATGGTTCGGAGCAATTCGTTGTTTTCGGGATGGACTGGTCGCCACTGGTGGGCGGTGAGCCCGAACGTCTGGGGTTGCAGCGCGCGCACGCCCTGGGGGCAACGCATTACGTTCTTTCTGGGGCACACTCCACCGTGGTGGGCGCAGTAAGACTGGATCACACCGCCGGCAAATACAAGGGAGCGTTGCATTCCGCGGCAGCGATTTTCTCGCGCAAGTTTGCGGTTGGTGCCATTGCCTATGTGTTGTCAGATGCAGATGGCACCTGCTGGATGATTGCATGTCACGCGGGGTCTGTACTTTCTCACACGGATCGCTGGTATGAAAGCGAGCCGGCTGCAATGGCAGCACTGGAGCAGATTCGATCGCGCTTTCCGACACTCCAGGTACAGATTGAACAGGACGAGTCGGGACAGGGCCTTCCATTATGGTTAAGTGAGAACTTATGTAGCCAGTCCAGACTGCAAGGCGTCACGTCGTTCAGGCATCTTGTTCGCAGGCCGAGCAATGTGCTCGTATGCCTGGCGATTACTGCAAGCATCACTTATGCAGTTTTATCTGAGAACAAAACGGTTCAGCAACGCGAGGGTCTGGATACAAGTTTGCTCTGGCGCGAAACACTGAGCGAGCGTTCCAGCCAGCACACCGTGCATGCTTATCCGCACCTGAGTGCACTGACGCAGACGTGGCAACATATTCCGCTTCGACCCGTGGGTTGGAGCTTGCGAAAAATCCAGTGTGAATCGGTTCATTTCGACTGGCACTGTGCCGCGCATTTTTCCAGACAGCATCGGTGGGCGTTGAACCAGCATCTTGAACGTCTGAAGCCTGAGGGCTGGACGATGCAATTTACGCCACTCGATGAGGCGGCCTTTGTGTGGAGAGTGGGGCAGGCCGCTTCCACACTAGATCTTTCTGAACACTGGATGCGCTATGACTGGATGAGCTATTTACAAAATATAGGCGCGGTGTTTGAACACATACAGGTTGGGGGGTCGAGCAGAATCGCCATCCAAGCGCCCGTCGACGGGCAAGGTCAGGCATTGCCGCTGCCTGCCGATATCCCCGACTGGAAGCAACGCACGCTCGTGCTCAAGGGACCATTGCGGTCTCTTCCCGCCTTGAGCGCTTTGCATATGCCGGTGCGCTGGCGGCGCGCCAATCTGGATATTGATCGCACACACGGCTTGGGAACGACCCGAAGTGCACTGTCCCTTGAACTCGTTGGAGATATGTTTGAATCCCGTTCTGAATAATCATGCTGTCAGTCAATTATTGACACTTACTTTCATTTCTTGCTGCGCTGAGATGCTGCATGCATCAACGCTGCCTGACAGACAACCGGAAGTCACTGCAATTTCAACACAAGTACCCCTTGTGCAGCCTCCCGTCAATCAAATCGTGACGGTTGAAGAACTCTTGCGACTCGATACCCAGGCGGCACTTCATGAGGCCAGAAGAAAAGTTTTTGGCGCCACGTCAGTCGATCAGGCACTGATGGTTTCCGAGACGCATCCTGTTGTCCAGGCCATTTATGGCACCGGGCGAACGTTAACGGCCGAAGTCAGAATGAGTGGGCAGACATATGTTTTTAAATCAGCCAGACGCCAATCGTTTTCCGGTGAAGCGCATGGTTACGAGCTTGAGCGGATTGTTCCGCCCTGCATCTATCTGAGCAAAGCGCAAAATCAGGAAGTCTCCTGCCTGGATCTCTCACAACCATGAAGTTGACTGCCTTTGAGCGCATGCCCACGAAAAACCTATGGTCTGCCCGCGCCCATGCCCTGATTCATTCAAAAGATCAGTTGTTAAAAATGCGCCCTGCATTTGTGCGCTCGCTGAGTGATGAAATGGAGGTGACTTCACTCAATGGACGGGTATGTCCCGTAAGGTTTGATGATGGCAGTGCCGGAATTTTTGTTCTTGCTGATTACTGCCAGGATGATCAGACGCTTGCGTTGCTTGATTTGCTGGAGTCAAAAGGTTTCCGGTTGAATGAACCCAGCCTCTTCGTACTCGCCCCAGCCCTGATGGTGGCGATTGATCGAGTCAATCTGACGCAGGCGAAGTCTGGTCCAAGAAAGAGCACAGGAGTGACTGCACAATACTCCGCCCTTTCTGATGCGTTTAACGAGCTGGTCACCTGGGGTCTAAAGCATGGCGCGAGTGATATTCATTTGAACGTTCAGCGAAATCGTCCTGAATCTTCTGTATTTTTTACGATATCTGGTCGCTATATCTGCCCCGAACGCTACAGATCGATTCCAACGCCGACTCTGCTTGAGATGCTTGCGGTGGCCTGGATGGGTGTCCAGGGAGGCAATGGAGCAGTATTTGATCCCATGGTCGAGCAGCAGGGGCGCTTGAGCCTATGGCTTGAAAGCCGCAATGTATTGTTACGCTGGGCCTCTCTGGCAACCGATGCGGGACCATCGGTGTGCTTGCGCGTGTTGGTCATGGATCATCATTGCCTGACGCCCGATCTCCAGGCACTGGGGTACGTGGACTCACAAATACAGGCTCTTGAGCGCAGCCGGGCGCAAGAGGGTGGCGCAGTTATTCTTGCAGGAGTAGTGGGATCAGGCAAGTCCACCACGATTGCTACGCTGATGCGTGAAATATCCCCTGACCGCAAAGTTATCACGCTAGAGGACCCTGCGGAATATCTCATACCCAATGCCTTGCAAAATACGGTTTGTCGTACGCTCAATGAAACGGACGGCGCATCGTTTGATACCAAACTCAAAACAATCAAACGCTCGGCGATGAATGACTTGCTGATTGGCGAAGTGCGCGATACGGCGGGTGGTCGTGCCTTTATGGATCTCGCAGGGTGTGGCGTCAATCTGTACACAACAGTGCATGCTGGTTCAGCACTCCTGATCAGTGAACGTCTGGCCTCCAGCTTTATCGGTGTTGCGCGCGACTTGCTTGCAACGCCAGGTATTCTCAAATTACTCGTCTATCAATGCCTGATTGCCAGACTATGTCCGCATTGTTCGCAAGATCATAACGAGACAATTTCTCATGCTCCCTGGCGTTGCGCGCAAGGTGTTGTTCGTAACGCTGCATGGTTCACACAATGGTTATCCGAGATTGAGCGCCACACCGGGGTATCAAGCCGCGCATTCAGGTTCCGGGCCGAGCAAGGGTGTCAGCATTGCCAGTCTGCCTCTATTTCACCGTTGAACGGTACCTCAGGCCGAACCGTTGTGGCAGAAATGATTGAGCCAGGCTATGAACCGGATTTCCTGGACGGCGTGCAACGCCATGATGGCCTGGGCCTTTATGCCTGGTTCCATGCACGCGCACGCGCGCAGTTGACCGATCCGAACATGGATGGAAAAACTGCAATGCAAGTAGCCATTTACAAGATGTCACAAGGCCAGATTGATCCGCGACATGTCGAAAATCGTTTTGGTCGCATCGATCAGCAAGTGTGGAGAAGTCATGAGCGTATTTGATGTGTTTCATCACATCAGTAAAGCTTGTGTGAGGCGTTGGCTGCATGTACGTACGGCAACTGCCGCCTTACAGTTCAAAAATCAGCGGGCTGATTTTTATGATTATCTTGCTGATCTGATCAGTGCGACTGCAGGAACCAAAACACTGCTCAGCATTTTTCAGGACGACGCACGCCGCTATCCCTCCTGGAGCGTGCGTGGCATTTTGTCTGCCAGCTGGGCGCAGAGGTTCCCCAAGACGGGTGGCGATTTGTTTGCAACATGGTTTGGCACCTTGCCGACCGAAGATCTTGTAGCGATTCAAGCGGCACAGTATGCCGGTGCCGGGGCACTGCCTCAGACACTGCACCAGCTCTCTGCAGTCGTGCGCGTGACAGATGCTGCGAGTCGCGAATTTTTTCAGACAGTCGTGACGGGTTTACTGAGTGTGCTGGTGGCGTGTGGTTCAGTCCTGCTGATCCCCTTGTTTACTGCAGACCGTCTTGTCCAGGCGTTTGTGTCTTTGCCTGCCGAATATTATGGCCCGATGACAAAGGGGCTGTTTTTAACGAGCGAATTGCTACGACGCACCTGGTGGTTGATCGGCATTGCCTTTGCGTTATTGATCTGGGCCTGCGTCTGGTCATTACCAAACCTGGTTGGTACTTTTCGCCGGCTTCTGGATCAATGGGGCATTTGGCGACTGTACCGTGTGGTGCATGCGGTTCGGTTTCTTTCCTTGCTTGCCGTACTGCTCAAGCCCAGAGGCAATGTCGGCGCGCGCCTGCGTGAGGCCTTGCAGATTCAGGCGCTCGGGGCAACGCCCTGGCTGCGTTTCCATGTTGACTGGATGTTGTCGCGCATTGATTCGGGCTATCAGGCCGTTGATGCACTCGATACCGGGTTGATTGATGATGAAACCTGGTGGTACTTCACAGATATGGTCAGCACGCTTGGGATTGACGAAGGTTTGCAGAGGACCTGCAGGCGCCTGTCTTTGCATACGGTCAAAAAACTTTCCAGCCAGGCTCTCACAATCCGCTGGGCCTTGCTGCTTTGCTCAGCCGCAGTCGTCTTGAGTGTTGCCTTCTGGCATTTCAGAGTTTTTGAAGAGCTCCGTCAGGGTCTCAGTCTTTATTACGCAAACTAATTCACGGAGTGGTTGATGATGTCTGTTCAGTATCTTTGCAATAAACAAGCCGAAGGTTTGATTTCGCAAACGTTTAAGCCTCAGCGCTCAGACGCGGGTTTTTCCCTCATTGAAATATCAATTGTGACTACCATCATGATGCTGATTGCGATTATCGGCATTCCTGCCATCCAGGGGTATGTGATTGAAAGCAAGGTGCCTCGAGTCGCAGAAGAACTACAGCGCTTTGTGGCCCGTCTGAAAGCGAGCACACATGGTTTTGGTGCAACACCTTATTCAGGTGTGAATGGCGGCACGCTTGTCAACGCGCTGCGCGGTTCAAGCGTAGTTTCGGTGACGGGCGAGGGCGCTGGTGCGACAGTCGCGCACGGTCTGGGTGGCAGCGGCAGTAACGGGCGTGGAGTGATTTCAATTGCACCGCAGTCCATGGGAGGCGCTGCAACGGGGATAGCGTTTTCACTCACACTGAACGATGTGAATCACGCAGCATGTCCAGCACTTGCTTCTATTTTGCAACGCATTGCCGAAACAGTCACTATTTCTGGTCAGTCAGGGCCTGTGATGGTTAAAAATGCGTCCTTTGAGCCGGTTATGCCATATAGCGCTATCCTGGCTGACGCACAGTGTGTCTCAGGTGATCGCAATACCTTCGTCTTTACGATTCGCTGAATTATGAGAATCTTGAGCCTCATGACTCGCAGGCGAGAAGACGGGTTCGCGTTGTTTGAACTCGTGCTGGCAATTGCTCTGGCGAGTCTGATCGGGTTGTGGGCAGCCTCGGCATGGATTAGGCAGGTTGATGATGCCGCCGCGCAGGCGACTGGCGATTGGGTGCTAGCAGTTAAAAAGGCAATGGATCAGATGTTGAGTCGTCAGTCAGATTTGATGGCCGGGATTGCTGGTGCCAGGCTTGGGGCCGGTGCGTATGCAGATCTCTGGCGCCCTCAGATCTCCGAGCTGATCGCAGCCGGTCATTTACCAGAGGGGTTTGCACTGCGGCCTCCGATTCCATATCAGGTTTTTATCAGGGTTTTTGATCCGGTGGGCGATTGCGCCCAGGCTGGTTGCAGAATTCAAGCGCTGATCCAGGCCCAGCCCACCGACACAGAACGCACAAGAGCCGTCGATACCAGCAGGTTAGGGCATATCCTGGCCGCACTAGCCGGATCCGGGGCAAGCGTCCATCCACTCAGACCAGATCGTATTAAAGGAGCAAACTTTGATCTGCCGAACCCACCCCGGTCTGACATGACACCCTTGCCGGCAGGAAGTATTGCTGCAGTGAGCTTGTACGACGCGAGTCAGCTTTCACACTTGGTCCGTCGTGATGACAGGCGGGATACAAGCCTGGCAGGGCAGCTCAACGTTAAAAAAGGAATTTCGTCACAAGCCGGTCTGTCAACCTCGGCTGGTGTGCAGGCCGCGGGCAGGGTATCGGCTGGCGAGTTTTTGCAGATGGGTGGCATTGCCACCGCAGCCGCAGGCTGCGATGCGGACGGATTGATTGGCCGTAACACGGCAGGGGATTTGCTGACATGCCACGGTGGACGCTGGCGCGTGTCTGATTCGAGGTTTGGAGGGGCTTTTTCAACCCACAGCACCATCGATTGTCATTTTAAAACGTGGAATGCCACACTGATCAATCCCGTAACGGGGGGATGTCATTGTCCGGTGGGTTTTGAGCCGTTCCCGATTTCTCGCTGGAAGCGTCCAGGTGATGAGTATGATGAATTCATGACCTATATTTGCATACGGTAATGCCTAATTACGTCAAAAAATGGATATCTAGCGCTATAAAACGTCTGATTTAGCGCACTTCTGTGGTCTGGGGCTGTCCTTGTAATGCCTGATCGCTTACCTGCCCCTATAATCGAAAGCTACCTGTAGATTGCTAACCATAGTGTCTATATTCCCAATTTGTTGATTCTTTCTAAATTTAGCCACGCGATGAAAACGTCCGAGATCCGTCAGAAATTTCTGCAGTATTTTCAGTCAAATGGTCACACGATCGTGCCTTCGTCATCGCTGGTACCCGGCAATGACCCGACGCTGCTCTTTACCAACTCTGGGATGGTGCAGTTCAAGGATGTATTTACAGGTAAAGAAACGCTTGCCTTTACACGCGCCACTTCGTCGCAACGTTGTGTGCGGGCAGGTGGCAAGCATAATGATCTGGAAAACGTCGGATACACCGCGCGCCACCATACTTTCTTTGAGATGCTGGGCAATTTCAGTTTTGGCGATTATTTCAAACGTGACGCGATCTCGTTTGCCTGGACATTGCTGACTGAGGTGTACGCGTTACCAAAAGAAAAACTGTGGGTGACCGTTTATCAGGACGATGACGAGGCCTACGATATCTGGGAAAAAGAAATCGGCGTGCCTGCTGAACGCATTGTTCGTATTGGTGACAATAAAGGCGCACGTTATGCCTCGGATAACTTCTGGCAAATGGCGGACACAGGCCCCTGCGGCCCATGCACCGAAATCTTTTTTGATCATGGTCCTGAGATCTGGGGAGGGCCTCCTGGTTCACCCGAAGAAGACGGCGACCGGTATATCGAAATCTGGAACTTAGTTTTCATGCAGTTCGAGCGCGATGCCTCGGGCAATATGACGCCACTGCCAAAGCCCTGCGTCGATACGGGTATGGGACTTGAACGTATTGCGGCCGTGCTGCAGCACGTACATTCAAACTATGAAATTGATCTGTTTGTTGCGCTGATTGCGGCCGCTTCGCGTGAGACGGGTTGTAAAGACCTGACGCACAACTCCCTGAAAGTGATTGCAGACCACATTCGCGCATGCAGCTTTTTAATCGTGGATGGCGTGATTCCGAGTAATGAAGGGCGTGGGTATGTCTTGCGCCGGATCATTCGCCGTGCGTTACGCCACGGCTATAAGCTCGGTCAGACCCAGCCCTTTTTCTATCGCCTGGTTGCTGATCTGGTCAAGGAAATGGGCGAGGCCTATCCTGAGCTTGCCAGGATCGCGAGCCGGGTTGAGCAGGTTTTGCGCCAAGAAGAAGAACGCTTTGGCGAGACACTTGAGCATGGCATGAAAATCCTCGATGTTGCGTTGGCCGCCTTGCCAGTACCGGTTGCTGGTGCCCAAACTGTCGTCACTCTCGATGGCAATACTTTGTTTACTCTCTACGATACTTACGGCTTCCCGGTGGATTTGACAGCTGATATCTGTCGCGAACGTGAGGTTGAGGTTGATCTGGCAGGCTTTGATGTGGCCATGGCGCGTCAGCGCGATCAGGCGCGCGCAGCTGGCAAGTTCAAAATGGCTGAGGGTCTGGTTTACCAGGGTGCCCAGACAGTATTTGAGGGCTATGACCACCTGCGTACGGACAGTAAAGTTGTTGCACTTTATGTTGGCGGAACCTCCGTGGATCATGTGTCCTCAGGCCAGGATGCGATCGTTGTGCTTGATGTGACGCCTTTTTACGCTGAGTCTGGTGGCCAGGTCGGAGATCGGGGCGTACTTGAGGGCACGGCCTGCAGCTTTAAAGTACTGGATACTCAAAAAATTCAGCCCGGTGTCTTTGGACATCATGGAAAGCTGGAGGCAGGCACGCTTGCGGTCGGTGATTCGGTGAACGCCAGCGTTGATGCCGAGTATCGCGCGCGCACGATTCGCAACCACTCGGCCACGCACTTGATGCATAAAGCCTTGCGTGAGGTTCTCGGGTCACATGTGCAGCAGCGTGGCTCGCTGGTTGATGCCGAAAAAACCCGCTTTGACTTTGCACAAGATGCGCCGTTGACGGATGCCGAAATCGTGCGTGTTGAACAGATCGTCAATGCGCAGATTCTTGGTAATCAGCAAGCACAGGCGCAGGTGATGTCCTATGACGATGCCGTCAAGGGCGGTGCGGTGGCGCTTTTTGGCGAAAAATACGGGGATACCGTTCGTGTGCTCGATATCGGGTTTTCACGTGAGCTTTGTGGCGGTACGCACGTTAGTCGGACCGGAGACATCGGTCTGTTCAAAGTGATCTCAGAGGGTGGTGTCGCAGCAGGTGTGCGTCGTATCGAGGCTGTCACGGGCAGCAACGCCGTGGCATGGGTTCAAAATCTCAACGCGACAATGCAGCGTGCAGCAAGTGCACTGAAGACGCAGGCAGCTGAGCTGCCAGAGCGTATTGGCGTGCTGCAAGACCAGATGAAGGCTCTTGAAAAAGAGCTTGAGCAGGCGCGCGCCAAGCTGGCCTCGAATGCCGGCAATGCTCTGACAGATAAAGCGGAAGATGTCGCCGGATTCAAATTGCTCGTCACCCAAGTTCAGGGCGTGGATCCCAAGGATCTGCGTTCGATGGTTGATCAGCTTAAAGATCGCCTGAAGTCAGGCATCGTGCTACTGGCTGCATGTTCAGCTGACGGCAAAATCAGCGTGGTGGGTGGTGTCACCGCAGATCTGTCTGGCAAAGTCCGTGCAGGTGATCTGGTTGGCTTTGTTGCCGCGCAGATTGGCGGCAAGGGTGGTGGGCGCCCAGATATGGCAATGGGTGGAGGGACCGACCAGGCCGCGCTCGCAGGCGCTCTGGCGGGTGTCCGCGCCTGGGTCGAGGCGCGCGCCTGATTACGGGCGCAGACATCGATGACAGCGCATTCTTCTCCCCCGCCTGCCGATCCAGGTGCTAGCCTGGTCTCGGCATCTGATTTACAGCATCCGTCGCATCAGCTTACCGTTGATGCGACAGGGCTGGCCTGTCCATTGCCTATTTTGCGTGCAAAAAAGGCCCTTGCCGTCCTGACCAGCGGCCAAACGCTGCAGGTGATTACGACGGATCGTGGTGCAATTCGGGATTTTCAGGCGTTTTGCAAACAGACAGGCAATACGCTGTTGTTGCAAATCGAAGAGTCCGCACGCGTTGTGCACTATATTCAGCGCCGCTAGTCTATGATTTGTCTGGGTGGCACATTGGTGCTATACTCATTGGCTTAACTGAATCTTATAAAGGGATTGCCTACCATGGTGGTGATTCGTATGGCCCGCGGTGGCTCAAAAAAACGTCCTTTCTACAATCTCGTCGCAACCGATTCTCGTGATCGTCGTGACGGTCGCTTTATTGAGCGCGTTGGGTTTTATAACCCAGTCGCCAATGCGAAAGAAGAAGGACTCCGTATCGCTCTTGACCGTGTTCATTACTGGACAGGTGTCGGTGCTCAGTTGTCTCCAGCGGTTGCTCGCCTGGTTAAAGACTTCTCTGCCAAAGTTGCTGTAGCAGCTTAATTGATTCGGTCGCTTAGTCATGGCTGTTAACGGCGCACTTACAGCGCCTGATGATTTGATCGAACTTGGTCGTATCATTTCGGCTTATGGCATACGCGGCTGGGTCAAAGTGCAACCGCATTCTGCCCAGGCAGAAGTTCTGCGTGCTGCACCAATATGGTGGTTATGTTCGCCTGCTCCCCCCGCGCACTTCGGTGCAAAAGTGGCGGCAGGCACAACTGCGTCTGCTGCATGGAAGCCCGTCATGCAAGCGCACGCCGTCAAACAGGTACGCCCCCAGGGCTCGACAGTTGTCGCAGATCTTGAGGGGATCGCTGATCGCGATCTGGCCGAAAGCATGAAAGGGTATACCGTCCATGTGTCACGCAAGGATTTCCCTGCTGCACAAGGCGAGGAATACTACTGGATCGATCTGGTCGGCTGCATGGTCTATGGCGATGCTCAGGCAGATGACTCCCAGGATGCACAGTCTGCATTGATCGGACAGGTTGCCGAGGTGGTCGACAATGGTGCGCATGCGCTGTTGCGTGTCACGCGCATGGAACAAGCTTCGCCATCTGCAGAGCCGGTAGCCATACTTGATGCCAAGGACCGGGCAGTTGAGGTCCTGATCCCTTTTGTTGCAGCGCATGTCCAGCATGTTGATATAGCTGCGCGACGGATCGATACCGACTGGCCTCTCGACTTCTAAGAGGTGATGATGCGTATTGACGCGATCACTTTATTTCCTGATATGTTTAGCGTGGTCCGCGATGCTGGCGTGACTGGTCGCGCCCATAAACAGGGCATCTGGGCACTTCAAACCTGGAATCCACGCGAATTTACCCATGATGTGCATCGCACGGTAGACGACCGCCCTTACGGTGGAGGGCCGGGGATGGTCATGATGGCTGATCCACTAGCACAGGCTGTTTCTGCAATTCGTGCCGATCGTGCTGGCAAGCAGCTGCAAGATGCTCCAGTAGTCATGCTGTCGCCAACAGGACTGCAGTTCAACCAGACAACAGCTGCTAGATTATCCAGATCATCGGGTGCGATTTTTGTCTGTGGACGTTATGAGGGTATCGATCAGCGTTTTATTGATCAACATGTTGACGAACAATGGTCGCTCGGTGACTTTGTGCTTTCTGGTGGCGAGATTGCAGCGATTGCAATGATTGATGCGACCGTACGTTTGCTGCCCGGGACATTGAATCATGGCGAGTCGGCCGTGCAGGACTCCTTTCAGGACTCCTTGTCGGGTTTGCTGGATAGTCCGCACTACACAAGGCCTGAGGTGCTTGATGGCACGGCAGTTCCTGCTGTTCTGATGTCAGGCAATCATGCCTTGATTGAGCGGTGGCGCAGAGAGCAATCTCTGCAGATGACTACAAAAAATCGTCCCGACTTAATTCAACAGGCGCGTGATAAAGGCTTGTTGACCCAGGCGGACGAACGCTATCTTCGTTCGCTCCCCTAAAATCTCCGGGTGATTCAAAAAATCCCCGAATGATTCAAAAAATCGTCACTTGCAGTAATCGCCACTTGCAGTACCAAAGCTCTTGCCACGCAACGCTACAGGTCTTACAACCCGTAGCGTTTGAGTATGTCGCTTTTAAGCCAGTCGTGCGCGTTGTGACTTCACTTTTTCCAGCACTTCGCTAAACTGCGCGGAGCGTAGTTTTTCCTGGTCAACGACCGCCGCAGGCGCGCGGGCGACAAACGATTCATTTGACAGTTTGGCGGCAGTTTTGTTGATCTCGCCTTCGAGTCTGGCGATTTCTTTGTCCAGCCGCGCGCGCTCGGCAACGATATCAATTTCAACCTTGAGCATCAGTCGCGTATCGCCCACGATCTGGACGGGTGAGCCGTCTTCAATCAATGTTGATACGACTTCCACTGAAGCAAGTTTGGCCAGCGCAGCCAAATATGGAGCGTGCAGCTGGAGCATCTCCTGAGGACCCTGCGCATAGAGCGGCGCTCGCACGGCCGGTGAAAGATTCATCTCACCGCGCAGGGCGCGGACAGCTTCGACCTGGCCCTTGAGCAGATTGACTTGCGTGCAGGCGGCAAGGTTAATTGCTGCGGGATTTGCAACAGGATACGGTTGAACTGAAATGCTGGCCTGCTGGTCAGCCGTGCGTTTGCCTGCGATCAGCGAGACTTTTTGCCAGAGCTCTTCGGTGATGAACGGCACGATTGGGTGCAGCAGACGCAGCACGACTTCTAGCACGCGAATCAGCGTGCGACGCGTGGCACGCTGCTGTTCGGGCGTGCCGTGCTGGATCTGTACCTTTGCAAGTTCGAGGTACCAGTCGCAATACTCATCCCAGACAAAGTGATACAGCGCATTTGCAATATTGTCGAAACGATAGTCTGCAAAGCCTTTCGCAACATCAAGCTCAAGTTGTTGCAGCTCGCTGATGATCCATTTGTCTACAAAGCTCAGCGCCGATGCGTCGACCTCGGCCAGGTCTTGACCTTCGGTGTTCATCATGACAAAGCGCGTGGCGTTCCAGAGCTTATTGCAAAAATTGCGATAGCCTTCGCAGCGTTTCAAATCAAAATTGATGTTGCGACCAAGTGTGGCGTAGGCTGACATGGTGAATCGCAGCGCGTCTGCTCCAAATGCAGGAATGCCATCCGGAAATTGCTT
>CANCOC010000051.1 GCA_947379755.1 Alcaligenaceae bacterium | reverse complement strand
TTTGCAGCCAAAGGCGTTTATGTCGACCTGATCAAGCTCTATGGCTCGATGGAGCTGGCGCCCTTGGTAGGTCTGGCCGATGCAATCGTCGATCTGGTCTCGACCGGCAATACACTGAAGGCAAACGACCTGGTTGCTGTGGAGGACATCATGCCGATTTCTTCGCGCCTGGTGGTGAATCGCGCGGCGCTCAAGACCCGGCAGGCTGAATTGCAACCCATTCTGGATGCGTTTGAACGTGCCAGCCGTCCGGCTGTGGCATGATTAGGCCCATCCCGCATATTTTTGCCCTCATCTGAGAGGGAAATACTCACTATGACTATCCTGTCCCGCCTGGACTCCAGTGATCTGGAGTTTGATCACAAACTGACTGCGCTGCTCAAGGTTGATGCAGAGCAGGACGAAGCCATCGAAGCCGCCTGTGCGCGAATTCTTCATGACGTGCGTACGCAAGGCGATGCTGCACTGCTGCGTTACACGCAGCAGTTCGACAGGGTTGAACTAGCAAGTGTGGCCGCACTCGAAATCCCCCGCTCCGAATGGCTGACGGCGCTGGCCGGACTACCTGCTGCACAACGCGAAGCGCTCGAAACAGCAGCTGAACGCGTGCGCAGTTATCACGTCCACCAGCGTCAGGAAAGCTGGTCCTACGTCGAGCCAGATGGCACCCGTCTTGGCCAGCAGATCACCCCGCTCGATCGGGTGGGCCTCTATGTGCCGGGTGGCAAAGCCGCTTACCCTTCCTCCGTGCTGATGAACGCCATTCCTGCCAAGGTTGCCGGCGTTGCCGAAGTCATCATGGTGACCCCCACGCCTGGAGGCTTGCGCAACCAGATGGTGCTGGCTGCAGCGGCCATCGCAGGCGTTGATCGGGCTTTTGCGATTGGTGGCGCCCAGGCAGTGGGTGCGCTCGCATACGGTACGGCCACCATTCCCGCCGTCGACAAGATCGTAGGTCCGGGCAACGCCTATGTCGCAGCGGCAAAACGCCGTGTATTCGGCACCGTTGGCATAGACATGATTGCAGGTCCCAGTGAAATCCTGATCATCTGCGATGGCAAGACGCCTGCGGACTGGATTGCGATGGATTTATTTTCGCAGGCAGAGCACGACGAACTTGCACAGGCAATTCTGCTGTGCCCGGATGCCGCCTATCTGGACCAGGTCCAGCAATCGATTCAAAAGTTGCTGCCCAGCATGCCGCGCGCGCAAATCATCGCAAAGAGTCTGCATGATCGTGGCGCACTGATTCTGGTGCGCGACCTTGCTCAAGCTTGCGAAATCAGTAACCGCATCGCCCCCGAACACCTTGAGATCTCTACCGAAACACCTGAGTCCTGGCTTGCGCATATTCGCCACGCCGGTGCCATTTTCCTGGGGCAACACAGCTCTGAGTCCCTTGGGGATTATTGTGCGGGTCCGAACCATGTCCTGCCTACATCACGCACAGCACGATTTTCTTCACCACTCGGGGTCTATGACTTCCAGAAAAGATCGAGCCTGATTCATGTCTCACAGGCCGGGGCCCAGACATTAGGCAAGGTGGCCGCCGAACTCGCAAAAGGTGAAGGTCTCCAAGCGCACGCCGCCAGCGCTTCCTTCAGGCTTGATCAGAGCTAAAACGACCACGATCGCTTTACGGACCCATTAAAGCCTGAGCAAATAGCTCAGACCACCATACAATATCTACATCACGACAGACTGAGTGCATGACATGCGTACCGCTGAGATTACCCGCAACACCAACGAGACGCGTATCCGCGTCGCGATCAATCTGGATGGCACTGGCCGCCAGAAGCTCAATACGGGCGTTCCCTTTCTGGACCACATGCTGGACCAGATTGCCCGTCACGGACTGATTGATCTTGAGGTGCATGCCGAAGGCGATCTGCATATCGATGCGCACCACACCGTTGAAGATGTTGGCATCACAATCGGCCAGGCCATTGCCAAAGCAGTTGGCGACAAGTCCGGAATTCGCCGCTATGGTCATGCCTATGTGCCACTCGACGAAGCTTTGTCACGTGTCGTGATCGATTTTTCAGGTCGTCCAGGTCTGGAATTCCACGTACCATTTACGCGTGCGCGAGTAGGCGATTTTGATGTCGACCTGACCATTGAATTTTTCCAGGGGCTGGTCAACCATGCGCTGATGACCATGCATATTGATAACTTGCGCGGGGTCAATGCGCACCACCAGTGCGAAACTATTTTCAAAGCTTGCGGCCGTGCGCTGCGCATGGCCCTTGAGCTCGACCCGCGCAGTGCGGGCATTGTGCCCTCAACCAAAGGCGTACTCTGATCCATGACTACCATTGCCATCGTCGATTACGGTATGGGCAACTATCACTCGGTTGAACGCGCGCTCAGGCATGCTGCTCCCGAAGCCGATATCCGTCTATGCAAACTCGCCTCTGAAATTGACGCAGCTGATCGTGTGGTATTTCCCGGTCAGGGTGCGATGGCTGACTGCATTCGCACGCTTGACGAGGCCGGCCTGCGCCAGGCAGTGCTGCGCGCCGCACACAACAAGCCGCTGCTAGGCGTATGCGTGGGCGAACAGATGCTGTTTGAAAGCAGCCAGGAAGGCAACACCACATGCCTTGGTGTATTCAAAGGCCATGTGGAGCGATTCCAGGGACCCGCTTTTGCAACGCTGAACAATGCAGCAGCACGCCCTGACGGCTCAGAGGTACTTAAAGTCCCCCACATGGGCTGGAACCCGGTGCGCCAGGTACGTGAGCATCCACTATGGGCGGGCATCCCGGACAGCACTCCTTTTTACTTTGTGCACAGCTACTATGCTGTGCCTGCAGATCCATCGCTCACAGTAGGCATGAGCGATTACGGCCTACCTTTTACGTGCGCAGTTGCCTCAGAAAATATCTTTGCGGTACAGTTTCATCCAGAGAAAAGCGCCGAACCAGGTTTGCGTCTCTACCGAAATTTTGTAGACTGGAAACCTTAACTCAACCAGGCATCGTCATCCTGCCCTGTGCAGGCTGAGTCCGAGCCCTTAATACTGATCACAAACGACATGCTGCTGATCCCCGCTATTGATTTAAAAGACGGACGCTGTGTCAGACTGCGTCAAGGCGACCTCGACGACGCGACGATCTTCTCCGAAGATCCGACCGCCGTGGCCAGACAATGGCTCGAACAGGGCGCACGCAGACTGCATCTGGTCGACCTCAACGGTGCTGTTGCAGGCAAACCTAAAAACGAAGCGCTCATTAAAGCAATCGTCGCTGCAATGGGCGAGGATATCCCCGTGCAGATTGGCGGTGGCATTCGCGACCTCGACACGATTGAACGCTATCTGAATTTTGGCATTTCCTATGTCATCATCGGAACGGCCGCGGTGAAAGATCCGGGCTTTCTGCATGATGCATGTGGTGCGTTCCCTGGCAACATCATCGTAGGTCTGGATGCACGCGATGGCAAAGTTGCAACCGATGGCTGGAGCAAGCTGACCAAACACGATGTGACAGATCTGGCTAAAAAATTCGAAGACTATGGCTGCGAATCTATTATCTACACCGACATCGGTCGAGACGGCATGCTGTCAGGTGTGAATATCGAAGCCACCGTGCGTCTCGCGCAGCACGTCCGCATTCCAGTGATCGCCTCGGGCGGCGTCACCGATCTGAAGGATATTGAGGCTCTCTGTGCTGTTGAAGACGAAGGCATCGAAGGTGCCATTCTCGGGCGCAGCATTTACGAAGGTACACTCGATTTTGCGCAGGCTCAACAGCTTGCTGATGACCTGGCCCCATGAGTCGTATACCGGCGCCATCGCCCCTCAGCGGACTCACCCGTCGCATTATTCCCTGCCTGGATGTGACGGCAGGACGCGTAGTCAAGGGCGTCAATTTTGTCCAGCTTGTCGATGCTGGTGATCCGGTCGAAATTGCACGCAGATATAACGAGCAAGGTGCGGACGAACTGACCTTCCTGGACATTACTGCGACAAGTGATGGCCGCGATCTGATTCTGCCTATCATCGAAGAAGTTGCCTCACAGGTTTTTATACCCCTTACCGTCGGCGGGGGGGTGCGGCAGGTCAGTGACATTCAGCGTCTGCTAAACGCAGGTGCAGACAAAGTCTCGATGAATAGTGCAGCAGTGAGTGATCCAGAGCTCGTGCGTGCGGCCTCTGATTATCACGGCTCTCAGTGCATCGTCGTTGCGATCGATGCGCGCCGTGTCGATTCAGATCCAAACAATCCGCGGTGGGAAGTTTTTACGCACGGCGGGCGAAAGGCCACCGGTATCGACGTGGTGGCCTGGGCGGAACAGATGGCCCGCTATGGGGCAGGAGAAATCCTGTTGACCAGCATGGATCGTGACGGCACAAAATCAGGCTTTGACCTTGAGCTCACGCGCCGTGTGTCCGATGCAGTGCCCGTTCCTGTGATCGCCTCTGGAGGCGTTGGTAATCTGCAACACCTGGCAGACGGCGTCACCCTGGGCGGAGCCAGTGCAGTGCTGGCAGCGAGTATTTTTCATTATGGCGAATACACCATCGGTCAGGCTAAGGAATTCATGGCCAGCCAGGGCATCCCCGTAAGAAGGTACTGAGATGAACGACAAGATACAGACCGTTGTTCCTCCAGACTGGCTCACCGAAGTGAAATTTGATGCGCAAGGTTTGATTCCGGCAATCGCCCAGGATGCCCAGTCTGGCCAGATCCTGATGGTTGCCTGGATGAATGCCGAATCGCTGGCCGAAACAGCCCTGACCGGACGGGCTGTGTACTTTTCACGCTCACGCAAGCGTCTCTGGCGCAAAGGCGAAGAATCCGGCCACGTCCAACGGCTGCTTGAGCTCAGGCTGGATTGCGACAGCGATGTCATCCTGATGAAGGTTGAACAGCTGGGAGGGATTGCTTGTCACACGGGCCGCGCAAGTTGTTTCTATCGCCGTCTTGAAACGACAGAACTGAATTCTAAGTGGGTATCGGTCGACCCGGTACTCAAAGACCCCGAACTGATCTATAAATAATCAACTGGCACATGACCCACTTAAGCGCCCTTCCAGATGTTCCTTCAGATGTCGTGCTTGCACGACTGGCTGATCTGCTCCACACTCGCCTGCCCAGTCAGGGAGGAGACCCGGCTACTTCCTACGTCGCTAAACTCTTTTCCAAAGGACCGGATGCAGCGCTCAAAAAAATCGGCGAAGAAGCAACCGAACTTGTCATGGCGGTCAAGGACAAACAATCCGATAAGATCGTGTCTGAAATGGCAGACCTTTGGTTTCACTGCCTGGTTGTGCTGACCGAACACGGTCTCAGACCAGAACAGGTATTAACAGAACTTGCCCGACGCGAAGGCGTTTCAGGCCTGGATGAAAAAGCGAGTCGAAAATGAGCGAAAACTGTCTGTTTTGCAAAATTGCCCGAGGTGAAATCCCTGCGCGTATTGTCTACAAAGACGATGATTGCATCGTTTTTCACGACATCAATCCAGCCGCTCCTGTTCATTTATTAATGATCCCCAGACAACATATTGTGTCGATGCAAGATATAACTGACGAAGATAGCGTTTGGTTAGGTAGAATGATGGCTCAGGCACCCAAAATTGCACTCGAAAATGGATGCAACGCCGGGCCTGATGGTGGCTTTCGCCTCATGGCCAATTCTGGCATTGAGGGCGGGCAAGAAGTGCTTCACCTACACTTTCACATTATTGGTGGCAAGCGACCCTGGAAGGGCCAGCAAGTCACCATCGCCTAATTCGGAGAACCGTCATGGGCAGTTTCAGTATCTGGCATTGGTTAATTGTTCTGGTCATTGTTGCTTTGATTTTTGGCACAAAAAAAATTCGCAACATTGGTTCAGACCTTGGTGGTGCCGTTAAAGGTTTCAAAGAAGGCATGAAGGATCCCAATGCAAAAGAAGGTGATCCTGCTGCTGAAGCAAGCCCCACCCAGCGTGTAGCATCCGGTGACACAATCGATGTGCAGGCTAAAGAAAAATCCAGCACCCACTAATTTTATCGGCCACTGCTCGTCTGGCCGCGCTTTTTTGGCAACCTGAACGCTATGCTTGACGTAAGCTTTACTGAACTGCTTGTGGTTGGTGTTGTTGCCCTTGTTGTAATTGGCCCTGAACGTCTGCCCAAAGTCGCGCGAACAGTCGGGCATCTGGTCGGACGGGCCCAGCGCTACGTCAATGACGTCAAAACTGATATCAAACGTGAAGTGGAGCTCGATGGTTTGCGTGACCTGAAGGGTCAGATGGAGGATGCAGCCCGATCGGTCCAGTCATCACTTCAGAACACCGAAGCCTCCATCCGCAATCCGATCGAGGGCATTCAGCAAGATGCGCTTGCGGGTCTGAACGGACCTGGTGACCCCCTGAGCGCCTCAGTCACGCTAAACGACTCGCCATCAGCGCTGGCTCAGGCCGATGCGGCCACCCCTTATCATGCGGTGGCACCCTATATATCTGTCGGTACAGACTCGTCGTGTGTGGTCCCTTACAAGACCATCTCTGCTGTCGTACCCTACAAAACCATTACTGCCAATCCACCTACGCCCGGATCCAATACGTGAGCACTCAAGAGCAAGCAGAAGTTAGCGAAACGTTCATGTCCCACCTGATCGAACTCAGGACCCGCGTACTGTATGCCGTTGTCGCAGTTGTCGTGGTGTTTGTTGTTCTGTTCACCTATCCTGGTGCATCGGTCATTTATGACTTGCTTGCGGCTCCGATGCTGGCCTCTTTGCCTGATGGCACACGCATGATTGCGACAGGCGTAATTACTCCGTTTATGGTGCCAGTCAAAGTCACCATGATGGCCGCCTTTATCGTGGCTTTGCCAGTGGTCCTGTATCAGGCCTGGGCGTTTGTGGCTCCAGGGCTCTATCGCCACGAACAACGACTCGCTCTGCCACTGATTGTTTCGAGCTCGTTACTGTTTATCTCGGGCATGGCATTTTGTTATTTTGTTGTATTTAAGACCGTTTTTAGCTTTATCGCCTCTTTCGCACCCAAGTCGATCACGCCTGCGCCAGATATCGAAGCCTATCTGAGCTTTGTCATGACAATGTTTCTGGCATTTGGTCTCACATTTGAGGTTCCAGTCGCAGTTGTATTGCTTGTCCGTATGGGCGTGGTGACGGTTCAAAAACTTAAAGATGCGCGCGGATATGTCGTGGTGGGTGCCTTCATCATTGCTGCTGTCGTGACGCCTCCTGACGTCGTCAGCCAATTCATGCTGGCGGTTCCGATTTGCGTGCTCTACGAAGTTGGGCTGCTTGTTGCCAGGGGTATTAAACCGCGTGCAAAAGACGAAGAAACGGATGCTGCCCAGGATAATAAATAGCCGCTCCAATACCTAATATTAGGTATTGCCATTTTGCAAATAATGCTCAGATAATGCAAATTAGACTGCGTTGCAAGCTTTTGCCAGTAAATTGAGCGGTAAAAGCACGTTTATTACAAAAAATAGCTTGTTGAAGCTTAATTTAGAGTATATCTTTTGATGTGATTAAAGCAGTGGAATCATTTCAAAATATGCCTGGCAGGTTATTGAAACTGAATCGCTGTGAATGATCACCAATATGGTTTGGTGATCAGCACTTAAAGGGACTATCGTGCTCGCTCATCGTCTTAAACAAGCCCGTCTTCGCGCCGGATTGTCACAAGAAAAACTCGGCAAACTCTCTGGCATTGACCCCATGTCCGCCAGCGCCAGAATGAATCAATACGAACGCGGCAAACACTCACCTGATTATCAGTTAATGTGCCGGGTTGCGGAAATTCTGCAAATGCCCGTCAGCTGGTTTTATACAGAGGACGAAGAACAGGCAAGGCTGCAAGAAATTTTTTATCTCTTGAGCCCAGCTGCTCGCCATAATCTGGCGATGCATGCGGAGGCAACTCTCGCAGCCAATCCTCACACTCCTGCATCCGCACCTGTCAAAACACAAGAAACCGCAGCCGCGTATTAATCTGCTGGCAAGACGTGCCCTTGCTCACGTTGTGCGCGAGGGCACGTCTTTATTATTTGGGGCGAACCGGTCTTTCAGACACGATCAGACTGATCTTTTGTCTCTGGTTATTTCTGAATATGCCCAGTTCAATCTGTACGCCAGGCATTTTGGATGCAATGCGTGTCATCAGGCGCGTAGTGTTTTCAACGGGGCTGCCATCAATCGTCTGAACGATATCACCAACCCTGAGTCCTCCCCTCGCCGCAGGCCCGTCGCGCAATATCCCCGCAATGATGACGCCTGTTGGAGAATCGAGTTTGAAGGCACGCGCCAGATCCGCAGTCATATCCTGAGGCTCAATGCCTAGCCAGCCACGCTTTACATAGCCTTGCTTCACAATCTCGTCAAATACCTGCTGTGCCGCGCTCGCGGGGACTGCAAACCCGATCCCCAGGGAGCCACCCGTTTTTGAATAAATTGCAGTATTGATTCCGACCAGGCGTCCCCGCGTATCAATCAGTGCCCCACCAGAATTCCCCGGATTAATTGCCGCATCCGTCTGGATATAATTTTCGTAAGTATTGATCCCTAAGCCGCCCCGTGCCAGGGCCGAAATAATACCCATGGTGATGGTTTGGCCTACGCCGAAAGGGTTGCCAATTGCCAGAACAACATCGCCTATTCTCGAAGAGTCATCAGTCGCGAAAGCCAACACCGGCACGCGATCAAGCTTAATCTGTAAAACAGCCAGATCAGTATCTGCATCGACACCGACCACTTTGGCGGACGCCTGGCGCCCATCGTTTAAGGCAACCAGAATTTCATCCGCACCATCAATGACATGCAAATTGGTCAGAATGTGACCCTGTGCAGACACCATGACACCCGACCCAAGACTCGTTGTTTGTCGCTGCTCATTAAAACCTGGCATGCGTTCAAAGAAACGCTTGAGCACAGGGTCGGGGGGCAAGATCAACCTTGGGGTGACAATTGTTTTAGTCGTGAACACGTTCACCACAGCGGGTGCAGCCACTGCAACAGCATCGGCATATGAGCTCGACGGTTGCCCGCCTCCAGGTATGGCAGCTATTGTTGGGCCAGGCCTGCGCAACCATTCAGGGCGCAAAGTCACCACGACGAATAAAATCGCCAGACAAACCGTTACAGTTTGGGCAAACAGCAACCAGATTCTACGCATCATGCAACCGGAAAAATATGAAAACTGTCTCAACTCGCGAATTGTGCGACTGGATCGACTCGACGCTCAATACCGCCTCATTCAGTGATTATTGCCCGAACGGGCTCCAAGTTGAAGGCACCCCCGGCATCAGGCACATTCTCGCCGGCGTAACCGCCAGCCAGGCGTTGATCGAACGTGCCATTGAAGCTGGTGCGGATACCCTGCTTGTTCACCACGGCTGGTTCTGGAAAGGCGAAGATCCACGGGTGCGCGGCACCCGGAAAAACAGGCTTGCACGGTTACTCGCCCACAACATCAACTTGCTGGCCTACCACCTGCCACTCGATGCTCATCCAGAGCTGGGCAATAACGCACAACTCGCGAACATCCTCGGGCTGATTCCCGAGTACAGACAAGGTCCCGGCCAAGACCAGGTCAACGTCAGAATACCTAACACCACTGGACCTGGAGGTCTGGTCTGGCTTGGCACCATGCCAGGCATCGACACGCTAGGCCAGATTGCCAGACGCGTTGAAGACCGCCTGGGCAGGGTTCCCCTGACGATTGGCGCACCCACTTTACAGGTGCAACGAGTTGCATGGTGTACGGGCGCCGCTCATAACATGCTCATCGATGCAATTGATGCCGGGACACAGTGCTTTATTACCGGCGAAATTGCAGAACCAACCGTGCATCTGGCCCGGGAGGCTGGCGTAGGACTCATCAGTGCCGGACACCATGCAACTGAGCGTTATGGCGTGCAGGCTCTAGGGCGTGCGATCACTGAAACTTTTGGCGTGCGGGTTGACTTTGCTGACATCGACAACCCAGTTTGAAACTGCAGCGCCCAGATCCGGATCTGATACAGGCGCCAGGCTTGTTTACTTTTTAAGCAAATCCCGGATTTCACGCAATAAGGCAATGTCCTCTGGAATGGGGGGAGCCTGCTTTTCTGACTCGATCTTTGCACGCGCAGTGTTAATCAGCTTGACCATCCCGAAAATGATAAACGCCAGCAATACAAAGTTGATGGTGATGGTCAAAAAATTTCCCCAGGCAAAGACGGTCGCGCCCGCTTTGGTCAGTTCAGCATAATTTTCAGGACCTGAGTAATTGGCAGGACGGGTCAGGACGAGCAGTTTATTGGTGAAATCTACCGAACCACCCACGAGAAAGTTCACGACGGGCATCACGATATCCTTGACCAGCGACTCGACGATTTTGCCAAATGCTGCCCCGACAATCACGCCCACGGCAAGATCAACGACGTTTCCACGTACCGCAAATTCCTGAAATTCCTTAAAAATACCCTTTCTCTGACCCATTTTGATTTCCCCTTTGAAGTTGGTAGCCGGCTAGCGCTATAATACGGGGTTACGGAAACCGTAACAATCATCAGAAAGTAGTACAAAAAAGCAATGCAGCCAGGCATATCACTGCCGGGGCAATAACAAGGATAGCAAGATGAGTCAGGATTCGATTGTGCATGACGACGAAGGCGCGGTTCCCCCGACGCTACCGTCCGACCCCTCGCGCCGTTTCTGGATTGGCACGACCTGTGCCATGGGTGGCGTTGCGGGTGTCGCTGCAGCAGTTCCTTTTGTCAGTACATTCGCGCCATCTGAGCGCGCACGTGCTGCTGGTGCACCAGTAGAAGTCGATGTCAGCTCACTCGCCCCGGGCGAGATGCGCACCATCGAATGGCGCGGCAAGCCTGTCTGGCTGATCCGCCGGACCAAAGAGCAGCTTGAGTCACTCAAGCAGACAGACTCCGAGGTGGCCGATCCGAATTCCAACCGCCCTGGTTACACCCCCATTTACGCCAAGAACGAATGGCGCTCGCGCAAGCCCGAGCTGTTCGTGGCCGTTGGCATTTGCACCCATCTGGGTTGCTCGCCTACGCCCAAGTTTGCAACAGGTCCCCAGCCTAGCCTGCCTTCCAATTGGGAAGGCGGTTTTCTGTGCCCCTGCCATGGTTCAACCTTTGATATGGCCGGGCGCGTGTTTAAAAATAAACCTGCGCCTGACAATCTCGAAGTCCCGCCATACCAATACCTGAGCGACACCCGCATTATTGTCGGGGTTGATGAGAACAATAAGGCCTGATTGGCCTTTGATCTGCACCCGTACAACGCGATACTAAACAAGGAGCCATTTCATGGCTGGCGAAAAAACCGTCGAAACGACCGGATTGCTTGGCTGGATAGACAGCCGCTTTCCGCTGACGTCTACCCTGAAAGCGCATGTAACTGAATATTACGCGCCTAAGAACTTTAACTTCTGGTATTTTTTTGGCTCACTCGCCACACTAGTACTGGTGCTTCAGATTGTGACCGGCATTTTCCTGGTCATGCACTACAAACCTGATGCAATGCAAGCCTTTCAATCCGTCGAATACATCATGCGCGAAGTACCGGGCGGCTGGTTTATCCGATATATGCACTCGACAGGCGCTTCCATGTTTTTTGTGGTCGTCTATCTGCATATGACACGTGCGCTGATTTACGGCTCATACCGTAAACCACGTGAGCTGGTCTGGATCTTTGGCGTTGGCATTTTCCTCTGTCTGATGGGTGAAGCCTTCTTCGGTTACCTTCTGCCCTGGGGACAGATGTCCTTCTGGGGTGCCCAGGTCATCGTGAACCTGTTCTCAGCTATCCCATTTATCGGCCCTGAGCTGTCCATCTGGATTCGTGGCGACTATGTGGTGTCCGACGCAACGCTGAACCGCTTTTTTGCATTCCACGTCATTGCGATTCCTCTGGTTCTGATCGGTCTGGTTGCTGCCCACCTCGTGGCATTGCACGAAGTTGGCTCGAACAATCCCGATGGCATTGAGATCAAGTCCAAGAAAGACAAGTACGGTCGTCCGCTTGATGGCATCCCTTTCCATCCGTTCTACACCGTGCATGACATTCTGGGCGTGGCAGGTTTTCTGATCATTTTCATGGCGATTATTTTCTTCGCACCTGAAATGGGTGGTTATTTCCTGGAATTCAATAACTTCATCCCGGCCAATCCGCTGGTCACCCCACTGCACATTGCTCCGGTCTGGTATTTCACACCGTTCTACTCAATGCTGCGTGCCACGACCGACGACTTTACCTGGGTGCTGTGCGGCGCTGCCGTGCTGGCTGCAATCGTAATGTTCCTGCGCCACAAAGGCCTGGTCAAGCTGATTGTTCCAGTGATCCTGCTTGTTGTTGCGGTGCTGCTGCGTGGCATTGATGCCAAGTTCTGGGGTGTCGTTGCGATGGGCGGTGCAGTTGTCCTCCTGTTCTTTCTGCCCTGGCTCGATTACAGCCCGGTCAAGTCGATTCGCTATCGTCCAGGCTGGCACAAAGCGCTTTACGGTATTTTCTTTGTGAACTTTATCGTGCTGGGTTACCTCGGTACCCAGGCGCCAACAGACATCTTTAACCTCATCTCGCAAATTGGCACGCTCATATATCTGGGCTTCTTTTTCCTGATGCCGGTGTGGAGCCGTCTCGGTACGTTCAAAGCGGTCCCTGACCGCGTTACGTTCCACGCCCATTGAGCTTAAACTTTATTTACGGAATGACCATGATCAAGAAGCTGCTTTGTGCTCTTGCCCTGATGATCACCTGCACTGCAGCTGGCGCTGCAGGTGGCGGGTACACCCTCGACAAGGCACCCGACCGCGCCACCAACCTGGCTTCACTGCAGAATGGTGCAAAGCTGTTTGTCAATTACTGTCTGAACTGTCATGGCGCAACATCGATGCGCTACAACAAGCTTAAAGACATTGGTCTGACAGATGACCAAATCAAGGAAAGTCTGCTCTTCACTGGCGACAAAGTCGGTGATCTGATGAAGGGCTCCGTCTCTGTCAAGGACGGCAAAGCCTGGTTTGGCGTACCGCCACCCGATCTGTCTGTTATCGCACGTGCCAAGGCACAAAGCGCAAGCGTGACCGGTGCTGACTATATCTACACCTATCTGCGCACGTTCTACCGCGACACAACAAAGCTAACCGGCTGGAACAACCTTGCGTTTCCGAATGCAGGGATGCCGCATGTGATGTGGGAGCGTCAGGGTCCACGCACGATGACCTCGGTTGTTGTGCATGAACACGAAGCGCCTGGTGCAAAAGCAGGTCATGCTGCCTGGGAACGTGTCACAACTTCATACGACCCGATGGGCTTTATGACAGTCAAAACCGAACCCCTTGAAAACTATCATGGCCATGCAACAACGGACTATCAGTTCAAAGCCGTCGATGCAGCGCGCTCAGCCGCCTATGACAGTGATGCTGCCGATGTCACGGCATTCATGACATGGATGTCAGAGCCCATGGCACAGACACGCAAGCAGATTGGCGTCTGGGTCATGCTATTTCTGGGTCTCTTCTTTTTAGTGGCCTGGCGTTTGAACGCTTCCTACTGGAAGTTGGTCAGATAAGCACTTTCTATGGGCCAGCGCCTGCAATATGCCGGCGCTGGCCTTTCGCTTTTATTCGCGTTAATTTTTAGGACGGAAATCCATCATGATGGTCCTCTACTCTGGCACCACCTGCCCATTCTCGCATCGCTGTCGTTTTGTGCTGTTTGAAAAAGGTATGGATTTCGAAATCCGCGATATCGACCTGTTTAACAAGCCAGAAGACATTGCAGTCATGAATCCTTATGGCCAGGTGCCAATTCTGGTGGAAAGAGATCTGATTCTGTATGAGTCAAATATCATCAACGAATACATTGATGAGCGCTTTCCTCACCCACAACTGATGCCAGCTGATCCAGTGATGCGTGCACGCACACGTCTGTTCTTGTATAACTTTGAAAAAGAACTGTTCGTGCACGTTGCTGCGCTCGAAGATCGCTCTGCACGCAATGACCAGAAGCGTCTGGACGTCGCTCGTGCCGCAGTGCGCGATCGCCTGTCACAACTGGCACCGTTGTTGCTGAAAAACAAATACATGCTCGGCGAAGAGTTCTCGATGCTTGATGTTGCCATGGCACCATTACTCTGGCGTCTGGATCACTACGGCATTGAATTGCCCAAGACAGCAGCCCCGATTCAAAAATATGGCGAGCGTATTTTTTCACGCCCCGCCTATATCGAAGCACTGACCCCCTCAGAAAAAGTCATGCGTCGTTAATTTTTAGATCACCACTCCGAGTCACGGTATCAATATGGCTGAAACATCCACCAAACCGTACATGATTCGTGCTTTGCACGAATGGTGTACGGACAATGGCTACACCCCTCATATCGTGGTGAAAGTCGACGCAAATACCATGGTGCCGCACGCGCATATCCGAGACGGTCAGATCACACTGAATATCGGCTCGCTTGCAACCAACAGGCTGGTGATTGGCAATGATGTCATTGAGTTTCAGGCGCGCTTTAGCGGCGTGACTGAAAACATTTATGTGCCAGTGGGAGCAGTGACTGCAGTCTATGCACGCGAAACAGGTGCCGGAATGGGTTTTGAAGTCGAAGCAGGAGATGCGCAAAACATCTCTACCTCAGACTTTGCAGGTGGGGTCCCAAAACCGGCACCCATCAAGCCTACGGCCTCCTCAGCCTCTGAAACACCCCTGCAGCCAACAGAACCTGATCCAAAACGGCCGAAACTTACAATCGTCAAATAAATAAAATGTTCTGAACAGACGTAAAAAAGCCTGCATCGCTGCAGGCTTTTTTATTGATTCTGGTGCCCTCTGACAGATTTGAACTGCCGACCTTCGGTTTACAAAACCGCTGCACTACCACTGTGCTAAGAGGGCGATGTCTTTTCAGACAGCACGTATTGTAAATCAACATTTACGCGTTGCAAAATCGAACTGGAAAATGGCTTGGATGCTTTGTTTGCAGGTAGTCAGACCGTATCCGGTTCGAGGTATTTCTTGAATTAAAGCACTCGCCTGAAAATATGATCCCGCACTACAAACTGATGCCAGAGTGCAGCAACAGCGTGCAAGCCCACCGCGATATAGACAAAAGTCGCTCCGGTCTCGTGTATCTCTTTAAGCAACCGTGAGAGCGGTTGATTTTCCTGGAGGGGCGAGTACAGGTCTAATCCGTAAAAGGCAATGGGCTTACCAGCATACAAGACGGTCGCGATCCCGAGAACAGGCATCGCGAGCATCAAAATATACAAAACCAGATGCGTCAGCTGTGCCGAGCGTTGCATCCAGGCGGCCCCCGGAACCGGAGCGGTGGCAGGCAACCATGCACGCAAAAAAACGCGCAGGGTCATCAGCACCAGTACCGCGACGCCTGCAGCGTAATGGCTGCTTCGCATAAACAGCCTGCCTGTACTGCCTCTGGGAAACAGATCCTGAACCTGAATCGCTGCTACGGCCAGCACGACCGCAAGCAATACCAGCCAGTGCACATACCGCAATATGGCTGGATACTTGTCTGCGGACATGTGGTCGGGAGCACGATCAGGATTCACAACTTCGCCTATTCAGTTAGAAATACATCATGAGTTCGCGAGCCTCACCATTAAGGGGACAATCAACAGGGCAACAATGTTGATAATCTTGATCAGCGGGTTCACAGCAGGCCCTGCAGTATCTTTGTAGGGATCTCCTACGGTATCGCCCGTTACTGCCGCCTTGTGGGCATCTGAGCCCTTCCCGCCGTAATGACCTTCCTCAATATATTTTTTGGCATTATCCCATGCACCACCACCGGTACACATAGAAATTGCCACAAATAAACCCGTAACAATCGTCCCCATCAACAAGCCACCCAAGGCTTTTGGGCCGAGCAGTAAGCCCACGGCAACGGGTACGATCACCGGCAACAGGGAAGGGATGATCATTTCCTTAATTGCAGCAGTCGTCAGCATATCGACAGCCTTATCGTATTCTGGCTTACCTGTGCCATCCATGATTCCCGGAATCTCCCGGAACTGACGACGCACCTCTTCGACAACGGCTCCGGCACAGCGACCCACCGCCTCCATTGCCATCGCTCCAAACAAGTAAGGGATCAGACCGCCAATAAACAAACCAATGATAACCATATGATCGGACAAGTCGAAAGTCACCTTTAAACCCTTGGACGCTAGCTCATGGGTGTAGTCTGCAAACAAGACTAATGCAGCCAGACCCGCGGAACCGATCGCATAACCTTTGGTAACAGCCTTAGTCGTATTTCCCACGGCATCCAGAGGGTCAGTAATATTGCGAACGGACTCAGGCATGCCCGCCATTTCAGCAATGCCACCCGCGTTATCCGTGATCGGACCATAGGCATCGAGTGCGACCACAATCCCTGCCATCGACAACATTGATGTTGCTGCAATCGCGATACCGTATATTCCACCCAGCCAGAAGGCAGAATAAATGGCCGCACACACGCATAGCACAGGCCATGCAGTGGACTTCATCGACACACCCAGGCCTGCAATGATGTTCGTACCATGGCCCTGACTAGAAGCCTGGGCAATATGTTTAACAGGCGCGTAATCTGTCCCGGTGTAATACTCTGTGATCCAGACCAGGAGCGCAGTGAGTAACAGTCCCACAACCGTTGCGCCAAATAATCGCATCTTGCCGCCGGTACTGAAACCCACATCTGCCAGGACGTTGTCGGGAATGATCCAGTTTGTTGCAAAATAAAAGGCTACACAGGAAATCAATCCTGCAACAATCAGTCCTTTATAGAGTGCCGGCATGACGTTTTTCATGCCAGGAGTGGCTTTCACAAATGAACATCCGATAATCGAGGCAATGATTGAAATGCCACCCAGCACCAGTGGATAAATCACTGCCGCAGCCGTTGCGGTCTTGATCATCAGCGCACCCAGCACCATGGTCGCAATCAGCGTCACAGCGTAGGTCTCAAACAGATCGGCCGCCATGCCCGCACAATCACCAACGTTATCGCCGACGTTATCAGCGATGACAGCAGGGTTACGCGGATCATCCTCGGGGATACCTGCTTCAACTTTACCAACGAGATCTGCACCCACATCTGCGCCCTTGGTAAAAATCCCGCCACCCAGACGCGCAAAGATCGAAATGAGTGACGAACCAAAAGCCAGCCCAATCAAGGGGTGCAGAATGGCGGACATGGTCTGCCCTTTGCCTGCCACACCCAGATACATATAGAACAGGCCTACGCCGAGCAGGCCCAGGCCCACCACCAGCATGCCGGTGATAGCGCCACCCTTGAACGCGACGTTCAAAGCCTCATTCATCCCTTGCGTGGCAGCCTGGGCCGTGCGTACGTTTGCGCGCACGGACACGTTCATGCCAATAAAGCCGCAGGCGCCTGAGAGTACCGCCCCCAGCACAAAACCCAATGCTGTCGTGTGATCGAGGAACAAGGCGATCAGGATCGCGAGCACCACGCCTACGATTCCTATCGTTTTGTATTGCCGTGAAAGGTAGGCCGCTGCGCCCTGCTGGATCGCATCCGCGATTTCCATCATTTTGGCATTGCCTGTGCTTTGCTTGAGGATCCAGGACCTCATCACAAAGCCATAGATGACTGCGAGAACTCCGCAACCTAAGGCGAAGTAAAGACCGAGTGTTTCGTTGCCCATGCTCTTGAACCCCTTAAAGTGTTGTCTCTTTATTTATTGATATTCACTTTTAGCTGCATCGGAAAGTTCAGCATGGTATCTGTCGCGTCATGTGTATCAGCAGACAAAACTGTCGCCTTACTTACAGGAATTCGCCTTTAAGACCAAACAAGCACTTTAAGTATGGAACAAATTTGGCAGAAGGGATATTTTTATTTCTTTGTTAAGATTAGGGTATTCACCAATCATTTCAAGTATCTGGAGCAAACATGAGTCTCGACAAAGTCAGCCCGGGCAAGAATCTACCCGAAGATTTCAACGTCATTATTGAAATTTCAATGAATGCCGATCCAATCAAGTATGAGGTCGATAAAGAGTCGGGTGCTCTGTTTGTAGATCGCTTTATGGGTACGGCCATGCACTACCCCTGCAACTATGGCTATATTCCTAAAACCATTGCTGGCGACGGTGATCCAGTCGATGTGTTGGTGATCACACCCTTTCCTGTCATCCCTGGCGTAGTTGTACGCTGCCGTGCACTGGGTGTACTGAAGATGTCAGACGAAGGCGGCGAAGACGCAAAATTACTGGCAGTCCCTGTCGATAAAGTCCTGCCCATCTATAACCACTGGAAAGAAGCAACCGATATCAATCCAATGCGTCTGAATGCCATTCAGCACTTTTTTGAACACTACAAAGACCTTGAGCCAGGCAAGTGGGTCAAGGTTCAGGGTTGGGGTGGTGTGGCAGATGCACACAAAGAAATTTTCGAAGGCATCGAACGCTACAACCACGAAACAAAAGCGTAACGTTCCAGCCTGTATGCACAGCTCACTTGCTGGCTGTGCATACGGCGCTCAACCAACGTTCAATTACATCGACTGACGCAACAACATTGCGTAGTCTTCGGCTGTCGCAATGCGTGGATTGGTCAGGTGACAATGATCCAGCATGGCAGACTCAATTGCCTTGGGGAACATGTCTTCGGTCACACCCATTGCAGCCAGGCCTGAAGGCAGGCCCAGGCGCTGATTCAGCGCTTTGACCGCAGGCGCTACTTCGCTGGCCTGCGAAACCCCGATCGTATGCGCCAGACGCTCAAGCTTTTTGGCTTTCTGCATGGATTCCACGCTTTGATTGAACGTAATCACGGCTGGCAAAAACATGGCGTTGAGTGTGCCGTGATGCAGACGTGGATTCATGCCACCCAGGGCGTGGCTCAGACTGTGCACAGCACCCAGGCCTTTTTGAAAAGCCATCGCACCCTGAGTCGATGCGCTCATCATATGAAAGCGCGCTTCGCGATCATGGGGTGTCTGAGTCGCGCGTTCGATATGCGCCCAGCCACGCCAGAGACCATCCAGTGCAATGCCTTCAGCAGGGAAATTCAGCGCAGGTGACATGAAGGTTTCAAAGCAGTGCGTGATCGCATCCATTCCCGTTGCTGCGGTCAGCATTGCGGGCAAATCAAGCGTGAGCTCGGGATCACAAATGGCCACCTTAGGCACGATGAAGGGTGACAGGATACCAACTTTGCGACCATCATCAAGAATCAGCATGGCGCCGCGTCCCACCTCACTGCCGGTGCCGGCCGTCGTCGGTATTGCGATCAGCGGTGCCGTTGCAGAGGTGATCCGTGCCACCCCTCCTTCGACGACCGCAAAGGTTTTCAGTGTGCCAGGATGCGTTGCCATGACGGCGACAGCTTTGGCAAGGTCCATCGCGGATCCGCCACCTACGGCAATCAAACCGTCAAACTTGCCGCTGCGATACATTTCAAGGGCGTCACGCACGGCAGCCTCATGCGGATTGGGAGGTGTCTGGTCATACACACCCACATCATCCTTATTTTTTAATTGCGCCAGAACGCGATCAATCAGTCCTGCTGCACGGACCCCGGCATCGGTCACGATCAGCGGGCGCTTGATCCCGAATCGCTCGCACTCTGCCTGCAAACAGGCGATTGCGCCAAAATCGAACTGGACTTGGGTAATGTAGTTAATCAGTGCCATGTGTAGAGTCTCCGTGACCATTTAAATAATATTTGATTCGATCATAAATCATTCTAAATCACGTATGGATCATGCAAGCACAGGTGAACAGGCATGTGCAATCGGATATGTATCCGTCCGTGCATTGGGGGAGTAGAATTTACGCATCTATTGGAGAAGACCTAGTGACCCAAGCATCACGCCTTACCCTGTCAACTATCGCACTGACCTGCTTGCTTTCGCTTGCGGGCGCAACATGCGTGCAAGCCCAGGGGCTTAAAACCAACTCGGGAAATTTCGGTAGTGGCTGGCAGGTGGGCGGTGCAGGTGATGCGACGCGTCAGGGCGGCACCGATGCCGACGCCGGCAGCGCAGCGGCGGGTTCGCCAGGCTCCAGTGGAGCAGGCTATAGTGGCTATTCTGGATCCTACGGTTCTGGCAGCGCACCGGGCAGTTATGGTGGATCAAGTGGCAGCTATGGCAGTCCTGGCAGCGGCTATGGTGGTTACGGCGCAGGCAACGGTGCGGGCGCGGCGACAAGCGAAAGGATGCCAGCTGTACCGGATCCGGCCAGCACCTTCTCGGCGCCACGTGGCGCAGGCGGCGGGTTGCGCACACAATAGATCCAAAATGACCTGGCTAACCTTACGTTTCTAACCAGTTCATCAATTCCGCCAGCCGATGGATCACCCACCCGGCCTCGGCGGCGTTGACACCCACATCGGTTGTCGTCAGTCCCTGATGCATCCGCTCAAGCACATCCGCCTCCGTGATGCCAAGCTCCCACAGTTTATTGGCTGCAGGCTCGGTCAGCATGTTCGCAAGATCCTCACAAAAATCATACCGGGCATAGATGTGTTCTCTGGTTGCACTGGGTTTGGTACGCCCGGGTTCCACAAACAAAGCAATGAATGATGGCGGAACAACAATTTGATATTCGTCACTCATGTCTGGACACCATCCAGTCTTTTTCTCAAGAGATATTTCTGCATGCCCTGCATCACCACAATATCCTTTTGATTACGAATTTCTGACGCCATGGTCAGCACCCCTGTCGTGCGGCCAGCGACCAGCTCAGCGACCGTCAGGCTTGCGTATAACGTATCACCGACAAACACGGGCTGGATAAACCGGCTGCTCTGTTCAATAAACGCTTTAAGCGACTCCTCAACCATGTGTGGAAACAATCCGGCGCCGGCTGCAGTCTGGATCACGACCTGAAAACCGTGCGCAAGCATATGTGGCATTCCGTGTGCACGACAGTATTCCAGGTCGTAATGCACGGGATGATTATCTCCACTTGCCAGTGAAAATGCGGCAAACAAAGCGTCCGTCATTGTGCGCGAAGGCAAGTTAAAGCGTTCGCCCAGAACGAAATCTTCGAAATAACGTTGCTCGCACAGTTGGTGTTTGATCATGATGGCTTCCGGAAGACCGATTCAATACTGCTACGTTGTAGTCATATGGATAAATATGTCACTGCAGTATATTTGACTGGACTATGCAACAAGCATAGGTGATATTCAGGAGTAGCACCCTTGCCTAGCCACCCCCACCTGTCCGACCAGCATTTTTCTGTTGCGCTTGAAGATGGGGCGAACATCGCCGCCATACGGACCGGAACAGGCCCCGCCATCCTGCTCATCAGCGGTCTGGGGGGCACAGCCGGGTTCTGGAATCCCTGTCTCCCGACCTTAGCGGCACATCACAGTATCGTCAGGCTTGATCAACGGGGCATTGCTGGTAGCAGTCGCGGCTCAGCAGCCTGCACCATTGACCAGCTCGCCCAGGACTGCCTGGACGTGATGGATGCCAGTGATCTTGCGTCCGCAGTCATTGTGGGACACTCAACGGGCGGATGCATTGCCCAGACAATGGCCCTGAATCAACCTGACCGCGTGCAGGCGCTTGTGCTAAGCGGCAGCTGGGCCAGACCCAACCGTTACATGGATGAGCTCTTCAGACTGCGTCGTGCCTTGCTCAGCAGCAGTCCGCTGGAGTACGCAACATCAGCCGCATTCCTCTGCTTTGAATCAGCATGGCTCAATGCCAACTGGTCAGCATATGAGTCGGCGCTGGCCGGTGCGCCTGTCAGTGCACCCGCGCAAAAAATTATCCAGGAACGCATCGATGCCCTGATGCATTTTGACCGCAGCAATGAAATCGGCCATCTGCGCATGCCTTGCCTGATCCTGGGTGCCAAGGATGACATGATGATTCCAAGTTTTTTGCAAGATGAACTCAGCCATTTGATTCCTGATTCGAACGTACATATTTTTAACCACGGAGGTCATTTTTTTCCACTCACGCGCACCAGTGCATTTTTAAAAGTCATGACCGACTGGCTCAGTGCTCAGGACGATACTTTTAAATCCTGATCAATCTCTGTTGTCACCAGTCATTCTTTCTCTCATAATCGACTGATTCAGTTCAGACAACCGTTCGGTGGAAAACAATATGATCAAGGCAGCAATCGTAGGGATGGGTCACTGGGGCCAGAATCTAGTCAAAAGTGTGCAAGGCGTGAGCCCACATATCCAGTTTGTCGCAGGTGCCACGCGCACACCCGCAAAAGCCGCAGAGTTTGCCCTGCAGCAGGGAATCAAAATGGACAGCAGCTATGAAGCCCTGCTGGCCGACCCCTCAATCGATGCGATCGTGCTGGCCACACCACACTCGATGCACACTGATCAGATCATCGCCGCTGCCCAGGCCGGCAAGCACGTCTTTTGTGAAAAGCCACTTGCTCTGGATAGCGTCAGTGCAAAACGTGCCGCCGACGCGGCAGCACAGCACAACATCATTCTAGGCGTAGGCTACAACTGGCGCTTCCAGCCAGCCTTGCAGGAGATTCGCCGGATGATTGAAGATGGACGACTGGGCAAGATCATGCATATTGAAGGCAACTTCTGCGGCCCGAGCGCCTACCGCTTTCCCAAAGGTCACTGGCGCCACGAGGGTGCAGAGTCTCCTGCGGGTGGCATGACAGGACGTGGGGTCCATGTGATTGACGCGATGATGTACCTCGCCGGTCCGATTGATCAGGTCACCGCACAAAGTTTTCGTATCGCCCAAGATTTTGGCTCGGATGACACCACCTCCATGTTGCTGCATTTTTCAGGCGGCTCAACAGGCTATCTGGGGACAATTATTGCAACTGCCGAAACCTGGCGCATGCAGGTATTTGGATCAAAAGGCTGGGTCGAAATCGGTGACGTCGAGCACCTCAACACCTGGGATCTCCCCACATGCATGATCGACCCGGACAATGTGACCAACAAGCAACGCCCAGTCCGTGTAAGCTTTCCAGCAGTCAGTACCGAACGCGCCGAGCTTGAGCATTTTGCAGCGTGTATTGTCAACCGACAGCCACTGGCCACGCCCGATGGAGATGCTGTCCGCAATGCGGCAGTGCTCGAAGCAATTATTCGCTCTGCCACCACTCACACGACGGTCAAGTTAACCTAATGCCCCGGAGGGCGAGCATCATGCGCAAGCTAGAACAGACGTATCGTCGATCACTATGCATGGCTCTGTCAGGCTTTGCACTTGCAACGTCTTTATCCGGCGTGCTCACGTTGCAGGCAATGGCTCAAACCGCAACGGATCCAGTCGCTGACGCACACTACCCAAGCAAACCGATTCGTGTGATCGTCCCATCCCCGCCAGGCGGGCCACCTGACCTGCTGATGCGCGCGATTGCGCCAAAACTCACCGCCTCCCTTGGACAACCCATCATTATTGAAAATCGTCTGGGTGCTGGCGGTCTGGTTGGTACGGCCTACGTGGCCAGACTACCGGCAGATGGATACACCTGGCTATTCACAACAGCGTCACACACTAACATCCCACCTTTCAATGAAAACGTCACCTATGACGCCGTCAAAGATTTCACCCACGTCTCTCTGGTGGCGCAAAACTTTGGTCAGGTTCTGGTGGTACCACCAGACTCGCCTTACAAAAACTTGAATGACTTGATTGCTGCAGCAAAAAAAGATCCGGGCAAGCTCACCTATGCACATGCTGGTCTGGGCACAGCCAGCCATATCCCTGCTGAGGTGATGAAAACAATGACTGGCACCGACCTCCTGCCGGTCCCATACAAAGGTGTCGCAGAAGCCACCAACGATGTGCTGGCCAGTCGCATTGATGTGTTTTTCGTAGGGACACAGATTGCATTGCAACATGTGCAAAATGGCAAGCTTGGGGCACTCGCAATAACAGGCGCCAAGCGCTGGAAAGGTATGCCTGATGTGCCAACGCTCGATGAACTCGGCCTCAAGGGGTTCAACGTGGTGAACTGGTTTGGCTTATGGATGCCCGCAGGCGTTAAGGGTGAAATTGTGAATCGCGTGCAAATGGATATCGTCAAGGCCATCAACGATCCTGATGTCATGAAGCAATTTGATACGCTTGGTCTCGAAGGCGTGGGAATGAAACCAGAAGCCTTTGCAAGCTTTGTCACAAAAGAAGCCGCTGCCGCACAGGAAATCGCCCGCCGGGTCGCTCCTGCCAGCCCTCCCAACACGATTGAGGCAACAAAATGAACACTCCTGAACTTGAACCCTGGCAGTGGCCTGAAGAACAATGGCGCGGTATCGTCGATCGTGTCCGTGCAGGCCGCAGCCTCAAGCCCAGACTCTGGCCAGAAGGCGCGCGCTGCGCGGTGGCAATCTCATTTGATTCCGATCACGAGACCAACGAACTGCGCGAAGGCGGAGAGTCGCCAGGCAAGCTCTCTCAAGGGCAGTATGGCAACCGTCAAGGTGTACCGCGCATTCTGAGTTTGCTCGAAAAGCACGACGTACCAGCCAGTTTTTTTGTACCCGCTGTCACTGCCATGCTGTACCCGGAAGAACAACGCCGCATCATCGCCGAGGGACACGAAATCGGAATACACGGCTGGATTCATGAGCGCAATTCTGTATTGCCGATTGATGCTGAGCGCGACTTGATGTTGCGCAGTGCAGATGCGCTGGAAAAAATCTCTGGTGTACGCCCTGTTGGGATGCGAACACCCTCGTGGGATTTCAGCCCAAACACCCTTGCACTCACAAAAGAAATGGGTTTGATTTATGACTCGTCCCTGATGGCTGACGTGGATTGCTATGAG
>CANCOC010000050.1 GCA_947379755.1 Alcaligenaceae bacterium | reverse complement strand
AGTCGTACGGAATTGAAGCAAACAGCCAGGGATTGATTGCATGGGTCGCGACCGCACCCATCACCAGGGTGTAGCCGTCCGGTGCGGCCTTGGCCACGATATCTGCACCAATATTGCCACCGGCACCTGGTTTATTTTCGACAATGATGGGCTGGCCAAGTGGCACCCTGGCTTTTTCGGCGAGCAGACGTGCCATCGTATCAAGTGGCCCACCGGGCGGGTAAGGCACAACAAAGCGTAAGGGTTTGGTCGGCCAGCCCAGCGCAGACGTAGCAGTTGGCTCTGGCGAACCTGCTGGTGCCTGAGCGATCGACACCGAACTCGCACAACTGAGTACACAAGCAGCTAAAGAAAAAAAGAGTGATTGGATATTCATGAAGATCAATGCAAAATCTGGCTTAAGAACAGTTTGGTACGTTCATTCTGGGGTGAGTCAAAAAATGCGTCTGGTGTGTTTTGCTCAATGATTTCGCCCTGATCCATGAAAATGACCCGGTCGGCCACCTTACGGGCAAAGCCCATTTCATGCGTGACGCACAACATCGTCATGCCGGACTCCTTGGCCAGACCCACCATGACATCCAGCACTTCTTTGACCATTTCAGGATCCAGCGCAGAGGTTGGCTCATCAAACAGCATGATTTTAGGATCCATGCAAAGCGAACGCGCAATCGCGACACGCTGTTGCTGACCGCCAGATAACTGACCTGGAAACTTGCTGGCCTGATCGGGAATGCGCACACGCTCAAGATATTTCATGGCACGTGCCTCTGCCTCGGCGCGAGGTGTTTTCAGAACCCAGATCGGTCCAAGTGTCAGGTTTTCAAGTACCGTCAGATGGGGGAACAGGTTGAAATGCTGGAACACCATGCCCACATCACGGCGAATCGCTTCTACATGACGTAAATCGTTGGTGATTTCAGTGCCCTCGACAATGATCTGACCAGACTGATGCTCTTCGAGTCGATTAATGCAACGAATCAATGTGGATTTACCCGAACCAGATGGGCCGCAAATCACGATGCGCTCACCCGGAGCCACATCCAGATTGATATTGCGCAACACGTGGAATTTACCGAACCACTTATTGACGTCTTTCATGCGAATGATGGCGTCAGCCATACATATTCTCCAGATCTAGCGTTGGTAGCCCGTCGCCAGGCGCTTTTCGAGCGACTGACTGTACTTGGACATCGAAAAACAAAATACGAAATAAATCATCGCGATAAAGAAATACAGTTCTGAGCTAAATCCACGCCAGGACTGATCGGTCAGCGCCGCTTTACCGGATTGCGTCAGATCAAAAATACCAATCACAACCACGAGTGACGTATCTTTAAACATCGCGATAAAAATACCAACCAGTGGCGGAATCACGACTTTAAGCGCCTGTGGCAGAACGATCAGGCGCATTTGTTGCCAGTAGTTCAGTCCAAGTGACTCCCCCCCCTCGAACTGTCCTTTTGGAATTGCCTGGAGTCCACCGCGCACCGTTTCGGCGATGTAGGCTGCGGCGAACATCACGATGGCAATCTGTGCCCGCAAAAGCTTGTCGATGTTCACGCCTTCAGGCAAAAACAACGGCAACATGACTGAGGACATGAACAACAGGCTGATCAATGGCACGCCACGAATCAACTCAATATAGACCACGCAGATAGACTTGATGGCAGGCATGTGCGAACGCCTGCCAAGCGCCAGTACAACTCCGATCGGAAAGGCAAAGGCGATGCCAAAGGTCGACAGAATCAGCGTGAGTGGCAATCCCCCCCAGAGACTGTTCTCGACATACTTCATCCCAAAAATGCCACCCCACATCAGGATAGCGACTGAAATCAGCGCGAGCGTCCAGATGACCACCAGGGACAGGTTCCAGAAACGCCTGAACCCGCTCAGAATAATTGTGGCCAGCAAAATGCCTGTTGCGATCAGTGGGCGCCACTGCTCATCATAAGGGTAGAGACCAAAGAGAATCAGGCGATGTTTTTCAATAATGAATGCCCAGCATGCCCCACCCGTTCCCCGGCACTCCTGTGCGGTGGTCGCACTGATATTCGCCTTGATCAGCGCCCAGTCAACCAATGCTGGCACAATCGCCAGCAACAACCAAACTGAAAGTATGGTCAGCAAGCTGTTGAGAGGTGTTGAAAACAGCTGCGTACGCAGCCATGTCCAGGGCGAAAAGCGCACGTTTGGCGCGTCTTCGTTCTTTGCAATGCTGGTCGTGTGGACTGTACTCATTTCAACGCTCCACCAACGCAATGCGTTTGTTGTACCAGTTCATAAATATCGAGATCGAAATGCTGACCGTCAGATAGGCCGCCATGATGATCATGATGCCCTCGATCGCCTGCCCGGTCTGGTTCAAGGTTGTATTCACAACAGACACAATGTCCGGGTAACCAATGGCGACCGCCAGAGAACTGTTTTTAGTAATGTTCAGATATTGACTGGTCATCGGTGGAATAATCACTCGCAAAGCCTGAGGCAATACGACCAGGCGTAACACCTGAGAATTCTTCAGCCCCAACGCACCTGCAGCCTCCCACTGCCCATGATTGACCGACTGAATACCCGAGCGCACGACCTCGGCAATAAACGCCGAGGTATACACCACCAGACCGATGATAAGTGCGGCGAATTCCGGGCTCAGTGTCACTCCACCCACAAAGTTAAAACCTTTGAGTGCAGGCATATCCAGAGACAGGGATGTGCCGCTGACCAGCCAGACCGCTGCGGGCAGTACTAGCAGCAAAAGTGCCGACACTCTCCACATTGGGAAAACCTGGCCGGTTTTTTCCTGGCGTTTGCGGGCCCATCTGGACATCAGGATGATGACAATGATCGCAAGCGCAAAGCCGCCAAACAACCAGGCCATGCCATCGCCTGCGATCCAGGGCATCTTGATGCCCCGGTTTGAAATAAACACACCTGGCAGGGGCTTGAGCGCCTGCCGGGGCCCCGGTGTTGCCTCGGAAATGATGGCATACCAGAAGAACAGTTGCAGCAACAGCGGGATATTGCGCATGACTTCGACGTAGATGCTGGCAAGCTTGCGAATCAGCCAGTTCTTGGACAGCCGGGCAATCCCGATGATGGTGCCTAAAATTGTGGCGCACACAATGCCGATCACCGCGCAGCGCAAAGTATTAACAAGGCCCACCGTCAGCGCACGGGCATAGTTGTCTTCGGGGCCGTACTGAATCAGCGACTCGCCAATTGCAAAACCTGCTTCGCGGCTTAAAAACCCGAAACCTGAGGCAATATTTCTGACTGAAAGATTGTGCAACGTGTTGTGCACGAGAAACCAGACCGCCGCGCCCACCGCACACAGCGCGATCACCTGATAAAAGATCGCACGCACACCCGGATCGTTCCAGGAAAGTCGTCTTGCAAGCGGGGCGCTGGATTTTGGTTTGGTCATGAAGAGTCAGGTAAAAAACAAGAGGGGCGATCCTACAATAAGATCGCCCATTCTCTTAAGAACAACAAGCTTTAAAACGACAATTAACGAATGGGCCAGCCATACATGATGCCGCCTTTCGTCCACTGCTCATTCAGACCACGCGGCAGCTTCAGTGGGCTATCCACACCGACGTTGCGCACATAGCTTTCGCCGTAATTACCGACTTGCTTGGCAATGTTGTAGGCCCATTTTTCGTCTACACCCAGGTTTTTGCCCATACCAGGCGTGACACCCAGAATACGCTGAACGTTCGGGTTGTTGCTTTTGAGCATTTCATCCACATTCTTGGTGGTCACGCCATACTCTTCGAGCTCAAGCATTGCGAACAAAGACCAGCGAATGACGTTAAACCACTGCTCGTCGCCCTGACGCACCATCGGGCCAAGCGGCTCTTTGGAAAAGTCTTCAGGCAGGATGACGTAGTTGTCTGGTTTTTCGAGTGTAGAACGGGTACCGGCCAGACCTGACTTATCTGTGGTGTAGGCATCACAACGACCGGAAACAAAAGCACCGACCACTTCATCGAGCTTTTCAATCACAACTGGTTTGAATTCAATCTTGTTGGCGCGGAAATAATCTGCCAGATTCAACTCTGTCGTCGTACCAGGCTGAACGCAAACAGTTGCGCCATTGAGCTCCTTGGCACTTTTGACATTCAAGTCTTTGCGGACAATCACGCCCTGGCTGTCATAAAAGTTGACGCCAGCACCCAACATACCCTGTGTCGTGTCACGGGTCAGTGTCTGAGTCGTATTACGGGTCAGCACATCGATTTCGCCAGACTGCAGTGCGGTAAAACGCTGCTGGGAGGTCAGGGGAGTCACTTTGAATTTGGTCGCATCGCCAAACATCGTAGCTGCAACGGCACGGCACATATCGACGTCCAGGCCTTTCCATTCGCCCTTGCTGTCAGCGGCTGAAAAGCCGGCAACGCCTGTCGACACGCCGCACTGAACAAAACCCTTCTTTTTTACATTATCAAAAGTCGTGCCGGCCTGCGCAACCGAGCTGGCAGCAACCAGGGCAGTAGCAACTGCAGCTAGTTTGAGAAATTTCATGTGTTGATCTCCGAATCACAACAATATGCGGCTGCCGGGTGGGCACGCCGCGGGGTCTATCATGCAAGCTACGGATGGTAACTGCACTTGTAGCTCGACTGTATGGGGGAAATCCCTCGCCGTCAATCCAGATTTGTGTCTGGGGCGTTATGATTCAGACTTAAATTCAGCGAAAAAATGATCGAATTCAAGCACGTCTTCAAATCTTACGGCCATGGCCGCAACATTCTGGCCGACATCACCTTTCGTGTAACGGCCGGTGAGTTCATTTTTGTGGCAGGCCCCTCTGGCGCCGGCAAGTCAACCCTGCTCAAGATGATCGGGGGGCTAGAGCCATCCAGTCGCGGCTCAATCCAGGTCAATGGTCAGCGTCTTGACGAGCTGTCAGCACGCGCACGCCCCTACCTCAGGCGTGCAGTAGGCGTCATTTTGCAGGATACGCACCTTTTATATGACCGCAGCGCCATCGACAATGTGCTGCTGCCACTGGCCGTGGCGGGTCTGGCACCGGATCTGGCCCGTGCACGGGCCCGCGCTGCGCTCGAAAAGGTTGGGCTTTCTTCAAAAGAAAACATGAACCCCATCGAACTATCGGGCGGCGAGCAACAACGTCTGGCAATTGCCCGGGCGATTGTGAACCGACCTGCCATTCTGATTGCAGATGAGCCGACCGCTAACCTGGATCGCGTCACTGCGCACCGGATCATGTCAGTATTTAAGGATTTCAACCGTGTCGGCGTCACAACACTGATCGCCTCACACGATGAAGCCCTGATGGCGGAATACGCCAGCAGAACGTTCCGGATTGACCCGGGCAAATTCTCCGACACCGCCCAGCTCTCACCCCAGACCTACGGCACACCGGATCGAACCTCACACGCTGGCATACCGGCCAATGACGCTGTATCACCCTCCAGCGAGCGCCCGCTATGAAAACGCTCCTGCGCCAGCACCGCTACGCACTCGCCGTGACGCTGCGCCGACTCGCCGCTCAGCCCTTCTCCTCGCTGACCAACCTGCTGGTGATCGCACTTGCACTCTCCCTGCCCCTGCTCGGCGCCGCCCTGCTCGTGTCAGTCCAGCCCGTTGCCAGACAGTTATCGGTTACGCCAGAGCTGACTGTTTTTTTAAAAACGGACGCACCAGCCGCCCTCGCTGAGCAAATTGCGACCCGCATTCGCAAAGAGCATGCGGATCAGACATCTGCAGTACGCGTCCTGGGAAAGGACCTTGCCCTGACCGAGCTGCGGGCCAATCCCGCATGGGAACAGGCGCTCAAGGTTCTGCCAGGCAACCCCCTGCCTGATGCCGTCATCGTCACGCTCACTCCCGCAGACGACCTGGCACTGCGTGCCGATGAGCTTGCCCAACTCTGGCGCAAATGGCCCGGTGTCGATCTGGTTCAGCTCGACAGCGCCTGGGTACAGCGTCTTGAAGCCTTGCTGCGCTTTGCACGCATTGGGCTCATGCTACTGGGCTTGAGCGTCGCGCTGGTAGTGCTCGCAACGGTATTCAACACCGTGCGGATGCAGGCCTTGTCACAGCGCGAAGAAATCGGCGTGGCCAGACTGGTCGGCGCAACAGAATCGTTTGTCCGCCGACCCTTTCTGTACCTTGGCGCCATGACCTGCACACTGGCAGCACTCATCAGCATTGGCGTTGCGCGACTCGCACTGATCCCGCTCAACGAGGCGCTCTCGAGCCTTGCGCGCAGCTATGACGCAGACTTTGCACTCATGCTGCCATCCACAGCGACTTTGTTTTTAGCAGTTGTCGCGGTTGCCGCACTCGGTGCCTTGTCGGCTCGCTGGTCCGTTCAACGCAACACCCGCTTTTAAAACCTCCCCCAGGCGGGGGAGGTGGCCTGCCTGCAGCTCATCAGGCAGCCCGGTCAACCTGAGTCTGTCGGGCAGTGGCATCAAACTCCCTCACAAAGCGTTGCGTCAATGCCTCGGCACGCTCGACAGACGCGTCCTTGATATGACCATACCCGCGGATATCCTCCGGCACACTGGCAATCGCCATGGCAGAGTCAAAATTCGCCATCGAAAGCCTCGGAAGCAGTCCCCGTATTGTCAGCAGATAGTCCACAATCAAAGCCTGTTCCGTCCGCCGTTCAAGCGTATGGCCAAAAGGATCAAAGAAAGAGCCACGCAAAAACTTCATCCGTGCCAGGATGCGAAACACCCACAACATGCGGGATGAAAAAGGTTTCTTGATTAAATGGCCTTGCGCATCTCGCCTGGAAAACATGGGAGGCGCCAGATGAAAACGCAACGTCCAGTCTCCCTCGAACTGCTGGTCAATCTGCCGTAGAAATTCCCCATCGGTATAGAGCCTGGCAACTTCGTATTCATCTTTGTAGGCCATGAGCTTATAGGCCTGGCGGGCCACAGCGACTGCCAGACGCGTCGAGCCACACGCCTGTTTTTCAGCGGCCGCGACTTCGTTGACAAACGCAACATAACGCGCCGCATAGGCCTCATCCTGATAGTCTCTGAGCAACTTGGCACGCTGGTCGCGCAACTGCTCAAACTCGCTGCCTGGACGCTTCAGCGCAAGCACCTCAGCGCCATGCGGAGTCGGATTCAAGCCCGCATGTCCCGGCGCCAGTAACGACTCTGTCACCTGGGGCTCATGCGCGATGCGCCGACCCCAGTTAAAAGCCTCAATGTTTTTCTCAACCTGCACGGCATTGAGCCTCATCGCCTGCTCAATCGAGGTGTGGTGCAGGGGGAGCCAGCCTTTTTGGTAGGCATAGCCCATCATCAGGGGATTGGCGTATACCGCATCACCCAGCAGTTTCACCGCGAGCTCAGAGGCATCTACCGTTTCGATGCGCCCCTCGCCGCACGCCTGCTCGATTTCATTTTTAAGTGCTGCGCCTGCCAATGACCAGTTCGGATTGCTGATAAAGGCAGCAGTCGGTGCCACATCGGCGTTGAGCAGTGTGCGTGTGTGACCCGGTTTCATCCGGGCAATCGCATCTGGACTGGACCCGACAACCAGATCACCACACAACACTAAATCGGCACGGCCCATTGCGATACGTGTATTGTGAATATCCCCGGCGTGGCGTGCAATCACTGCGTGCGAGTGCACTGCGCCGCCTTTCTGCGCCAGGCCAGCCATATCCAGTACAGAGCCCGCCTTACCTTCGAGGTGAGCGGCCATGCCGAGCAATTGCCCGATCGTCACCACACCAGTCCCTCCAATCCCTGCAATAAAAATACCGAAGGCATGATCCAGCGCAGGCAGGACAGGATCGGGCAAACCAGCAGCATCGTGCGCCCTGCCCTGTTGCATCCTGGGTGTACGCAGCTTGCCACCTTCAACTGTCACAAAACTTGGACAAAAGCCTTTCAGGCAAGAAAAATCCTTGTTGCAACTCGACTGGTTGATGACACGCTTGCGTCCGAGCTCCGTCTCTAAAGGCTCGACAGATAAACAGTTCGACTGTGTGGAGCAATCTCCACACCCTTCGCAGACACGGTGATTAATCACGACACGTTTTGCCGGATCCGGATAGGCGTTGCGCTTTCTTCGCCGACGTTTTTCAGTGGCGCAAGTCTGGTCATAAATCAAGACTGACGTCCCAGGCCACTCGCGCAATTCTTTTTGCACCTGATCAAGCAGGTCACGATGCATCACGGGCGTACCAGATGGCAAATCAGTGATGCCATCATATTTTTCCGGCTCATCGGTGACCACCACGACTTTCTTCACACCTTCGGCAGCGACCTGCCGGGCAATCATGGGCACACTGATCGGACCATCGACGGGCTGCCCGCCCGTCATTGCCACCGCATCATTAAATAAAATCTTGTAGGTCACATTTACTTTAGAGGCCACCGCAGCACGAATCGCCAGTAAGCCCGAGTGGTAGTAGGTTCCATCGCCCAGATTCACAAATACATGTTTTTCAGTTGTAAATGGCGCCTGCCCAATCCAGGGAGCACCCTCTCCGCCCATCTGGGTGAATACATCCGTATTACGGTCCATCCAGATCGACATGTAGTGGCAGCCAATCCCTGCCATAGCTCGCGAGCCTTGCGGCACCTTGGTCGAGGTGTTGTGCGGACAACCGGAACAAAACCAGGGTTTACGTTCCGCCACCACGCGCGGTCTGGCCAACTCTCGTTCGCGCGACTCGATAAAAGCCAGCCGGGCCTCAATACCTGCTCGCACATCATCAGGCAATGACAGATGCAACAGACGCGTGGCAATCGCCTTTGCCACCATGGAAGGAGAAAATTCAAAATGCGCTGGCAGCAACCAGGGACTTTGTGGGACCGCCCACTCCCCGCCTCCCTTGTCATCAAATTTGCCGACGACACGCGGAATTTTTTTACCACGGCCGATCCAGCCAAACAGCTCCTCTTTGACCTGATATTCCAGCATCTGACGCTTTTCTTCAACCACTAGAATTTCATCGAGATTTTCTGCAAACCGCAACAATCCTGTCGATTCAAGCGGCCAGACCATACCAACCTTAAACAGACGTACACCGATTTTCTGGCAGACATCTGGCGTGAGTCCAAGATCCATCAGGGCCTGAACCGTATCCAGATAAGCCTTGCCAGAGGTAATGATGCCAAAGCGCGCCTCGCGGTCGGGCACTTGCCAGATTTCGCGATTCAGGCCGTTCGCGCGCGCAAAGGCCAAAGCGGCATAGAGTTTGTGGTCGAGCAAACGTACTTCTTGCGCAAGCGGCGTATCAGGCAGCCTGATATTCAGACCATCAGGCGGCAAAATAAAATCCTGTGGTAACACCAGACTGACGCGATCGGGATCGACCTCTACACTGGCAGACACCTCGACGATGTCAGTGATGCACTTCATCCCGACCCAGACACCCGCATAACGGCTCATGGCCCAGCCGAGCATGCCGTAATCGATCACTTCCTGCACGCTCGCAGGAAACAAAACTGGAATACCACAGGCTTTCAAAATATGGTCGCTTTGATGCGGCAAAGTTGATGATTTAGCGGGATGATCGTCACCAGCTACAACTAGTACTCCACCATGCCTGGAACTGCCTGCAGCATTCGCGTGTTTGAACACATCGCCACAACGGTCGACTCCCGGACCTTTGCCGTACCACATGCCATATACCCCATCGTACTTTGCACCGGCAAACATATTGACCTGCTGCGACCCCCAGACCGAAGTGGCGGCGAGATCCTCGTTGACCCCGGGCTGGAACACGACGTGATGTGCAGCGAGATGTTTTGATGCTTTCCAGAGGTTCTGATCCAGACCGCCAAGTGGCGAACCACGATAACCAGAAATAAAACCAGCCGTATTCAGACCCAGGCGCTGGTCTCGGATGCGCTGATTCATCGGCAAACGAACCAGAGCGTGGATACCACTCATCCAGGCATAACCAGTGGACAAGTCATATTTGTCATCTAGCCTGACAGCTTGGAGGGCCTGCAACTGCTCCGGGGTAAAAGGGGCATTCATTCGTATCGACTCCTTGTGGGTAGCGGACTCCCGGAACACGGCTGCCTGCCTCTCTTGTGAAGAAACGGAATGGTTCCGGTCATCGTCTCAAATTAATAATTATTTTTAGCCTGCGTGCATTCTTTGTAACCTTAGTCATGCAATTACAGCAAGCCCTATTCGAATGCCCCTCACACCATGTTCGTTACAGGCATAATGCTCTGCATGAAAATCGCATCTCGACTGGTTGCCTGGCAGCGTACCCATGGACGCCACGGCCTGCCCTGGCAGCAGACCCAGGACCCTTATCGCGTCTGGTTGTCTGAAATCATGCTGCAACAGACCCAGGTGACTGCGGTGTTGCCATACTATGCTGCGTTTCTCAAGCGCTTTCCTGACGTGGCGAGCCTGGCTGGCGCCGCTTCACAGGAAGTGATGGCACTCTGGGCGGGTCTGGGATACTACGCACGTGCCAGAAACCTGCATGCCTGTGCCCAGCAAGTCATGCAGGACTGGGGGGGACGCTTTCCTCCTGACACCGAGAGCCTGGCGAGTCTGCGAGGCATCGGCCCTTCGACTGCCGCCGCGATTGCATCGTTTTGTTATGCAGAACGAGCCGCAATTCTGGATGGGAACGTCAAACGCGTCCTTGCCCGCTATTTTGCAATTGATGGGGACCCGACCACGCGCATCATTGAGCAGCAACTCTGGCAACTCGCGCGCTCCGAACTCCCCACTGCAGCACAAGTCCGTCAGGATCCGATGATGATGTCCGCATACACCCAGGGCCTGATGGATCTCGGCGCAACCGTCTGTACGCGTGCCCGACCACAATGTACAACCTGTCCGCTAAAAAAGGGGTGCGCCGCCTTTGCTCAGGGACGCACCGAGGAGTTGCCCTGGCCGCGTGCGCGCAAGATATTGCCTGAACGCAGCATCGGGATGCTCATCGCCTGTCATGATGGCCACGTGCTGCTTGAACAGCGGCCTGACACGGGGATTTGGGGAGGACTGTGGAGTCTGCCTGAGTTTGACGCGGCGCTGAGTGCAGATCAGGGTTGCACGTCCTATGGCCTTCAGATCAGTTCGACCCAGACATTGTCGGCGTTTTTACATACCTTTACGCATTACCGGCTGACCATTCAACCCATCCTGGTCCGCTCGCGCAACCATGCATTCAGCGCCCCCGCTCAGCGCGGCCCTGCTCAATGGATTCGGATCACGGACATTGACAGGCTCGGCATGCCAGCACCTGTGCGCAAACTGCTTGATGGACTGCGCGCAGATCAGCTGCTGGACTAGGCCGCTGGTGGGCGATATTTACTGATGCTCATCAGCATCCCGCAGGCAATCCCGATAGTGAGCAAGGCCGTACCGCCATAACTCAATAACGGCAAGGGAACACCTACAACGGGCAGAATTCCGGTGACCATGCCGACGTTTACAAAGACGTAAATAAACATCACCATCGTGATACTACCCGCCAGCAATCGACTGAAGTGCGTACGCGCCCGCACGGCAATGGTGAGTCCGCGCGCAATCAGTATCAGGTAGAGCAACAACAAGGTAATGCCACCATACAAACCGAACTCTTCGGAGAAGACTGCAAAAATAAAATCTGTCGTACGTTCAGGAATGAAGTCGAGATGGGTCTGCGTACCATTCATGTACCCCTTGCCATACACGCCACCAGACCCTACGGCAATGGTCGACTGAATCGTATGAAAGCCCTTGCCTAGCGGATCGGTACTGGGATCCAGCAGTGTGCAAATCCGGTGTTTCTGGTAGTCATGCAGTACCACCCAGTCAAAATCATCGTCGCACAAATCGTCCTGATACGCCACGACAGCACCAATCGCCACCACGCCAGCGATCATGACCGGGATTAAAAATTTGAAGGAGAGCCCGGCGAAATAAATCACAAAAAAACCTGCCCCAAAGACAAGCATGGCGGTCCCCAAGTCAGGCTGCTTGATAATCAGCAGGCAGGGCACCACCAGCAGCACGAGTGCAACAGCAAAATCAAGCACATTGATCGCACCTTCGCGCTTCTGGAAATACCATGCCAGCATCAGAGGCACGGCGATTTTCATCATCTCGGAAGGCTGGATCCTGGTAAAACCCAGATTGAGCCATCGGGTGGCACCCTTGCTGGTATCGCCAAAAAAGAACACACCGAGCAGCAGCAGCACACCCAGAATATAAAACGGTACTGCAAACCGCATGATGATGTGCGGTGGCGTCAAGGCGACAATCCACATCACAGTCAAGGCGACGATGAAATTACGTGTCTGGTCTGCAAAGCGCCAGTCTGTCCCACCTACGGCAGAGTGCATGACCAGCATACCGATCGAGGCCAGAATCACGAGGATGATCATCAGCGGCCAGTCAATGGCGGTAATCAGACGCGTCAGGAGTGCCAAAATATATTTCATCGTATTGTGCCCGCCTGGCCAGGAGCTGGCGCTTTTTGATCACGAGCCAGCCAGGCATCAAACACTTTACGCGCAACGGGTGCTGCGACACTACCACCCCATCCTGCGTTTTCAACAATCACGGCAATGGCAATTTTTGGATCATTGACCGGTGCAAAAGCCATGAACAACGCGTGATCCCGCAATCGCTCATCAATCGCACTGGCGCGGTATTTTGAGCCACGCAGACTGTAGACCTGGGCCGTACCGGTTTTTCCGGCTGCCTGGTAGTGCGCACCAGCAAAAGCCTCTCGCGCCGTTCCCACTGTCGTGACTTCAGCCAGCGCACGCTTGATGATCTGAATGTTTTCTTTTTTTAGCGGAATCGTATAGGAGGACTCAGCCACTGTCAGTTTTTTCTCGCCGCTGCGCGGATTTTCGAGTGCACGCACCAGATGCGGCTTCATGAAGACACCGTCGTTAGCCAGAACAGAGGTCGCCTGTGCAAGCTGCATCAGCGTAAAAGCGTTGTAACCCTGGCCAACGGCGACAGAAATGGTTTCTCCGGCATACCAGCGCTGCTGTTCACGTTTTTTATAGGTCTTGCGCTTCCATTCGGTCGATGGCAGCACGCCTCGTTTTTCACCCTCGATATCGATCCCAGTGAGCTGCCCAAAACCGAAAGGCTTCATAAAGTCGTGCAAGCCATTGACCCCGATCTCGGGGCCCAGTGAGTAGAAATACGTATCTGAGGACACCACCAGGGCGCGGTGCATATCAATTGAACCAAAGGCTGTTGATCCGGAATTTCTGAAGCGTTGACCGCCGAATTCAAAATATCCGGGATCATAGATAATTTCGTTTGCGCGACGCTTGTTCAGCTCAAGCGCCGCAAGGGCCACAAACGGCTTATAGGTCGAACCGATTGGATACGTACCCAGGACAGGACGATTAATCAGCGGACGATCAGGCGACTCATTGAGCTGGCGCCAGCTTTCGGAATCAATCCCATCAATGAATAGATTCGGATCGTAAGACGGTTGTGAGACAAAGGCCAGCACATCACCGGTCTTGGGCTCGATCGCGACCAGTGCTCCGCGCAAATCCTTGAAAGCAGCCTCGGCGATGCGCTGTAAACCCATATCAAGCGAGAGCACAAGGTTCACCCCGGGAACGGGATCGACACGACGCAGCACACGCACAGGTTTGCCGCGCGCCGTTACCTCAACTTCTTGTAAACCTGTTTTACCGTGCAATGCTGTTTCGTAGGTTTTTTCGAGGCCCTTTTTACCAATCACATCGGTGCCACGATAATTACCGAGCTGTCCCTCATCTTCGAGCACAGCAACATCACCCTCGGAAATACGGCCGATATACCCGACCACGTGACCGGCAGACTTGCCCTGAGGATATTCGCGCACCCAGCGTGCACGCAATTCAACTCCGGGAAAACGGAACGAGTGGGCAGAGAACCAGGCCGCCTCAGTTTCATTCAGGTTGTTACGCAACACGACGCTGGCATATCTGCCCGTCTCAGCCACACGTCGTTTAAACCGGCGCTGATCTGCGGCACTCAAATACACAATCGGCATCAGTGCCTGATAAAGTTCGTCAAGGTTGCCCGCACGAGCAGGAACGACTTCGAGCGTATAGCTGAGGTAGTTGCGGGCAAGCACTTCACCATTACGATCCATGATTTCGCCGCGACGGGGTGGGATCGGCACCACGGCGATCCGGTTGCTGTCGGCACGCGCGGCGAGCCCTTCGTGCCGGTCAACCTGCAGCACCCAGAACCGCATCACCAGCAAGGCAAAACCGATTAACGCGAACAAACCCGCCACGGCTGCGCGCAGCACGAATTTATTCTTTTGGTGTTGACCTGTTTTTTTGAACTCGAACATGTGCGCCCGTGATCAGACCGAGTTCGCATCAGCATGATCCATGCGATGCTGAGGCAGTAACAGGATCCAGCCAACCACTGGCCATAATGCCGCGGTAAAGAGGACGCCAATAATCCATGACCATCCGGCCCAGAAATTGGCCAGCCATGCACAGATGAGCACGCCAATCAGTTTGGCGAAAAAAAAGACTGGCAGCATATGAAGACCCTGGCTCCAGAGATCAAAGCGCAAGAGTCGTCGATGAAGCACTGAGGCACCATATACGACAATCGAGTAGGTCAGCGCTTGCTGACCCAGCGGGCCCACATCGTGCACATCCATCAGCAGGCCAAAAATGAACGCCACCACAATTCCGACACGCCGGGATTCATGCACCGACCAGAAAGCAATGACCAGCAACAGCATGTCGGGAGCCACTGGCCAGGCACGCCATGGCAGAAGGGACAAGAACCAGACTCCGATCATCGTCATCCAGATGTAGCGTGGACTGGTCAGATTTTCGAGTGGGTCGGGTCGCACGGCGTGGGGCCGTGGCACGGGAGGCCGGGTCGCACGCGACCGGGTGCTCGCCAATTCACTTTGACTTGGGTGTCGCACCGGCAGGCTCCGTTCGGGTGGGCAAAGAGGCAGCAGAGGGAGAAGCATTCACAGGGGTTTCGTTTCCATCGACAGGAACCTGTAAGACCAGGAAATGCCGATAACGTTCCGGATGTGAAGAAGGAACTGCCTCCGCGCGTGCAAATCCAGTCGAAGCATTACGCTCAACGCTCTCAATCCGCGCAACGGCCAGGCCAGGAGGGAACACACCACCCACTCCGCTTGTCACGAGCATGTCACCTTCGCGGATGTCAGCATCGCTGGAAAAATAACGTACCTCAACCCGGCCCGGCGAGGTCGAGCCAAAGGCAATGAGTCGCAAGCCATTGCGCAGAATCTGCACCGGGATCGAAACAACTTCATCTGTCAGCATCGCGGCTTCAGAAGACATCGGCGTGACGCGAATCACCTGCCCGACAATACCGCCTTCATCAATGATGGGCATACCGGGAGCAATGCCAGCATTACTCCCCTTGTTAAACACCAGCCGACGATTAAAGGCATTAGCAGGTTCGTACAAAACCTCAACCACGATGGCGGGCTGCTCAACAGTTTTGTCAAACACGCCCATGAGGCGCCTCAACTGTGCGTTTTCGGCGGCAAGCTGTGCAGCATTACTGGTCACCTGGGCGAGTTCGATCCGCTGGCGCTGCAAACCTTCATTTTCAGCTTTAATGGCCGCAGCAGCGTTGTACCAGTCATGCGCCAGATAGGTCGCATCGCGTGGCAACATGACGGCCCGCTCAAAAGGGTACAACCCGATTGAAATCATCTGGCGCAGCGGGTTGAGCGTTTTCCAGTTGGCATCCGTAATCAGGAGCCCAAGAGCAAGCAGGACCATACATGCCAGCTTGACCTCAGCGGCAGGACCGCGTCGGAACAAGCGTAAAGGAACATGTCGTTGCATAGAAACGCGCGAAACTAGTCGTTAATAAAAATAGCGCCCAGTTTTTCCAGGTGTTCGAGTGCGTCACCGCAACCACGCACCACGCAAGTCAAGGGGTCTTCAGCAACAATCACCGGAAGACCGGTTTCTTCCTGGAGCAGGCGATCGAGGTCACGCAACAAAGCGCCGCCACCGGTCAGGAAAATACCTTTGTCCGTAATATCTGCACCCAGTTCTGGAGGCGTATTTTCGAGGGCAATCTTGACTGCCAACACGATCTGGTTCAACGGGTCTGTGAGTGACTCCAGGATCTCGTTGGAAGATACGGTAAAGCTGCGGGGCACGCCTTCGGCCAGGTTGCGCCCTTTGACTTCGATTTCACGGACTTCCGAACCGGGGAATGCCGAACCAATTTCTTTTTTGATGAGCTCAGCCGTTGGCTCGCCAATCAGCATGCCGTAATTGCGACGAATGTAATTGACGATGGCCTCATCAAACTTGTCCCCGCCGACACGAACCGAACCTTTATAGACCATGCCACCCAGCGAGATCACGGCGACTTCGGTGGTGCCGCCACCAATGTCGACCACCATCGAACCACTGGCATCCGACACATTCAGGCCAGCGCCGATTGCTGCGGCCATCGGCTCTTCGATCAGGTAGACCTGGCTTGCACCAGCACCCAGGGCCGACTCGCGAATCGCACGGCGTTCAACCTGGGTCGAACCGCAGGGCACGCAAACGATAATGCGCGGGCTGGGAGCGAGCATGTTGCGGGGGTGCACCATGCGGATAAATTGCTTGAGCATTTGCTCGGTCACGGTGAAGTCGGCGATCACGCCGTCTTTCATCGGGCGGATGGCTTCGATGTTGCCGGGAACGCGGCCCATCATTTGTTTGGCTTCGCGACCAACAGCCTGGATGATTTTTTTACCGCCGGGGCCGCCTTCGTGGCGAATGGCGACAACGGAAGGCTCGTCAAGAACGATCCCTTTGCCGCGGACATAAATGAGAGTGTTGGCGGTACCGAGATCGATCGCCATATCACTAGAAAAATAACTGCGGAGGAATCCGAACATGAGTGCTCAGCCAGAGAAGAATTGACGCACAAAAATGTGCAGGCGCGTGCGTGGAGCAGATTTATGATGGCAGACCGCAGAGGCTTACCCAGACGGCTTGCCAACAAACGACCCCCAAAGCGCTCGTAACACGCAGCGATCAGCCGTCTATCATAACTTATAATTGATAGTGATTCGTAAATCTGACCGCTCGGACAGCTTAGACACTTCCTTTGTTCCGAACCGGTTAAAAAAAGCACTTTTAGCCATTCAGGCGGCATTTTTCCTCGATATGGCATTACTCAATGGATTGAACCAGACCCCATGGCTCTTACCGAACAAGAAGTTGTCCGCATTGCACGGCTGGCACGCCTGCAATTATCACCCGAGCGGCTCTCCCAGGCCCAGACCGACCTGAACGAAATTCTGGATTTGATCCAGGAGCTCCAGGCTGTCGACACCACAGGGATCGCCCCGCTCGCCCACCCGCTGGCAGCGATGACTGACGTCCATCTGCGCCTGCGTGATGACGTGGTGACTGAACAAACATCCTCCGAAAGACGCACGGCACTGATGGCAAACGCCCCCGGTGCCCGTGACGGCCTGTTCCTGGTACCCAAGGTGATTGATTAAGATGGCTACTGCTCTGCAACACTATTCAAGTCTGGCTTCACTTCGCCAGGCTCTGGCTGACAAGAAAGTCAGCGCCACCGAGCTGGCCCAGGAGTCTCTGCGCGCGATCGATCTGCACAAAGTCCTGAATGCCTTTGTCCATACCGATGCAGAGCTGACCCTGGCGCAGGCGAGCCAGGCAGACGCATTGCTCGCAGCAGGCAAGGCCGGACCGCTGACGGGCATCCCGATCGGCCACAAGGATGTCTTTGTGACCCAGGGCTGGCGTAGCACCGCCGGCAGCAACATGCTCAAAAACTACGTCAGCCCCTTTGATGCCACCGTCGTCAGCCGTCTGCTTGAAGCCGGCACGGTGTCAATGGGCAAACTCAATTGTGACGAATTCGCAATGGGCTCAGGTAACGAGCACTCCGCCTTTGGTCCCGCGCTCAACCCCTGGGACCACACTGCGGTTCCCGGAGGATCTTCCGGCGCATCAGCCGCAGCCGTCGCCGCAAGGCTCGTCATGGCCAGCACCGGCACCGATACCGGTGGCTCAGTGCGCCAGCCTGCAGCGCTTTGCGGCGTGAGCGGCATCAAACCCACGTACGGATCAGTCTCTCGCTACGGCATGATTGCCTATGGCTCGAGCTTGGACCAGGCGGGCCCGATTGCTGCAAGCGCAGCCGATCTGGTTGAAATGCTCGATGCCATGAGCGGCTTTGACCCGCGCGACTCAACCAGCGCAGAGTTCTGCAATGGCGCCATCAACGCACCCGGTCGCATTCGTGCGGACTTCAATCAGGCCAGTCAGCAATTCACCCTTTCAGCCGCCCAGCCACTCAAAGGCTTGCGGATTGGCGTGCCGCGCGAGTATTTCGGCGATGGCTTGTCTGAAGATGTGGCCAATGCCATCGAAGCCGCGCTGGCGGAGTTCGAAAAGCTCGGCGCCCAGCGCGTCGACATCTCCCTGCCACGCACACGCCTGTCGATTCCGGCGTACTACGTCATCGCACCCGCCGAAGCCTCAAGTAACCTGTCGCGCTATGACGGTGTACGGTACGGTCACCGCAGCGAAAACTACACCGACCTGGAAGACATGACAGGAAAATCCCGTGCAGAAGGGTTTGGTCCTGAGGTCCAGCGCCGCATTCTCGTGGGGACATACGTCCTGTCCCATGGCTATTACGATGCCTATTATTTGCAGGCGCAGCGACTGCGCCGCATGATTGCCGACGACTTCCGCACGGCTCTCACCACGCAATGTGACGTCATCATGGGCCCTGTCACGCCAACCGTTGCCAAACAAATCGGCGTCAATAACGACAATCCGACAGCGGACTGGCTGGCCGACATTTACACGCTTAGTCTGAATCTGGCGGGTTTGCCCGGGATGTCGATCCCCTGCGGCTTTGGCACCGGCGCCTCAGGTGCCGCGCTACCAATCGGCCTGCAGATCATTGGCAACTACTTTGAAGAAGGCCGGCTGCTTGCAGTGGCTCACCAGTATCAATGCGTCACAGACTGGCATCAACACATTGCGGGACAAACATCATGACATGGGAAGTCGTCATCGGACTCGAAACGCACACACAGCTTTCGACCCAGACCAAAATATTTTCTGGCAGCAGCACGCGCTATGGCGCACTGCCCAATACGCAAGCCAATGAAGTGGACATGGCGTTGCCGGGCTCCTTGCCTGTCATGAACAAAGGCGCAGTCGAGCGTGCCATCCGCTTTGGCCTGGCCATTGGTGCAACCGTCGCCACACGCTCGGTATTTGCGCGTAAAAACTACTTTTATCCGGACCTGCCCAAGAACTATCAAATCAGTCAGATGGATGACCCAGTCGTCATCGGTGGCTCAATCTCATTTTTTGTTGGTGACGAAGAAAAAACAGTCAACCTCACCCGCGCCCACCTCGAAGAAGATGCCGGCAAATCCATGCACGATGACTTTATCGGGCCACATGGTGAGTCATCCACCGGGATTGACCTGAATCGCTGCGGCACACCACTGCTTGAAATCGTCACCGAACCTGAAATGCGCTCGGCAGCCGAAGCAGTTGCCTATGCAAAGACACTGCACAGCCTGGTGATGTGGCTGGGCATCTGTGACGGCAATATGCAGGAAGGTTCCTTCCGGATTGATGCCAATGTTTCAGTGCGTCCGGTGGGACAGGTTGAATTCGGAACACGTTGCGAAGTCAAAAACGTCAACTCCTTCCGTTTTCTTGAACGCGCGATTCAATACGAAGTCCGCCGCCAGATTGAACTCATTGAAGACGGTGGCAGAGTCGTTCAGGAGACGCGTCTCTATGACTCGGACCGGGACGAAACACGCAGCATGCGCAGCAAAGAAGATGCGCATGATTACCGCTACTTCCCGGATCCGGATTTGCCACCCCTGGTGATTGATCCGGTCTGGATCGAACAAGTTCGTGCCTCCATGCCAGAGTTACCAGCAGCCCTGCGAATCAGGTTTGTCAATGACTATGGCCTGGCACCGGTTGATGCTGCGCAGCTCACAGGTAGCCGCGCCCTGGCCAACTACTTTGAAGACGTCACCCGCGCATTACCTGAGGGCCAGGCCAAACTGGCGGCAAACTGGGTCATGGGCGAAGTATCGGCCACACTCAACCGCGAAGAAAAAGACATCGCAGATTGTCCTGTTTCAGCAACCGCACTGGCTGCCTTATTGACACGCATCGTTGACAGTACGATTTCAAACAAAATCGCGCGCGATGTGTTTGCAGCCATGTGGCTGGGTGAACATGAGGGTCAGCCTGATGCCATCATCGCGGCTAAAGGTCTGACGCAAATCAACGATGCCGGCGCCATCGAGGCCATGATTGATACGGTTCTCGCAGCCAACGAAGCGATCGTAGCGGAATACCGTGCAGGCAAGCAAAAAGGCTTTAACTCACTGATCGGTCAGATCATGAAAGCCGCAAAGGGCAAAGCCAATCCACAACAAGTCAATGACTTGCTCAAGGCCAAGCTCGAATCATAAAAAAAGCCCGGGACTGAAGTCTCGGGCAGATCGTGCAATGAGACGGACAGGTTATGCGATGCCGTAGCGCTTGCGATAAGCCAGGACGGCGTCCTGATGCGAGGCAAACTCAGTTTGACCTTCGAGCAGGGCAAGAATGTCAGTCAACGAGGCAATACTCACAACCGGCAGTCCATAACGTTGCTCGACTTCCTGTACGGCAGAGTGTGGTGATAAAGCACCCTCTGCACCGGCACGCTCCATTCGATCCATCGCAATCAATACTGCTGCAGGTTCAGCACCGGCCGCCCGAATAATATCGACGGACTCGCGCACGGAAGTGCCTGCGGTAATGACGTCATCAATAATGACCACACGCCCCCTGAGCGGCGCGCCCACGAGCTGACCACCCTCGCCATGATCTTTGACTTCTTTGCGGTTGTAAGCAAACGGAATATCACGCCCCTGCATTGCAGGATGTGCGGCGAGCGCCACCGAGGTCGCGGTTGCCAGCGGAATGCCTTTGTAGGCGGGTCCAAACAGCATATCGAAGGGCAATTTAGAATCTACCAGTGCCTGCGCATAAAATTGCGCAAGACGACCGACCGATGCGCCGGAATTAAATAAGCCCGCATTAAAAAAGTATGGGCTGGTACGCCCGGATTTGGTCACAAAGCTACCAAAACGCAGCACACCCTGATTTAAGGCAAACTGCACAAACGCACGACGATCCGAACCCGTTGACATGTTGATTCCCAAAATTCGTTCAATATGTCTGGCATTATCTCATTGACCAGGAGCTTTCCTTGCTACGCATTACTTCACTGAATCTGAATGGCATCCGTTCGGCCTTCAACAAAGGTCTGCTTGACTGGCTCAAGATCCATCAGGCTGACATCCTGTGCCTGCAGGAACTCAAAGCACATCTGGCGGATATTCATGACGATCTGCAACACCCACTGGACTACACCGGCCACTTCTGTGCGGCCGAAAAAAAGGGCTATAGCGGTGTGGGAATTTATTTACGCAAGGAACCCGAACGGGTACTCAAGGGCATTGGCTGCGAAGAGTTTGACCCCGAAGGGCGCATTATTCGCGCCGACTGGTCCAACATCTCAGTAGTCAGCGCCTACCTGCCCTCGGGTTCGAGTGGACCAGAACGCCAGGAAGCAAAGTTTCGTTTTCTGAAAAAGTTCGGCCCCTGGATGCAAGGCCTGATGGATGATTACAAAAGTACAGGGCGGGAATACGTCATTTGTGCGGATTGGAATATTGCCCACAAAGAGATTGATCTGAAAAACTGGAAATCCAACCAGAAAAATTCCGGCTTCACACCTGAGGAGCGTGCATGGGTCACGCACGTGATCAATGAAATTGGTTTTGTAGATGTATTCAGGCAGCTCGATGAACGCCCCGAGCAGTACACCTGGTGGAGCAACAGGGGCCAGGCCTGGGCCAAGAATGTAGGCTGGCGCCTGGATTACCAGCTCGTCACGCCAGGCATTGCATCAACAGCCAAATCGACCAGTATTTATAAGGATGAGCGGTTTTCTGATCACGCCCCACTTACGATCGATTACGACTTCAAACTGAGCTAATTGCGTCAATTCGCTCGATATCGTGCCGACGCCAGTACAGCAGCAAAAGTCCTGGCAGCGAGATGAGTACCGTCAGAATAAAAAACGTGGGCCATCCTGCGTACTGAACCAGAGGCGGGGTCAAAGGACCCGCCAGATAGGTACGACCAACAGCCGAGAGTGCCGACAGCAGCGCAAACTGCGTTGCCGAAAACTGTCGGTTGCACAGGCCCATCAGCAAGGCTACAAAGGCCGCGGTTCCCATGCCTCCGCACAGGTTTTCCAGGCCAACGGCCATGGCCATCAGCACGATGTTATGCGGGGTAACAGAAATCACCCAGAAACCGAGGTTAGACACTGCCTGCAAGATTCCGAATAGCAGCAGTGAACGATACAGCCCGAGCCTGGCCATCAGGGTTCCACCCGCAAGCGCCCCCACAATCGTGGCAGCAAGCCCAAGTAGTTTATTGACCGTCCCGACTTCAGTGGCAGTAAACCCCGCCGCACGGATCAGGAAAGTGGTCGACAGGGCACCGGCAAAGGCATCGCCCAGTTTGTACAGCACGATCAGCACCAGCACAGTGACCGCCTCAGGACGAGAAAAAAACTCTTTGAATGGCTCAATCACCGCCAGGGAAAGAGAACGCGGCGCCTGGGCGGGCACATCAGGCTCTGGCGCCCACAGTGTCGCGAGAGACGTGACCAGCATGAGACCACCCATCAGCATATACATGTGCCCCCAGCCCAACCACTGATCGGCCAGTATCAGGGCAAGCCCTCCGGAAACCAGCATGGCCAGCCGGTACCCCAGCACTGAAAGTGCAGCACCCGCGCCTCGCTCGTCTTTTTGTAAGACATCACTGCGATAGGCATCAAACGCAATATCCTGCGTAGCCGAGCAAAATGCGACAGCCACGGCAATCAGCGCCAGTGGCAACAGGCTTTGACCGGGCGAGAGCGCACCCATGGCCATCATGCCCAGGGCCAGCAGCACCTGCATCAGCAACATCCAGCCACGCCTGCGCCCAAGCAGGGGTGGCGCATAGCGATCGACAAGTGGTGCCCATAAAAACTTCAGGGTGTACGCCGTCCCGACGAGCGTCAAAAATCCAATTTCCTGCAGTGAGACCTGCTCAACTGTTGCCCAGGCCTGCAAGGTCCCCCCGGTCAGTGCAAGCGGCAAGCCGCTGGCAAAACCAAGTGCCAGTAAAGGCGCGACACGTCGGCTGGTGTAGAGCGCAGAAGCCCGGACTGCTGTCACGCGCGCGCGCCCGCTATTGCAAGATGATGACCGGAGGTAAAGCGATACGCTGCCAGCGTCGCGCGCCAGCCAGCCAGCCACGTCACCTCGTGCGTGTCGTTAAAGGTCGCACGTTCAAGGATATGCATGTTCAGCTTGAGCGCCAGTCGCTCAAAGTCCTTGATCGTGCACAGGTGGATATTGGGCGTGTCGTACCAGTCATATGGCATCTGGCCTGTCACGGGCATATGCCCGCGCAAAATTGCCCAACCGTGGGGCCAGTAGCCAAAATTCGGAAACGAGACGATGCACTCGCGCGCCACTCTGGCCATTTCGCGCAGAATGTGTTCGGTATTGTGCATCGACTGCAAGGTCTGTGACAGCACCACGGTATCGAACTGCTGGTCATCAAACATGGCCAGTCCATCTTCAAGGTTTTGCTGGATGACGTGAACCCCACGCTGCACACAGGTCAGCACACGCTCGTCACTGATCTCGACACCAATTCCCTGCACCTGTTTACTCTTTTTCAAATGCGCCAGCAGTGTTCCGTCACCACACCCCAGATCAAGTACACGCGTCTCGGGCTGGACCCACTCGGCAATACGGGCCAGGTCCCCGCGCAGGTTTTTTTGTTCACGCAACGCACTCATGCTTGCACCTCATCACACTCAGACACCGCACCCAGGCTTGCAGCGATCCGCAAGAAATATGCGCGCATGACACCGTGATATCTCGAGTCTTCAAGCAAGAACGCGTCGTGTCCATGTGGCGCATCGATCTCTGCATAGGTTGCAGGCTGAGCATTCTTGAGCAGCGCCTGCACGATTTCGCGCGACCGGGCGGGGGGGAATCTCCAGTCGGTCGTAAAGGAAATCAGTAAAAAATCGGCGCTTGCAGGAGCTAGCGCACGCGCCAGGTTGCCTTGCGTTTTCCGTGCGGGATCAAAGTAATCCAGCGCACGCGTAATCAGCAAATAAGTATTTGCATCGAAATAGCGGGAAAATTTTTCACCCTGATAACGCAGATAGGACTCCACCTCGAATTCAACACCATACCCATAGTGAAAGGCGCCGCCTGCAGCAGGTTCGCGCTGTGTCCGGCCAAATTTTTCAGCCATATCGTCATCAGAAAGATAGGTGATATGGCCCACCATCCGGGCGACAGACAAGCCATTGCGCGGCACAGCGTGATGGGCGTAATAATTGCCACCATGAAACTCAGGATCTGTGATGATGGCCCGTCGCGCAACTTCGTTAAAACCAATATTCTGGGCCGACAGCCTTGGGGTACTTGCAATGACGACACAGTGCGCAACGCGCTCGGGCAGTGTGATCGCCCAACTCAGTGCCTGCATGCCACCCAGCGAGCCCCCCATGACGGCAGCGAGCCGTTGAATCCCCAGCCGGTCTGCAACACGTGCCTGGGCGAGCACCCAGTCCTCCACTGTCAAGACGGGGAAAGCCGCCCCCCAGGGCTGGCCTGTTTCAGGGCAGATTGAGGCCGGACCGGTGGAGCCAAAACAGGAACCAAGATTGTTGATGCCAATTACAAAGAACACATTGGTGTCGACCGGTTTACCAGGACCCACCATGTTGTCCC
>CANCOC010000049.1 GCA_947379755.1 Alcaligenaceae bacterium | reverse complement strand
CCTTGGTGTTAGCATTCTCTGCTGATTATATGACTAGTCCAAATGCCTGATACCCAAATACCTATCCAAGAAGACCATCTTTCGGACGAAGAACCCCAATTTTTCCGTGTGACGGCAGATATGCCCCTCGAACGGCTCGATAAAGTGCTGGCGCAACTCGTGCCTCAGCATTCTCGCAGCCGCCTGCAAACATGGATTGAAAGCGGGCATGTTCTGGTCAACGGGCAGCCTGCCCGCGTGCGCCAGACCATGCGTGAAGACGATCTGATTACCGTCTTTGAACAAATCGCTCCGGAAGATCTGGCTTTTCGCCCGGAACCCATCGAATTCGAAGTCATCGGCGAGAGCCCTGACTGGGTGGTGGTCAATAAGCCTGTCGGTCTGGTGACCCATCCCGGAGCGGGTAACTGGCAAGGCACCTTGCTCAACGGCTTGCTCTATCGCTATCCTGAACTGGCGCAGGTCGCACGTGCCGGCATTGTGCATCGTCTGGACAAAGATACCTCGGGCCTGCTTGTTGTGGCGCGTAATGAGGTCGCACAGACCAATCTGGTTCGACAATTGCAGGCACGCACCATGGGCCGGATGTATACGGCGCTTGCCCACGGCCGGATGCTCCCACAGGGCAAAATTGACAAACCGATTGGACGAGATCCACGTGTGCCCGTCAGGATGTCAGTTGAGCGTCCGAATGCCCCCAAGGCGGCCATCACGCACTACCAGTTGCTGCGGGTGGGTGAGTACATGGAGTCGAATATCTCTCAGGTGAGCTGTCGGCTCGAGACGGGCCGCACACATCAGATTCGTGTGCATCTGGCAAGTCTTGGACACCCACTGCTTGGCGATACCCAGTATGGCGGCAAAATCCTCGGGGACGCACAGCGCCAGATGCTGCATGCGTTTGAGCTCAAGTTCGAAGATCCGGGCGGCTCCGGCGAGGTGGCCTTTCAGGCACCTTTGCCAGAAGATATGCTGCGCGTCGAGCAAGGCATTCGCTGGAAGTGATGCTGCCTCATATTGAGCCACAGAACCCCTGGCCCGGCGTGCAGATGTTTTGCACGACCCGAGCGGGAGGTGTCGGGCATGCCCCTTTTGACTCACTCAATCTGGGGCTGGGGGCGGGCGACGATCCGGACGTTGTGCTGGAAAATCGTGAGATTTTAAGAAAATACCTTCCTGGCGAACCCTGCTGGCTCAAACAGGTGCATGGCGCGCATGTCGTGGATGCCGATGACCCGCAGAGTTTCGGACCGGGGTGTCAGGTGCCGCAGGCTGATGCTGCGGTGACGACGATGCCTGAGCGTGTGCTTGCAATCCTGACCGCCGATTGTTTGCCTGTCGTGATGGCTGATGATCAGGCAAGGGTGTTGGGGGTTGCACACGCAGGCTGGCGTGGACTCGCGGGTGGCGTGCTTGAGGCCACTCTGAAACGGATGCAGGAAACTTCCCCCCAGTCACGTAGTTGGCGCGCCTGGGTCGGACCAGCAATTGGTTCTGGGTCTTTTCAGGTGGGAGATGAGGTCAGGCAGGCTTTTATCGAAGCAGGCAACCAGACAGAGGGTTTTTTTGTTAAAGATCCCTTGGTTCCGGGAAAGTGGCTTGCAGATCTGGCTGGGTTGGCCCATTGGCGTCTGACCTGTATGGGTGTCGGGCAGATTGAGCTTTCAGGGCACTGTACCGTTTCCGACAGCCAAAAAAGATTTTTTTCATACCGCCGTGATGGCCAGACAGGCCGAATGGCGACGCTGGCCTGGTTAAGTCGTACCTGAGCTGCACTTTGGTTATAAAGATCTCATAGAAATATATTAAATATGGACTGTGCCGTTTACCCTGATTGACAATGTCATTATTGCAGCGCACGATCAGCCTAAGCTTCATATGTATCCGTAAATAAAGGTCTTGATGTGAATTTCCCATTCCCAGATGGTTGGACGCCTCCGCCCGGTATATCCCAGTCAAACATGGCGGCTATTCAGCAGGATTTCATGCAGGCCTGGCAGCAGCTGTCAGAGCAAGCCTCGCATGGACAGCTGGCTCCACTCAAAGACCGTCGATTTTCGAGTGAGGCCTGGGCGCATAGCCCACCGCATCTGATGATGGCGCATCTCTATTTGCTGTCGTCGCAGGCGATGCAGCGCATGGCTGATGCCGCGGAGGTTTCTGACTCGGCCAGGGAGCGTCTGCAATTTTCCGTCATGCAGTTGATGGATGCCATGTCTCCGGCCAATTTTTTTGCAACCAATCCGGATGCTCAGGCCGCCGTGGTGAGCTCTGGCGGTGAAACCTTGCGTGTGGGAATGACCAACCTGATCACTGACATGCAGAAAGGTCGAATTACTCAGTCCGATGAGAGCAAGTTTCAGGTTGGTGTCAACGTCGCGATCACAAAGGGCTCGGTCGTATTTCAAAATCGTTTTTTTCAGCTGATTCAATACGCACCTGCCACCGCGACGGTGTTTCAGCGACCCATTTTGCTTGTGCCGCCTTGCATCAATAAATTTTATATTCTGGATCTTCAACCAGAAAATTCATTTGTACGTCATCTTGTCGAGCAGGGTTTTACGGTATTCCTGACCTCTTGGCGCAACCCGCTTGCCGAGGATACTGATGGCATGGAGCAGGCGACCTGGGATGAATATCTCCAGGATGGTGTGCTGAAGGCCATCGAAGTGACGCAGGCGATTAGTGGCCAGAAAAAGATCAATGTCCTGGGATTCTGTGTCGGGGGCACCATGCTGGCAACTGCGTTGGCTCTTGCCGCTGGTCGCGGAGACTCCCCTGTCGCTTCTTTGACCATGCTCACATCGATGGTGGATTTCAGCGATACCGGCGCACTCAAGGTGTTTGTCGACGAGCAGTCTGCCAGCATGCGCGAAAAACAGATCGGACAGGGCGGATTGATGTCTGCCCGCGAACTGGGCGCCACATTTTCATTCCTGCGACCCAACGAGCTGGTATGGAATTATGTCGTCTCGAATTATCTCAAGGGCGAAACGCCTGTCGCCTTTGATTTACTGTACTGGAATGGCGACAGCACCAATTTACCCGGACCATTTTTTACCTGGTATTTCCGTAATACCTACCTTGAAAATAGTCTGCGCGAGCCAAACAAGCTTGTCTGTGGCGGCGTGCCGATTGATCTGGGCAAAATCAACGTCCCCACCTATCTGTATGCCTCACGCGAAGATCATATCGTCCCCTGGAAAACGGCCTATGCCTCGACCGGGATATTTTCCGGAAAAAAACGTTTCGTTCTGGGGGCGTCTGGCCATATTGCAGGTGTGATTAATCCTCCCGCCAAGAAAAAACGCCATTATTGGCTGGGTCCCGAAAGTCAGTACCCGGAGCAGGCAGATCAGTGGTTCGACCAGGCGAGCGAGCACGCCGGCAGTTGGTGGCCCGACTGGTACAAGTGGCTTGCACTGCATAGTGGCAAAAAAGTTGAGGCGCCCAAGCGACCTGGCGGCAAAGATTTTCCTGTGATTGAGGCTGCGCCCGGCTCATTTGTCAAGGTGCGGGCAGTCTAGGTTGTAAATTTTAATGTGTAGTCCAGCCACTCCTACGCCGCGCGGGGTATGGTTCTAATAACAAAGCGGTCGCTCAACGCTATCCTACTAGTGATGGTGTTGCGGCATGAGGAGAGCAATATGAGTGCAAAACTGGCGTATGTGACTGGCGGTATGGGTGGCATTGGAACTGCAATTTGCCAACGACTCTCTAAAGAAGGCATGACGGTGATCGCTGGCTGCGGTCCCAGTCGGGACTATAAGCAATGGATTGATGAGCAGGATGCACTCGGTTACAAATTTTATGCTTCAGTCGGTAACGTCTCTGACTGGGCTTCGACTGAAGGTGCGTTTAAAAAAGTAGTCGATGAGCATGGGCCTGTCGATGTCTTGGTCAATAATGCAGGCATTACGCGTGACGGGGTCTTCCGCAAAATGACGGCTGACGACTGGCGTGCCGTGATGGATACCAATCTGAATAGCTTATTTAATGTGACCAAGCAGGTGGTTGATGGTATGGTGGATCGTGGATTTGGCCGCATCATCAACATCAGTTCGGTCAATGGTCAGAAAGGGCAGTTCGGGCAGGCAAACTATGCAACAGCCAAAGCCGGTATTCACGGTTTTACAATGTCTGTCGCGCTTGAAGTTGCGAGTAAAGGCGTCACTGTCAACACGGTTTCACCTGGTTATATCGGGACAGATATGGTCCGTGCCATTCGCCCGGATGTCCTGGAGAAAATCGTTGCGACTATTCCGGTCAAACGCCTGGGACGTCCTGAAGAGATTGCTTCAATCGTTGCATGGATTGCCTCTGAGGACGCCGGTTTTGCCACAGGTGCCGACTTCTCGCTCAATGGTGGCTTGCATATGGGCTGACCAGTCCATCAGGATATTTTTTAAGCATAATGAGTATGACGGGGAAACAAATGACTGAAGCAGCACCAGATGCATCCGTGCGTCTGATCAAAAAGTATCCCAACCGCAGGCTGTATGACACACAGACCAGCACTTACATCACTTTGTCTGATGTTAAACAGCTTGTGCTTGATCAAGAAGCGTTCAGGGTCGTTGATGCAAAGTCAGCAGATGATCTGACGCGTAGCATCATGTTGCAAATCATTCTCGAAGAAGAAAGCGGTGGCGTACCCATGTTTTCTGCGACGATGCTGGCACATGTGATTCGTTTTTACGGACATGCGATGCAGGGCGTGATGGGTTCTTACCTTGAAAAGAATATCCAGGCATTTACGGATATTCAGGAAAGAATGGCTGACCAGTCAAAGGGCTTGTATGGTGGAGCAAATCAGTTCAGTCCCGAGAACTGGACCCAGTTCATGAGTGTGCAGACCCCGATGGTGCAAAACATGATGAACAGTTATGTTGAGCAGAGCAAGACGCTCTTTGCCCAGATGCAGGACAAAATGCAGGAGCAATCCAAAAATCTGTTTCCTGGTTTTCCTTTTCCGATGGGCGGGCCCGGGGACAAGACAAAATAGTGAGTCAGGCGTTTATCTGACGCGTATGCCTCTTAACAAAAAACCCAAGCAGCCATCGCCGCTTGGGTTTTTTGTTTGATGTTGCGTCCAGCGTGTTTATTGCTGGGAAATACGCAACGCAATGTGATCCAGTGCTTCCTGAACTTGATCGATCAGGATCAGGCAAAGTTCGCCGGGTGCAAGCTTTGCAAGCGCGGTATCGATTGCAAGAAACTCACCATGAATCTCCTGGATCTCTCGTGTGCGTGAAACATTTTTTAAACCCTGCTGGAGCAGCGCAAGTACTTCTCCGTCTTCGCGACCACGCTGGCACTGATCCTGGTACAGAATGGCCTCATCGAAGATTTCGCCGAGAATTTCAGTTTGACGTGAAATATCCTCGTCGCGTCGATCGCCTGCACCACTGATGACCACCATGCGACGGGTGGCAGGCATGCTTTCGATCGCCTGAACAAGCGCCAGAATTGCATCGGGGTTGTGTCCGTAGTCGGCAATCACCGTACCACCGCGGTAATCAAACACATTAAAACGGCCAGGTGCGGTTTGAGCATCATTGACAAACGTCGACAGGCCGTCCTCGATTGTCTTCCACTCCAGGTTGAGCGCCCAAGCTGCGGCGATGGATGCCATGGCGTTTTCGATCTGGAATGTGATGCTGCCATTGCGTGTCAGCGGGATCGACTTCAGTGCAATGCGATGTTCCTGGCCGCCCTGTGAGCAGATGATGTGTGAACCATCCTGAAAGACCACACGTTTGCCCTGCGCGCGATGTGTATTGAGTACGGTGTTGTGGCTGTCGTTTGAAAAGTAGATGACAGAGCCCGGGCAGGAGTCTGCCATTTTGGCGACCAGCGGATCAGAGGCGTTGAGCACGGCTGCACCATGTGGTGCGACGTTTTGCACAATGACGCGTTTGACAAGCGCCAGTGTGTCAACGGTACTGATGAAGTTCATGCCGAGATGATCTCCCATGCCAATGTTTGTCACGATGGCAACATCGCACTTATCAAAGGCCAGGCCCTCGCGCAAAATGCCACCGCGCGCAGTTTCAAATACAGCCGCGTCCACCCCAGGGTGGAGCAGAACGTTGCGCGCACTGCGAGGCCCACTGCAGTCGCCCGTGTCAATGCAGCGATGTTCGATATACACGCCGTCTGAGTTCGTCATGCCGACGCGCTTGCCACTTGCGCCAAGCAAGTGAGCGGTCAGACGCACCGTCGTGGTTTTTCCATTGGTGCCTGCAACGGCAACGACCGGGATGCGTGCATTGTCGCCATTGGCGAACATGGTTGAAACAATGGCTTCGCCCACCGGACGTGCTTTGCCAAAGGACGGGCTCAGATGCATGCGCAAACCTGGTGCTGCATTGATTTCGACGATGCCGGCACGCTGATCTTCCATTGGTTTGATCACAGATTCTGCGACAAGATCAACGCCCGCAATGTCCAGGCCTACCATCTGAGCCGCAGTCACAATGCGTGCGGCCAGTTCGGGATGCACTTCATCGGTCACATCAGTGGCACTGCCCCCCGTGCTCAGGTTCGCATTGTTACGTAACAAAATACGTTTGCCTTTTTCGGGCACAGAATCTGCAGTGAGATGCTGATTGGCCAGGGTTGCCAGGGCAATGTCATCAAACTTGATTTTAGTCAGAGGCGTCGCGTGACCATCTCCACGCAAGGGGTCGGTATTGACCTGGTCAACCAGCTGTCGAATGCTGTGTGAGCCATCTCCGATGACTTGCGGAGGATCACGGCGAGCGGCGGCGATCAGCTGATTGCCAATGACCAGCATTCGGAAGTCATGACCAGGAATATATTGTTCAACAATGACGTCTGAGCTGATGCTGGAGGCAACCACAAAGGCTGCGTTGAGTTGTTCCCGTGTCTCGATATTGACTGCTACACCCTTGCCCTGGTTGCCATCACGGGGCTTGAGGACCACGGGCAGGCCAATTTTGGTGGCAGCTTCCCAGGCGGCCTGCTCGCTGGAGACCACGTGGCCTTTTGGTACTGGCACGCCTGCTGCATCGAGCAACATCTTGGTCAGGTCCTTGTCCTGTGCAATGGCCTCTGCGATGGCACTGGTATTGCCGGTTTCTGCGGCCTGAATACGGCGCTGCTTGCTACCCCAGCCAAACTGTACCAGGCTGCCTTCGGTCAGGCGGCGATAGGGAATGCCACGTGCAGTCGCTGCGTTCACAATCGAACCTGTACTGGGTCCCAGGCGCACATCTTCATCCATCTCGCGCAGACGATCCAGTGCATGTTTGATGTCGAATGGCTCGTTGGCGATTGTGGCCAGGATCAGTGCCTCAGCCAGATCAAATGCGAGTCGACCGACTGCCTCTTCTGTGTATTGCACGACAACCTGAAAGCTTTCCGGATCAGAGGTGGTGAAGGTCTGGCTAAAGGCGACTGGGCAGCCTGCAGAGGCTTGCAGTCCGAGTGCGACTGCTTCCATGGCGTGAGCGAGGGAAATAGGGTCTTTATGTCCAAAGGGACGCAAAGCCTTGACGTCTGGAAAACGTGCACGTAACCGCGTGGCAAAGTCAGGGATCTGATCAAGGTCGCATTCGACCCCTTTGCAGGTAATCACAGCCTCAATGGCAGTATGACGGCTCCAGAGATTGGGGCCGCGCAAGGCGCGAAGGCGGGACACATCCATATGTTTTCCTGTAAATGCAGAGGATCTTGATCGTTAAAGGGAAATCAAAGTAATTAAGAAAATAGTAGCGTAGCTTGTTCGGGCTGAGATCAAATCACACATGAAGCAATTGAATAATCCTATTTCAATCGGATACAAAGCTGACCAGACCCGCTTCAATCAGATCCGCTGAGAGCCCGAGTGCCCAGGCTGCTGCGGCTGCGGCCAGCACGTTGTAAATTTGTGCCTCGTTCGTACCGTGCCCGGTAATGGGGATGCTCGAAATATTACAAAGATTGATGCGCGAACTGCCCTGGGCCAGAATCAGCTGGTCGTGGTCGATAAAAACGGCGCGCGCATCTGTGGCAAGGTGGTCTGTGATGGCGCGTAATGTTGCCCGCTTGCTAAAGAGCGTAATTTGACCGTCGCAGTACCGGGCCAGATCAATGACCCGGGCATCGTCTGCATTTAAAACGGCCATGCCGGTTGGCAGCACCACGTCCATCTGAGTACGATAAACCATGACACGCTCCTGCTCATCGAGCACGGCATGCGTTGGAATTTCTTCAGACCAATCGATGTTGGTGATGATGCCGACCTCGCAGCGTTCGTAGGCCAGACCTTCGTTCAGAATCTGGTGACAGCCATTTTCAATGATGGCAGCTTCTACTTCGCGATTGAGTAAAATTTTACGGGCTTCCTGGGCGTTGGCGCAGTCGCCGGTACGCAGAATGCGACGATCGACAAACAGTCCGTCGCTACTTGCGAGCCCAGTGCGCCAGCCATGCAAGCTCAGCAGGCGAAATAACATCCGGCCTGTCAAGGTCTTGCCGCGTGTCCCGGTGATACCTACAACAGGCACGCGTGCCATATCCCCGGGTGGGAATGTGTAGTCAACGATCGAGCGTCCGACATGACGTGGTTGCCCACCCGCTGGCTTGAGATGCATCAGCAGGCCCGGACCTGCGTTGACTTCTACAATCGCGCCGCCTTGCTCGTTGAGCGGGCGTGAAATATCCTCGGCAACCAGATCAATGCCGGCAACGTCGAGGCCGACAATGCGTGCCGCAATCGATGCAATCTCGGCGACTTCAGGATGTACGTCGTCTGTGCAGTCGTAGGCGACATTGCCGATGCGTTGAATGGTCACCACACGACCCGCCTCGGGAATGGATTGTTCTGTCAGTCCCTGGCGTGCGATTTCGAGTTTGACAGCCGCGTGCAGCTTGATATGGTTCAGTGGCAGATCGTCTTCGTGACCACGGCGCGGATCCGCGTTGATCTGCGTATCGATCAGGCTGGCAATCGTATGCAGGCCGTCACCCGTTACTGTTGCATTTTGACCTTTAGCCGCGGCGACGAGTTTGCCGCCGACCATGAGCAGACGATGTTCAACGCCTCGAATGAACGTCTCAACCAGTACGCCAGTGCCTTCATTGATTGCGACGGCGTAGGCCGCCTGGATCTCTGCCTGCGTCGACAAGTTTGTGAATACGCCACGCTGGTGGTTGCCGTCACTGGGTTTGACCACAACGGGCAGTCCGAGTGCTTGTGCGACTTCCCACGCGTGCTCCGGACTGCTGACTGCTCGTCCCTGCGGCACAGGGACACCACAGGCTGCAAGCAGAGATTTGGTGAGATCTTTGTCGCGAGAGATGGTTTCGGCGATTGCACTGGTATTGTCGGTTTCAGCTGTCCAGATCCGGCGCTGATTCACACCGTAACCAAGCTGGAGCAGATTGCCCTCACTCAGACGAATGGCAGGAATGTCGCGATCATCGGCGGCATCCACAATACAAGCCGTACTCGGACCCAGGCAATACTGGAGTCTGTAGTCATTGAGCCGGGTGATGGTGCTGGCAAGGTCATAATCGCGATTGTCTAGCGCAGCGAGGATCAATTCTCTTGCTGCATTCAGTGCATTGAGTGTGACGCGCTCGTGCCAGGCGCGGATCACGACTTTGTAGCAGCCAGGTTCTGACGTCGGGTGGGTATTTCCGAAACCGCTGGGTAACCCCGCCAGGCTTTGCAGGGCCTGGGTCACGTGTTCAATGATTGTGGGCGGAAATCTGCCTACCTGGAACTCTTGCAGGCATTCAATCGACTCGCCTGGTGCTTCAGGCTGCTGGGCCAGTGCCGGCAGCCAGTCAGAAATGCGAGTCCCCGCCTGCTTGAGTAACTGAGGCGAAAGCTGGTCAAGGGTTTGAATATTGACCCAGGCTTCTATAACCGGACGGTAGGTCCACATGTTTGGACCGCGCAGGGGGATGATGCGCTGGAGGACAATATCGCAGTTGTTCATAGTTAAATGGTTGTGCTGCATTGCAGCAATGTTGCGTAATTGTCATTATCGCAGCAAAAAGGCCTCCGGTCAGGTCCCGCCAGCCCCGGTTCGAAGTTTGAAGGGCCGCAGGTCGTTATACTTGCACATTGTCTAAAGAAACTACTTAGCTGCTTCGTGTTGGAGCAGGGGGTACAGACTGATGGACACCCTTGCGCCACAGAGATGACATCTCTTTCAACTATTCATCCTGCAATTGAACTGATTTTGCCGTCTGGCTGGGCTCAGGCTATTGAGCCGTTCCTGGAATCTGACGAAAAAATTCTCGCCTGGGTCGAACCCAATCTGGACCAGCAACTGTTTTTTTCAACAGGCGCTCTGGTCCTGACTTCGCGTCGGCTGCTCGCGCGCGAGCCGGGCGCGAGCGACTGGCTGGCCTGGCCTGTTTCAGTTTCCCATTCTTTGCAGTATCGCGATCATGCAGGGGTAGGCACGATCGAGTTGTTTGATGGCGAGATCAGGCTTGGTGTGTGGCGACACACACTAGGCATGACCCCGGCCGTACGTCGTTTGTCAGATCTTTTTGCTGACCTGCAGCAAACCCTGGCAGATCCTACGCGGCTGATTGAGGCTGATGCTGCTTCTTGCCCGACGTGCGGTACGCCTTTTGCACCGGATCAGGATGACTGTGCCGTCTGCAACGAAGATCCGACGGGTCCTTCGACCACCTGGGCCTTGTTGCGCCTGGCCCGATTTGCAAAGCCCTACCGTTTACCACTGATTATCGGTTTTATCCTGTCCGTGATGTCAACGGGCGCCACGCTAGTGCCGCCGTATCTGACGATGCCGTTGATGGATGATATTTTGATTCCATTTCAGAATGGCAAACCGATTAACTACGACCTGGTGACGCTCTTTCTGACTGGCCTGGTGGTGTCCGCATTCCTGGCCTGGTTGCTAAGCTGGGCCCGCACCTATCTGCTGGCCTGGGTGAGCGAGCGCATTGGAGCCGATTTACGTACAGCTACGTTTACGCATTTACAAACCCTGTCTTTGCAGTATTTTGGCGGTAAACGCACTGGCGACCTGATGGCGCGCATTGGTAGTGAAACAGACCGGATCAATCTGTTTCTCTCTCTGCACCTGCTCGACTTTGCAAACGATGTGCTGATGATTGTGATGACAGCGGCGATCCTGATTTCGATTGATCCCTGGCTCGCGCTGACAACATTGATCCCTCTGCCGATGATTGTCTGGATGATTCACCTGGTGCGTGGTCGTCTGCGCCATGGCTTTGAAAAGGTTGATCGCTCCTGGAGCGAAGTGACCAACGTTCTGGCCGATACGATCCCTGGAATCCGTGTTGTGAAGGCCTTTGCACAGGAACACCGGGAAGTCGCACGCTTTCGCGAGGCAAATGACCGTTATCTGAGTGTGAATGACCGCATTAATAAAGTCTGGGCGCTATTTGCACCAACAGTTACATTTTTGACCGAAATCGGTTTGCTGGTCGTCTGGATATTTGGTATTTCACAAGTAGCCTCCAGCAGTATCAAGGTCGGTGTGCTCGCTGCTTTTCTGGCCTACATCGGCAGGTTTTACTCGCGGCTCGACTCAATGAGCCGGATCGTTTCGCATACTCAGCAGGCTGCCGCAGGCGCCAAACGTATTTTCGATATTCTCGATCACGTATCGAGCGTACCGGATGCTGCGCGTCCAGTGCCTCTTGGGCGGGTCGATGGCAGAATTGAATTGCGCGACGTGGGATTCCGCTATGGCAGCCGCACCGTATTGCGCAACGTATCGCTCGATATCGGTGCGGGTGAAATGATTGGTCTGGTCGGACACAGTGGTTCTGGCAAGAGCTCTCTGGTCAATCTGATCTGTCGTTTTTACGATGTCACCGAGGGGGGGATCCGCGTCGATGGCGTGGACATCCGTTCCTATTCCCTCACTTCATTTCGTCGCAACATTGGTCTGGTGCTACAGGAGCCTTTCCTGTTTTTTGGCACAATCGCCGAAAACATTGCCTACGGCAAACCAGAAGCCAGCCGCGAAGAAATTGTCGCAGCTGCACGTGCTGCGCGCGCGCATGAGTTTATTTTGCGCCTGCCCCAGGGGTATGACTCTCTGGTAGGAGAGCGTGGTCAGGCCTTGTCAGGTGGTGAGCGGCAGCGTATTTCGATCGCACGTGCGTTGCTGATCGATCCACGTATCCTGATTCTGGATGAGGCAACTTCTTCCGTTGACACCACAACTGAAATGGAAATCCAGGAAGCGCTCGATAACCTGATTCAGGGGCGCACCACGATTGCGATTGCCCACCGACTGAGCACCTTGCGTAAAGCTGACCGGCTTGTCGTGATGGAGCGTGGACAAATCGTTGAAATAGGGAATCATGATGATTTGCTGGCGCGTGGGGGGGCCTATCATGCCCTCTATCAGGCACAAACCAGGCAACTCGATGCAGAGCCTCCGATAGAACCCGGACAGGAGAAGACGCATGCTTGATCTTTTAATGTCCCGCAACAACGCTGGCAGACTGGTGATGACGCTCCCGGATGGCAGCGTGCATGAGGGTGTTGTGCCTGTGCGCGCGTTTCCGGTCAATGCGCCTGAAGGTTGTCTGGCGCTGATGAGCGCTGAGGGTAAGGAACTGCTATGGGTAGAAGATCCCATGGATCTTCCTGAGGACGTCCGCACGATGGTTCAAAAGGAAATTGCTACACGCGAGCTGATGCCCGAAATTCACCGGATCGTGAGTGTGTCGACTTTTTCAACGCCCAGCACCTGGACCGTGCTGACAGATCGTGGTTCAACCCAGTTTGTCTTGAAAGGTGAAGAAGATATCCGCAGGCTTGCAGGGTCTACGCTCATCATTACCGACAGCCATGGACTGCGTTTTTTGTTGCGCGACATGCTTGCGCTGGATAAAACAGGTAAAAAAATTCTTGATCGGTTTTTGTAATGACCACGATAGTCACATCTGACAAGCCGACGTGTGGCCCGATCAGAGTGGTGTTGATCCATGCCAGCCGTGTGATCAGGACTGCCCTGGGCAATATGATTGATCAGCACGAGTCTTTTAATGTGATTGCTGCACTTTCGAGTTTGGTCGACATCACTGATTTTGCAAAAAAACCTCAAATATTATTTGATCTGATCCTGATTGATGCAGACCTGGTGTCGCGTGGCGTCATTGTCCAGTTGGCGGCAATGGGGACAGCAAAAATCATCGTACTGTCTGAGGACGACTCTACAGCGGCTGTAGAAAGCTGGATTCAAGAGGGTGCACGTGGAATTATTGGTCCAGATGCCGATTTTGATCATTTAATCAAGGCAATGAATAAGGTCAATGACGGAGAATATTGGCTAAATCGTCAGGTGACTTCGCGTATCTTGAGCTCTCTGAGTAATTATTCAAAGGAGCTGACACACGAACAATCCCTCATCAGGCAGCTTACGATCAAAGAGCGGCAGGTTGTACAGTCCATTTTTGATGGGAATGGCCAGACATTGCGTGAGACAGCGCTTACATTAAATATTACTGAAAATACGCTGCGCAACCATTTGACCTCCATTTACGCCAAACTTGCGGTTCGCAATCGAACCGAGCTGTATGTTTTTGCGCGCCAACACCTGGACTAGTAGGTACTAGTTGAGTCGTGACATTTGTCATGCCAGGTTATATATCAACATCCTGTGGTGAAAATAGTACGAATGATTTGAAATCTAATGCTCTCCAGTTTGATCATTAGATTTATTTAATAAACTATTTTTATCCGAATGGTTATATAACTAAATTCATTCTTTTGAATATGCGCATGGATTATGTATTGTCTAGTATTCATTCTCTTAGCAGACCGACAGTGTTGAATCACAGCTGTCGGGCGCTATGCATTCTGGCGCTTTGCTTGCTGTCTGGCTGTACGTCCCCTATTAAAGAGAAGGGCGATCCAGCAAACGGGCCAGAGTATGTCAGCTGGTTGCCTGCGGCGTACGAAAATGAACCTGCAATAGCCTTGCCGAAACCCAAAGAACATTGGTGGAAGGACTTTGGCAGCGAGGAGCTCAACGATGTGGTTGAGACCGCACTCAAAAATAACTTTGACTTGCGTGTGGCAATCGCACGTGTTGCACAAACGCGTGCGCAAGCGGAAATAGTCAAGGCAGCACTCTCCCCAACCGTGGATGTGACTGGCAGTTACCGCAATCAGGGGCCAGCCCAGGGTGTTGGATATGCGCCCACGACAGATGACTGGAACAGTCAGCCTGTCTGGCAGGCTGGGCTGGTAGTGAATTATGAATTGGATCTTTGGGGCAAAAAGGGATTCAACTCTCAGGCTGCCTACTCACAAGCGCTTGCAAGTGAATTTAATCGCGAGGCGGTTGCACTGAGTCTGGTCAGTGACGTAGTGACCGTTTATTTTCAAGTCATGTCGCTTGGTGAGCGAATTGTTGTGGGCGAAAGAAATCTCGAGACGATGCGTTCGGTCGGCCGTGGGCTGGAACGGCGTATGGATCGTGGGGATGCGACTTTGATTGACGTTTCACAACAGCTCATTCTCCAGACGAATACAGACGCCCAGGTATCTAGTTTGAAGTTGCAAAAAGCACGGGCATTTAACCGGCTTGCTGTATTGATTGGCTTGACTCCGACCACACTCAAGTTGAGGGGCATGTCCGTTGAAGACGCTAAAACTCCGATTGTTGAGCCAGGTTTGCCCTCTGATTTGTTGTGCCGCCGGCCTGATATCCGTCGCGCCGAATCCGCTTTGGAAGCCGCGCAGGCAGATCTGTATGCAGCTCGTGCGAACTTGCTGCCAACATTTGGATTGTCCGCACAAGGTGGTTATGGCAGCTTTTTACTCTCTACCGTCACCGCACCACAAAGTTTGTTTTACAACTTAAGCGTCAACCTCATGCAAAACGTCTTTGACGGCGGACGTCGAAAGGCGGAAGTCGGACTTGCGAGCGCAAAAAATATCGAGCTGCTTGAGGCCTATGCAAATACGGTGCTAGCCGCCCTTCGTGATGTCGAAGACGGTTTGTCAGGTGTGGCATTGACTGAGCGGCAATACGTTGCACTAAATTTGTCCCGTCAACGCGCACAAAGACTCGCTGAGTTAAGTGCGATCGTGGTTGAGCGCGGTGGCATGGATTTTGTTCAGCTCTATCAAATTCAGGCGACAGTGATTGCAGCAGAAGATGCGGCGATCAATAGCCGTTATGAACAGATCAGGGCTTCTGTTGATTTGTATAAAGCAATCGGGGGTGGATTCAAGCTCGGAAAAGATCCGTGTCTGGGCGGTGGCCGTCTGCCAGCTGCCGATGCACAATGGGTAAAGGCGGCAGAGAAAAACGATTCAGCTTTAGTCAAAAAATAATATGTACATTCAACTTTTAATGACTCAATGAACTCAACATCAACACATAAAAAGAGACAATTGCACCAGACGACCGTTGAGCAAACGGATAGTCTGCTTGCGCCTTTCAGGGGCGAGCGCATGACAATTTTTCTTTCCAGTGTCGTGATTAACTTCCTTGCCCTGGCTTTTCCTTTGCTGATGTTGCAGATCTATGACCGAATCTTGCCTCATCAATCTGTCGATACGCTGGGTTTGGTTGCCGCAACGGTTGGACTGGCGATTGCAGTTGAATCAATTCTTCGCGTGGCGCGTTCATACACAACAGCATGGATTGCTGCGAGGTTTGAACATCGGGCAATGATGGAACTCACTGACCGGATTCTTGCCGAGCCACTGCCAGATTTTGAACGTAAAGGAACAGGCGCAATCATGAGCTTGTTCAAGTCTGTCTCTGTTCTTAAATATCATTATTCGGGACAGTCATTCCAGCAACTTCTTGATCTACCTTTTACGGCGCTGTATGTAACGATCGTGGCGATCATGAGTCCTCTAATGGGACTGTTGTTGTTCGTCGGCTATTCAATTTTTGTATGTATTACCTGGAAAAATGGCCGGAAATTTCCAGCGCTTGTCAAAGAGCAGCAGACTGCTGATTTACGTCGTGGAAACTTCTTGAATGAAACATTCATCAATGTCCATACGTTGAAATCGATGACGATGGAATCACTGATGTTGCGGCGCCATGAGAGACTTCAGGAAAATTGTGCCCGTCTCATGGCACGTATGACTTACGCGCTTGATATGTCGGCTGGTATTGGGAATGTTTTTTCTCCCTTAATGACAATGCTGACTGTTGCGCTTGGTGCCTGGCTGGTCATTCACGGTCGACTGACCAATGGTGAACTTGCTGCCTGTGTACTTTTGGGGATGCGTTCTTTGTCACCTCTGCAAAGGTTGGGTGGTCTTTGGGCCAAACATCAGCAGGATATGGTGTCGCGGCATGCACTTACAGAAGTGCTGACGCAGCGTGCACTCCCAAAATCACAGGCAGAACCTGTACTTCAATCAAGTGAGTTGCAACCGACGGCGTCCAACTCATCGGGTGTCCGGTTTGAGAATGTCAGTTTTCGATATCCAGGCACACAAACTGATATTTTTAAAGATATCAATCTTGAAATTCAGCCGGGTGACTGTCTTGTTATTGCAGGTAATAGTGGCGAAGGGCGTAGTACCTTATTGAAACTCATATCCGGGGTGTTGGAGTCCGACACAGGTCGTGTGTTGTTTGATGACCAGGATATACGTTTGTATCAATCAAGCTTACGAAGTCGGCTGGTTGCTTATCTGAGCCAGGACGCAGTCATGTTTGAAGGCACCTTGCTCGACAATATCAGCGTATTTGATCCCGCGCGGGTTAGAAATGCGCTGCATGTAGCTAAAGAACTGGGTCTGACGGATTTTGTTTTAAAAATGCCGCGTGGCTGGGATTCAATTGTTGGAGATATGGCCTCGGATTCTCTTCCTCCTGGTTTTCGACAGCGAATTTCGATCGTACGGGCCTTGTCGAATCATCCCAGTGTGATTTTGTTTGATGAAGCAACTTCTACGATGGATGCTGAAGGTGATGCCTTATTTTTAAATTATCTCAAGTCCATATTGGGTCAGGTCACGATTGTGATTGTTTCTCAAAAGATGGCTTACCAGAACCTGGCAACACGTACGCTTTTTTTAAATGCAGGCAAACTGACAGAAGTCAGCTCGGGCTCAATCTCGGTTCTAACCGAGGCGAACTCTCCCAATGGGACTTCATCGTTAATTGAAAAAAGAAACCTGTCCAATTCTTTCTTGCCTGCGGGTTATTCTCAATCAGACAATGAACTCTTTCTTGAATCATCCGGGCTAAATGATGAGTCTGAGTCGCAACGTTGGGAAAAAATGCATGAGACGATCAATCGGCAGTTCATGGTCGAAACAGACTTTGCAGGCTGTTTGAGTGTTCTTTTAAGGTTGTTGAATGCTCACGGATCTGCGCGAGAGGTGGCTGAGTCCTTGCCATATTTTACTGACGCACTGGATCTTCACGGTTTTCATAATGCAATGGCGCAGCTGGGTTACAGGATGACTGAGGTACGTTGCAAGCTCGGAGATGTTCCGTCGACTTCGATGCCTTGTTTATTTGTGCCTGAGCATGCGCTGTCATTCGTCGCAATCGGACGCTCAGGTCAGAGCGTTCGTATCAATACCGATCCAACTCAGGAAATTCGTTTTGAATCCAATCAGAGTTTAAAAGGATGTGCGTATTTCTATGAGGCAGTGGAGACTACTTCGATTCAGACAACCTCCTGGGTCAGACGAGCGATATTTCGGTTCAGACCTCTGATTCTCCAGGCCACCTTGTCTGCCCTGGTGTCAGGGATGGTGATGATGGCTGGTCCTTTGTTCATGACGGTGATCTATAGCACCGTGATTCCTTCGGGAGCAAAAGATACTTTGTTTTACTTGACGATTGGCGCATCAATTGCTCTGCTGTCAGGTTATGCCTTTATGCGCCATCGGGCCAGAATCCTGTCATACATCGCCGGACGGGTTGAATATCTCTTTGGTGCAACGATCTTGCAGCAGGTCCTGCGCATGTCTCCGGCCTATACCGAAAAGGCATCTGTTGCTTCACAGACCGCTCGCTTGCAAAGTTTTGATGTGATCCGGGACATGTTTACGGGCTCACTAGCTTCGACGTTGCTTGAGTCTCCTGCAACATTCGTGCTTTTAATTGCCCTGTCGATTTTGAATCCCATTGCGTTATTGATCTTTGTGCTGATGGTCGCGCTCTATGGGCTTTTTTACTGGATATTTTCTAGTCCCAGTAAATTGCGCATGCAGGAGTTGAGCCGTGCGTCAACGCAACGCAATGAGTTTTTGCTAGAAATGATCGGTAAGATGCGTGCGGTACGCGAATGCAGCGCCCAGCAGCTATGGCTGGAGCGGTTTCGCGATATTTCTGCAAATGCCACGATGGCTTCTTTCAAATCCGAGCAGCTTTCATCCCTGCTGGTGAGCATTTCATATTTTGTCATGATGTGTTCGGCCCTCGCGATCGTTGCGGCGACAGTGCCAGCGGTGTGGTCACAAACAGTTTCTTCCGGTGCCTTGATTGCCTCGCTGATGTTGATGTGGCGTGTGTTGAACCCAATCCAGACAATGTTCACGAGCATGAGTCGCATTGAGCGCATACACGCTGCGGTGAATCAGATCGATGGCTTGATGCGCATCAGAGGTGAACGGCCAGACACTAACGTTGGAGTGATCCCACGCAATATTCAGGGACATGTTGAATTTGCGCGCGTGTCCTTCCGTTATTCCATGAATGTGGACCCCGCGTTGGTGGGGGTTGAGTTTCGAGTCAAACCTGGTGAGCTTGTTGCTATCACTGGAGCCAATGGCAGTGGCAAATCTACTTTATTCAAACTGATACTTGGCATGTATCAGCCTCAGGCTGGTGCTGTGCTCATCGACAATATTGATATCCGGCAACTTGATCCCCTGTCGCTCCGGCGTGCAGTAGGCTACACCCCCCAGGACACCCAGTTATTTAGAGCAACTATTGCTCAGAATCTGAGGCTTGTCAGGCCGGATGCCTCCGATGAGGAACTGTATCAGACACTCGACATGGCCGGTGCGCTCGAGTACGTCATGTCTTTGCCCAAGGGGTTGGGATACCGGGTAGGAGATAACACCAATGATTTACCTGCGAGCCTGAGGCAGAAAATTTCCCTGGCGCGTACTTTCCTCACCCGAGCACCAATTATGCTTTTTGATGAGCCAGGCGCAGGCATGGATGAAGCAGGGGATATGAAGCTGATGCTTGCTTTGCAGAAACTGAAGGGAAAAACAACAATCCTGTTTATTAGCCATCGTCCGTCGCTCATTAGGTTGGCGGACACTCTGCTTGTCTTTGACAAGGGTTATCTGCGTGCTGCGGGACCACCTGATGTGTTGTTGCAAAAACAGGTGGCGGCCTGACGAATACGTCAGATTGATATGAAATTGCATTGAGAAATCACTGATGACCGAGCATGAGATTTATAACCAGCCAAGTAAAAAAGCATTGGTGTTGGGAAGTCGGACCGACAACTATGTTGCGAAAGCTATTTTGCTTGAAGAAGCTGCGCCACCGTCTTACTTGAGAACGACAGTTAAGCTGGCAGCTTATTCAATCATTGTTTTCTTTGCCTGGGCATACTTTGCCACACTGGATATCATTGCCTTGTCTTCGGGTCAGATTATGCCTGTCCAGGCGGTCAAGATCATTCAGCATGTGGATGGAGGGCGGATTGCCACGATCGATGTGGTGGATGGTCAGAGGGTGGTGCAGGGACAAGTACTGTTGCGTCTCAACGATACTGAGGCCAACGCAGAATATTTAACTCTGAGCGTCAAGTACTGGGGGCTATATGCACGAACCGAGCGGTTGCGTGCGTTGATTGGTAATCGCCCAGCCAGCTTTGTCAAAGTCCCCGCGCAATATGCGGATCTGGTCGCCGAGCAGCGGCTCACACTTCAGACTGCACGAGATCAGATTACACAACTCGAGTCTGAAATCAAGATTTTGAGTGAGGTGAGTACGATCAGGGATGATCTTGCGAAAGAAAAACTAGCGACAAGGCTTCAGGCGCTTGATGCACAGCGTAGCCTGAGTCAGTCTCAAGCTGAGTTGCTTCGCTTTCGCAGAGCGAATATAGATGAGCTGAATGTCTCATCGGGTGAGCTTTCGCAAACTTTGGAGCAACTGGCAAAACTCAAGGACCGCCTGGATCGCGTCAGCGTGTTGTCTCCTGTCGATGGCATTGTTCAGGACCTGAAATTCCGGACGCTTGGCGGCGTGATCCCACCTGGTGCAACGCTGATGAACGTGGTTCCACTAGATGGGAAGTTGCAAGCTGAGGTGAGGGTCGCACCAACGGATATTGGCTTTGTAAAACTTGGCCAACATGTCCGTCTCAAAATCGGAACGTTTGATTTTATGAGGTATGGAACGATCCAGGGAGACGTCACCATGGTTGCACCTTACAGTGCGATGGATGATAAGCAGGGTTCTTATTTCAAGGTCATTGTGAGCCTGCCCCAGAACTATCTTGGCACTGATCAGACAAAGATCATTGATCCAGGTATGACTGTCCAGGCAGACATTATTACGGATCGACAATCAGTACTGAAATATTTATTACGTCCGATTTATGCTGCATTTAGTCAAGGGATGCGGGAACGCTAGGGTTCCCGCATTGAGAATAACCTTTACGTGACTAGACAAAGACATTAGCCATGCACACTACAAACACTAAGTCCATCGCACACTTATTGCTCACGCCGAGACAAGAACAAATTCTGGGTTTATTGTCGGAGGGGATGAGTAATCAGGAAATTGCTGATGAACTGCGTATTCAACACGGAACAGTCAAGCAGCATTTATTCATTTTGTTTCGCAAGCTCCAGGTGACGAACCGAGCTAAAGCCGTGATCGCTGCAAATCAATTAATGAAGGGGGGGCACAAAGAGTCTACTTTGGGTCGTTCTGCTTTGAGTAATGTGTCGACCCGCGTGGGGGGACGTCCCTCCGCGTACGTTTGGCGGATGATTTCAGTGGTTTCGGTATTTGTGCCAGATAATCAGTTGAATTTTCCTGAGCTGATCATTCGCCGGGACAAATACCTGATTGAATTGCGCCAGATGATTGCTGGTTTAAGCGAAGCCCTTGATGGCAAGTTTGTGTCACTTCCATATGGCGGTATGTTGATCTGGTTTGGACATCCCTGTGCACATGTGGATGATGCAGATCGTGCGGTTCAGTTTGCGCAGCTATTACAGCAGTGGTCAGATTCACAGCATGAATTTACTTTGTGCGACGAAAATGCGGTGCCGATGTTGCACCCGATTGGCGTTGGTATTGCATCTCATCCTGAGATCGTTGCTGCCAAGGCTGCTGAGCTGACAGGGGTGGAATCCTTCAGAATGGCCGCCATACTGGCCAGGCACGCCAGGCCCCTGGGACGGCCCCTCGCAGACGCCTTGACGCAAAAGCTTGCGCCGCTGAGCGTGCCGTGGTTTGGCGTTAAAGTCAGTTCGGATAATCGCGCGATTGATCAGAAAAGGTTTGGTCTGCTGGGTGTGGTGGGTGCGCGCGGGTTAGCTTTGCCAGATGTTCGTTCACGATGGGGAGGGATGCTCTTTCTGGATCCAATTTTCGAAACTGTCGAACATGGCATATCACAGTGGCTCTCGGTTGAATCCTGGCCTCCTGCTGCAACGACATCTCTGATTGATGCAATCGGAAATGCTGCATCGGCTAAGAATTTCAGGTTGTTAAGGCTGCGTGTTCCAACCGTACTCAGACGCGAGCGGCTCGCTGCGAGTTTTGTTGGTCAGCTTGAGGCATTTGCTAAAGATTATGGGCTGGCACTGAATCATGTTTACGCCTTTAACTCTGCGGGAGAGCGCCTGGGTGCAATGATCGCCGATTTTGCATCACAGGGGCCCCTTGTTGTCCAGATGTATGGTCTAAAGGGGCTGGATGCGCTGGCTGCAGTGCTGGGTGACCGGGGGATTGACCATCTTGTTTCACGTCCTGTGATGGTTGTCGCTGGACATTTGAGTGAATCCAGTCAGAATCAGACCAATATTCGGCTGCTTGGGGCACGCCCGGCGGGCTTGCCATTCTCACGTATATTTTCGATGCAGGTGTCAGATACAGATTTACTGACGGACGATATTCGTGCTGATTTACAAGCATTGATTGATGGGCTTTCAGAAGAGTCCAGGAATATCGTAACAGTGGCAGCCACCCACCCCGAGCAGATTATTGACGCATCTGTGGTTCAAATTGACTTGCCACACCATCAGACTCAAACTTGTTTGCATGAGTTGGCATCTTGTGGACTACTGGTTCCACACCCGGGGGGCGGTTTTCAATTCCGAGACCTGATGACTGCCAACGCGATCCGGAACTTGACTATTCCCTTTGCTCAAACTCAGTCGGCCTGATGCGTATGAACACCTTCGTCGGTTCTGTAATGATCGTGCGACGTTGGGTCTGCTTTTGTTTCATTTTTTTTTGTCCAATCCTGTTCGCTCAAGACCAGGGCAGTACAGTTCCACAGCACTCAAAATCCGTTGTGATCAGCATTTCGGGACAAATATCAAAAAATCTGCTGACAACTATTACCCAGAGTACTTCGCAGGTTTTCGGTGATCCCATACCTGCAGGGTTGATTGTTATGCTGGATTCTCCGGGTGGCGACGCGGAGGCGGCTATGAAAATTGGGCGTTTATTGCGTAAGACTAAGGCGCATGTATTTGTGACCGGTCAGTGTGCGAGTGCCTGTATTTTTGTTTTGGCTGGCGGTGTCGTGAGGGGAGCGCCTGGACTTTCAGTGGGGATTCATCGGGGCAGGATCACAATAAGTGATGCCAATGCGAAGGTGCTTGGTGATGTGGATGTGAACCAGAGTCCTGAGGCTCGCAAGTTCTTAAACAGATATGAGTATGCGGCGGAAGTGTATTTTTCAGAGATGGGTATGTCTCCCGCGCTATTCGAAGCGATGCAGGCACACCAGCAAAAAGGGGTGTATCGCCTGAGTACAAAGGAAATCATTTCATTTGGGCTGTCTGGTATAGAGCCCGCATATTTGGATCAGCGGGCCCTGCGATATGAAAAACTTGAAAAACCTCAAAAAATGAACTCAGCTGAGTTATTGCGTCGAACCATGAAGGTTGCATCATATTGCGCAAAATTTGATCGTAAACCTACTGAATTTTTGGCTTGTTACAAAGAGGTTCTCATCGACGGTTTACTCAATTAAATTGCGTGCGTAATTGTTACTAAAGTTATATACCTAAAAGTATGATTGTCGGGCTCCAAAAAGCCCAGTAAAGTTCACAGGCACCCATATATCGAACAATATATATCCTCACTCGGAAAATCATAATGGCAGACGCAAATACTTCTGCTGTTCAGCAGGCTCAAGATGCACAAACACTTGATAACCTGACATCGCTGCAACAGCCAGTGGATGGTGATCATGCGCTGGTGACTCCGGATGCGGCGGTTCATAGTGAGGTCGTTGTCGGCCAGGCGAATTCGCAGACACAGGATGGCCCGAGTCTATACAATAATGCTCCGATTCAGACCGTTGCGGCGAGTGTCGAGACGGGTGTTGTGCTTGATGCAGCCTCTGTTGGGGGGAATCTGAGTACCGCTAGTGGCAGTCGGGCAGGTGCTGTGAATCAAGATGGTTTAGGCCTCACAGTGACCGCCATGAACGGTCAAGCAGAACTGCCTGTTGATGCAGGCAGTGCGAATCTTGATGGTGCTACTCCTGGCCTGAATCCAGTACAAATCAGATCATTGTCGAATTCGTCGGTGAATGTTCCGATTGGGAGCAAATCAGTCGCCCCTCTTGGTACAGGCGCACAGGATCCCGTGCGCACAGAAGTTGTGGCTACTGGTGAAAATACGACAGAAGTTTCTGGGACAAGTTCGAATCTGACAGATGTATCAAACGGACTCCGTTCTGCAGAAACGACCGTGCCCGGCACCCTTTCCTCTACGCCTGTCAGTACGCCTTCGATAGTAGTTGGTCAGTCGGCATTGCAGGATATCGTTCCTGTTTCTGATCAACCGGTTGTAGCGCAAGCTTCAATCGTGACCCCAACGGAATTAGTACCGACTGCAACCACTATTCCTGATCCGGCTGTCCCGACTGCAAATATAGCTGCGGTAATTAGTGGGATAAGCACAGCGAGCTTGAGCGAAACGAATGCAGTGTTGACGGCGAGTGGTTCGTTAAGTGCAACTGACGTCGACAGCTCTGCTGCATTTGTGGTGCAGAGCGGTATCGCTGGCTCTAATGGCTACGGCAGCTTTAGTATTGATGCTGCAGGTGCCTGGACCTATACGGCGAACTCTGCGCATAACGAGTTTGTGGGCGGAGCGACCTATACGGATAGTGTGACTGTCGCTACGGCTGATGGTACGACTCAGGTCATTACGGTCAGTATTCTTGGAACGAATGATGCTGCGGTGATCAGCGGAACCAGTACCGCAAGTCTGACAGAAACAAATGCTGTTTTGACTGCTACTGGTTCGTTAAGCGCTAGTGACGTCGATAGCTCGGCAGCGTTCGTTGCCCAGAGCGGAATCGCTGGCTCTAATGGCTACGGTAGCTTCAGCATTGATGCGGCAGGCACCTGGACCTATACGGCGAACTCTGCCCATAACGAGTTTGTAGGTGGAACGACCTATACGGATAGCGTGACTGTTGCGACAGCTGACGGCACGACGCAGGTGATTACGGTCAGTATCCTTGGAACCAACGACGCTGCAGTGATTAGCGGAACGAGTGCTGCAAGCCTCACAGAAACAAATGCGGTATTGACCTCAAGTGGATCATTGAGTGCCACTGATGTAGACAGCTCAGCCGCGTTCGTCGCCCAAAGTGGGATCGTAGGCTCTAACGGCTACGGCAGCTTTAGTATTAATGCGGCAGGTGCCTGGACTTATACGGCGAACTCCGCGCATAATGAGTTTGTCGGTGGAACGACCTATACGGATAGCGTGACTGTCGCCACGGCTGACGGCACGACCCAGGTCATTACGGTCAGTATCCTTGGAACCAACGATGCTGCGGTGATCAGCGGTACAAGTACCGCAGGTCTGACAGAGACGAACGCCGTCTTGACAGCTAGCGGTAGCCTCACCGCGACTGATGTTGACAGCTCAGCTGCCTTTGTCGCCCAAAGTGGTATAGCTGGCTCAAACGGCTACGGCAGCTTTAGTATTGATACGGCAGGCGCCTGGACCTATACGGCGAACTCTGC
>CANCOC010000048.1 GCA_947379755.1 Alcaligenaceae bacterium | reverse complement strand
TAAAACACGAGGTTAACCCATGTACGCGGTCATAAAAACTGGAGGCAAGCAGTATCGCATTGCTTCTGGTGAAAAACTTAAAATAGAACAGATACCGGCAGACATTGGGCAAGAAATCACGCTAGATCAGGTGTTATCCGTAGGCGAAGGCGACCAGTTAAAGATTGGTACCCCGCTTGTGGCAGGCGCTCTGGTTAAGGCAACGGTTCTTGCGCAAGGACGCCATGATAAGGTCACGATCTTCAAGATGCGTCGTCGCAAGCACTACCAGAAGCATCAAGGTCACCGTCAAAACTACACCGAGATCCTGATCGGCGACATTACAGCTTAATTGCTGTCATTCCCCTCAGGTCACGTAAAGCATCAGGAGTAAAGCATGGCACAGAAAAAAGGCGGGGGCTCTACCCGCAACGGTCGTGACTCAGAATCGAAACGTCTAGGCGTAAAAGCCTACGGTGGCGAACTGATTCCGGCCGGTTCCATTATCGTGCGTCAGCGCGGTACAACCTTTCACCCAGGCAGCAATGTGGGTATTGGTAAAGACCATACGCTGTTTGCACTGATTGACGGTCACGTCAAGTTTTCAGTCAAAGGCAAGCTCAACAAGTCGACCGTTTCGATCCTCTCTGCTGAGTAATTTGCTTTGTTTAGTCTTAAAGGCCCTGTCGCAAGCGGCAGGGCCTTTTATTTTCACGGTACCATCATCAAATGAAATTCGTCGACGAAGCCACAATTGAAGTAATTGCCGGTAAAGGCGGCAACGGCGCGCACAGTTTTCGCCGTGAAAAGTTCATCCCAAAGGGTGGGCCTGATGGTGGTGACGGCGGCCGGGGCGGTAGCGTTTTTGCCATTGCCGATCGCAATATCAATACCCTGATTGACTTTCGCTATGCCCGCAAGCATGTTGCAAAACACGGCGAGCATGGTCGCGGCTCGGACCAGTATGGCGCCGCAGCACCAGATATTACCTTGCGCGTCCCGGTCGGAAGCATCATTTATGATGCAGAGACCGGTGAAGAGCTGTTCGATCTGAGTCACCACGATCAGCAGGTCACACTGGCTGCAGGTGGCGAAGGCGGCCTTGGCAACCTGCACTTCAAATCCAGCGTGAACCGTGCGCCCAAACAGTGGACACCCGGCAAAGACGGCGAGCAGCGCCGCCTGAGGTTTGAATTGAAGGTCCTTGCTGATGTCGGCCTGCTGGGCATGCCCAATGCAGGCAAATCGACACTGATCAGCCGCATCTCAAACGCACGCCCTAAAATCGCTGACTATCCGTTTACGACCCTTCACCCCAATCTGGGTGTGGTTCGTACCTCCGAATCGCGCAGCTTTGTTGTCGCCGATATTCCCGGCCTCATCAAAGGAGCCTCAGAAGGCGCCGGTCTGGGTCATTTATTTTTGCGTCACCTGACTCGTACGCGTATTCTGTTGCATCTGGTTGATGTGTCCTCGCATGATCCCGAAGAAGATACCGTTGCACGTGGCGTTGAAGAAGCACGTGCAATCGTAGAAGAATTACGTCTGTATGACGAAACTCTCTACAACAAACCACGCTGGCTGGTACTGAACAAGCTCGATATGGTGTCCAATCCCGAAGAAGTGAAAAAACGCTTCGTCAAAGCCTATGGCTGGAAAGGTCCCGTCTACGCAATTTCAGCGCTATCAGGCGACGGAACGCAGCAACTGATCTGGGATCTGCAGGATGCCATTGATGCCTTCCGCCAGGAAGACAACCTTGCCGAAGATCGCGCAGCAGGCACGTACATTGCAGAAGATCCACGCTTCGACGAAACCCGTGCTGACGCGGATGCACCCAACACTCCTAAAGACAACTGACCGTACTGTTTTGCACCACTTATCATGACTACCCTGCCAACTGAAGTGTCTGTCATTGCAAAAGCCTCGCGTATCGTGGCTAAAGTCGGCTCATCTCTGGTAACCAACGATGGTCAGGGACTAGACCGTGTCGCTGTTGCACATTGGGCGATGCAAATCGCTGCCTTGCGCAAACAAGGCAAGGAAGTTGTCCTGGTCTCAAGTGGTGCGATTGCAGAAGGGATGGCACGCCTGGGCTGGGCCAAACGCCCAACGACCATGCATGAGTTACAAGCGGCCGCGGCAGTGGGGCAGATGGGTCTGGCACAAGCATACGAAGTCGCTTTTGCAGAGCACGGCTTGCGCACCGCCCAAATTTTGCTGACCCATGAGGACTTGTCCAACCGTCAGCGTTATCTCAACGCGCGTTCGACACTGTTTGCCCTGTTGCGGCTCGGTGTTGTCCCGATCGTAAATGAAAACGATACCGTTGCTACCGATGAAATCGCGGTCGGAGACAATGACACGCTTGGTGCACTCGTAACCAATCTAATCGAAGCCGATGCACTGATTATTCTCACTGATCAACGCGGGCTTTACGAAGCAGATCCCCGAAGAGACCCCAACGCCCGGTTTGTGTCACACGCCAAAGCTGGCGATCCTGCACTTGAAGCGATGGCTGGCGGAACCGGCAGCGGTATTGGCAAGGGCGGCATGTTGACCAAGATACTCGCTGCAAAGCGCGCTTCTCGTAGTGGTGCCCACACGGTCATTGCTTCCGGGCGTGAGCAGGACGTCATGATTCAGCTGGCAGCAGGCGTTTGTATCGGTACGGAATTGCGCGCAGACGTTGCAGTCCTGTCGGCGCGTAAACAATGGATGGCAGACCATTTGCGATTGCGCGGCAAACTCATTCTGGATCAAGGTGCCGCACGTGCCCTGGCACTCGAAGGAAAAAGCCTGCTCCCTATTGGTGTGTCAGGCATCGAGGGTGAGTTCGAACCCGGTGACGTCGTCGCATGCATGGATCCACAAGGCCGTGAATGTGCCCGTGGACTGACCAACTACTCCTCCTCTGATGCCCGTCGCATCATGGGTCAGCCCACCTCAAAAATCATGGAGATTCTGGGTGGTGTCAGCGAAAAAGAACTGGTACACCGGGATAACCTGATCGTTCTTTAACTGCCAGCCCGCAGACTCAAGTGCGAAGCAGTTCCAGATTGCTCAGCGGTAAGTCGATATGGAATACGGCCCCTGCCCCAGGTATGTTTTCTGCATAAATACTTCCTGCATGTGCCAGCAGAATACTGCGGCAAATCGCCAGCCCCAGTCCTGTTCCTCCTGAACCGTCTTTGGTCAGGCTAGACTGCATGAAGGGCTCAAAAATCATCTGTAGCTCTTCAGGTGGAATGCCGCGCCCCTGATCCCGCACGGATATGCGTAACCGATCAGCACCATGCAGCCCTGCCTCAAGTTCAATGACCTGCCCAGGAGCTGAAAACTTCAGTGCATTCGCGACAACATTTCGCAAAACCTGATGAATTCTCAACGGATCAACATGCGCGATCAATGGTTGTTCTGGCAACAGGCAGACGCGCGTGATGTTGCGCGCACCAAACAAGGGGTCAAGCTCAGCGAACACCTCCTGAATCAGCCCTCGCATATCCACATCCCGAAAAATCGATGAAAACTCATTACTTTCGATCTTTGCAATATCAAGCAAATCATTCACAAGGGCGAGCATTCTCTGCCCGGAAGTATGAATATCGGCAAACATTCCGGAAATTTTTATGTTGTCTTGTATGCGCAGCACACCCAACTCGGAAAATCCCAATATAGATTGAAGGGGGGTGCGCAGTTCGTGGCTGATATTGGCAATGAACTCAGACTTGGCGTGTGAGGCCGCTTGTGCCGCATCGCGGGCCAGGAGGATCGCGCGTTCGGCGTCTCTGAACTCCGTGACGTCCATGATGAACGCCAGTACGCCTCGGGCGGATCCGTCATCATTAGAGACCACAACTTTGCTCAACAGAACATCGCGTTGCACGCCATTCGGCTTTGTCAGGCGCCATTCATAACTGGCCTCCCCGCCCTGCGCAAACAGCCGCTCATGCTGGTGCGTCTCATCAAGCTGATCAGACTCAGACTGGAACTCGCCCGCTGAACGTCCGAGCAACTGCTCGCGGCTCAGACCCATGAATTCTTCAAGTGCACGGTTCACAAGCATAATCACGCCTCGTGTGTCGAGCATATAAATGGGCAGAGGGCTGACCTCGAGGAGCCGGTCAGTAAAAACCAGTTGCTCAAACAAAAGCTTCTGGGCAGCTTCCTTGGAACGCGCACTGCGCCAGGCGATACGAGACATGGCAGCAATCACCACGAGCATCATGACCCCGACTGTCATCAGCCAGACAAGCACTTTGAGCCAGTCGTCAAATGCAGCCGCCAGGGGGCGCTCCACCAGCGTCACAATTGGCCAGGCGTGAGAAGTGCGCACCGAAACAATTTGCTCGCCCGGACCCGCACCAGGTCCGACGTAAGTGCCATGATCTCGAGGCTTGAGCATCTCGCTCATTTTTTGATAATTCACCAGACAACTCCCCGCAAGCAGGGACTGACTATCACTCACGAGCACATCACCCGCATAGGACATTAAAACGGCACTAAAGTCAGGCTCGCCAATCGCCACTGCTTGAAAACTTGCAAAAAAATCCGGATTGATCAAGGCAACGAGATATTGCGTCGCCCCTTCCTGGGTGATGATGCGTCGCACAAGCGGCAGCCCAAACACCCGAAACCGATGTGTAGCTGGTGCGGCAGTGCTGACGAGCTCTTCGAGGTCACGCACGGCAACCAGGGGCGCCAGCACGACTGAATCATTGCCTGGCAGCGGTCCCAGCCTCCCCAGGTCAATGGTCACGCCTTGCTCTCTTTCGGGACTGGAAACAAGAATGCGACCCTGGGAGTCGATTAACGCCATGCTACGGATAAAAGTCAGGGAGGCCAAGGCTTGAGACATGGGCGCCTGCAGCTTTTTAACTTCCAGAGGCGATTCGGCTCGCGCAATATCTGCCAGATCGGATATTGCAAGACTAGCAATATCGAGGGTGCGCAGGACATGGTCATCCAGCACACGGGCATATAAGGCGGCGCGATGCTGATCGCTGCGGATTATTTCAGTTTTTTCATACCAGGCGACCCAGCCTGTTGTCAGCACAACAATCAGAGCCGCGATCCAGGCATAGGTCAGGTAGCTGCGCTTGAATAAGACAGACATCTGGGGCAATACGTTCGCATGGAAAGTCATCTCAGCGCACTACTTTGCGATCATTGGCAACAAACCATGATTGTGCGCCGCTTGCTTTAAGCGCCCATCCTGTCTGATGCTTGCGACAAACTGATTGAGCCTGTCCAGCCACTGCGTGTCTCCTGGCTTGACTGCGTAGGCATAGGGCAACGTCACGCTTTGCTGATCCGGCTCAATGAGCCGAAATGAATCATTGCGATCAAGCAGCCTGCGGCTATTGGGGTAGTCCGAGACAAACACATCGATCCGACCAGACTGGAGTTCCTTCTCGCGATTGGCAGGAGGACGCACGGCATAGAGCCTGGCATGAATCAGTGTGTCGCGCATCAGTTGCTCTAAAAAAGCGCCTTCCTGAACACCCACCACGACCCCTGGCTGATCAATATCCTGCCACGACTGTATCTGCCGCTGACTCTTGCTGACCAGGGCATACACGCGACTCTGCATGTAAGGCTGAGAAAAGCTCAGCACGCTAGTGCGCAACGAGCGCATCCCGATCGCGAACATCCCGACATCACAGCGTTCACTCAGCAAATCATCAGAAATGGCGAAAAAAGAAGAATCAACATATGACACGTCCACACCCAGATCATCAGCAAGCGAACGGGAAAGCTCGATGTCAATTCCGCTTAGCGCCTGTGTGTGTGGGTTACGGAACGTGACACCATAAAAATCTGGCCAGATGCAGACATGTAGCCGGCCGCTTGCGCGCACGCGTGCCTCGACTCCCGCAGCCTGCGCAAGGTGCACGCCAGCCACCACCATGCACAGGCTGGATAGCACGCTCCAGAGCACACGCCTGAGCGTCATACCAAAGGAGTCATTGAACATCATGGCGACCTTAAAAAAAAGAAATCGTGTCTCACTGCGTATGCATCATAATCCTGCTTTGTGTATGATTTGCATCACTTATTTCATTTTCAACGAACGAAGCGATCATCTAAGATAAAGTTCTGACAATGCAACCAGCACCAGAGGCAAGCACGCCCACCGCAGCGCTCGACGACCTCAGCACGATCGAGGTTGCTCAAATGCTCGGACTCGCGGTCAGGTCCATTCAATTAATGGTCGATCGCGGCGAACTCCAGGCCTGGCGCACCTCAGGAGGGCACCGGCGGATTTCCCGTGCGTCGGTGACCCAGTGGCTCGCTTCCAGGCAGGGAGGCCTTCAGGGCCAGCATGCCGCTCATGTCCCAGCATCTGTCCGCAGTCATTACCACGTGCTCCTGATCGAAGACTCTGCCCACTTTCAGAATCTGGTTTCTCTCTTGCTTGCAAAGCATTTTCCCAAGGCTGTGCTGCATATCGCGAACGATGGCATTTCAGGACTGACTAAATTCGGTCAGGTTCAACCCGATTGCCTGCTAGTTGATATTTTGCTGCCAGGCATTGATGGTGCAGCTCTAGTGACCACTCTGAAGTCAGACCCACAGTTTGCACGTTGCCAGCTAGTCATCGTCACCGGGTTGACGTCCACCCAACTCTCACCCTACGAGTTCGCATTGCAAGGCTTACCAATTATTCACAAATCACAGCTTGCGAATGCCTTAGTCCCTCTGCTCGCGCAGACGATTCCCCAGCTCGCCAGCATGTAAAACCGGCTGTGCGCACACAACATATTTTGTTTGTTGAAGACGACCTGCTCATGCAAAGGTTTGTTACCTATGCGCTTGAGGAGGAGCAATACACCCTGACCTGTTGTGAGACGGTGCCACAAGCCATGGCAAAACTCGCTCAGCAGTCCTTTGACTGGATCCTGACTGACCTGATGCTGCCGGGAATATCGGGCTTAAGCTTTATACAGACGATTACACACTCACCAGCGCTGACCGGTGATGCAAAAATTGTTGCGCTCAGTGCCGGGATTGATCACTCAGTTAAACAACAGTTGCTTTCGCTTGGCGTGACACGGCAACTTCTCAAACCAGTCTCTGTGACGGCATTGCACGCTGCACTGGGCCAGGGAGCGGCCGCTGGCACGCCAGCAGATCGGCCCGTCGCGGTAGAGTCACCCGTCGAGTTGTACTTTGGTGCAGATCAGGAGTTGTTTGACAAATTTACAGCCCAGTCCAGGATGCAATTCCAACATGACATTCAGAACGGCGATCGCTGGCTCGCAGCAGGAGACCTTGCTGCCGTGCACAAACTCGCCCACAGCCTGAAATCGGTCTTGCTGCTACTCGGAAAATCGCAAGCGCATCTTATTGCCATTGCACTGGAACAGGCGGCGGGCACCCAGGCACCCGGGCCAGATCTGAACGCCGCGTGGGTGGACTTGCGAGACCACCTGTCCGCCCTCTCCCACGACACGCCTGGCTGAAAACCGGTTGTCCGTGTGAAATCCCTCAAGACACCCTATACTTCGATACTTGAGCGGGGGTACTTGGCAATTCGCCAGGTTGAGAGAGTCCCTTCGTACCAGTCCGGATAATGCCGATGCTGGGAGCAAATTCCAGGCTGCCTGGAATCCATCCCGATTCGGCTCCAATATTTGCTTGGAGCGTTTCTATGAATGCCAACCCAAAGTTTCTAGCCGCTACCGCCGAAGTCGATGCCGCCGCGGTCGCACCACTGCCAATGTCACGCAAGGTCTATCAGATTGGCTCGCGCCCGGATATGAAAGTGCCTTTCCGTGAAATTGCGCAAGAAGATACCTCAACGTCCTTCGGTGGCGAAAAAAATCCCCCGATCACCGTCTATGACTGCAGCGGTCCTTACACCGATCCTGATGCAAAAATCGACATCCGCAAAGGCTTGCCTGAGCTGCGTCGCGCCTGGATTGAAGAGCGTGCCGACACGGAACTGCTCGCCGGCCCATCAAGCGCCTACGGCCAGGAAAGACTGACCGACCCCAAACTCACAGCCATGCGCTTTGATTTGCGCCGCCACCCCCGTCGCGCCAAGGCCGGTGCCAACGTATCGCAAATGTATTACGCGCGCCGTGGGATCATCACCCCTGAAATGGAGTTCGTTGCCATTCGCGAAAATCTGCGCCGCGAAGAGTACATTGCATCACTGCGTGCCTCAGGCCCCGAAGGCGAGAAAATGGTCAAGCGCATGCTGCGCATGCATCCTGGCGAATCTTTTGGTGCCTCGATCCCTTCGCTGATCACGCCAGAGTTCGTGCGCGAGGAAATCGCCCGCGGTCGCGCAATTATTCCTGCCAACATCAATCACCCTGAAGTCGAGCCGATGGCAATCGGACGCAACTTCCTGGTCAAAATCAACGCAAACATCGGCAACTCAGCAGTCAGTTCAGGTATCGGCGAAGAAGTCGAAAAAATGACCTGGGCTATCCGCTGGGGTGGCGATACAGTGATGGATCTTTCCACAGGTAAACACATCCATGAAACACGGGAATGGATTGTGCGTAACTCCCCAGTGCCGATTGGGACCGTACCGATTTATCAGGCGCTTGAAAAAGTCGACGGAAAAGCCGAAGACCTCACCTGGGAAATTTTCCGCGACACACTCATTGAGCAGGCTGAGCAGGGTGTCGATTATTTCACCATTCACGCCGGAGTTCGTCTGGCCTACATTCCGATGACAGCAGAGCGGATGACAGGCATCGTGTCACGCGGTGGCTCAATCATGGCCAAGTGGTGTCTGGCACATCACAAAGAGAGCTTCCTGTACGAGCGCTTTGAAGAAATTTGCGAGATTATGAAAGCCTATGACGTGAGCTTTTCGCTTGGTGATGGCTTGCGTCCAGGTTCAGGTTTTGATGCCAACGACGAGGCACAGTTCGCGGAACTGGTCACGCTTGGAGAGCTTACCAAGATCGCCTGGAAACACGACGTACAAGTCATGATCGAAGGTCCAGGCCATGTTCCCATGCAACTGATCAAAGAAAACATGGACATGCAGCTTAAACACTGCGACGAGGCACCGTTCTACACGCTCGGCCCACTGACCACTGACATCGCCCCGGGGTACGACCACATTACCTCAGGCATTGGCGCAGCACTGATTGGCTGGTATGGCTGCGCGATGCTGTGCTATGTGACACCCAAGGAGCATCTGGGCCTGCCGAATAAAAAAGATGTCAAGGACGGCATCATCACCTACAAGATTGCCGCGCATGCCGCCGACCTGGCCAAAGGACACCCAGGTGCATCGATCCGCGATAATGCATTGTCAAAGGCGCGTTTTGAATTCCGCTGGGATGACCAGTTCAATCTGGGGCTAGATCCTGACACAGCCAAAGACTTTCACGATGAAACCCTGCCAAAGGATTCGATGAAAGTTGCACATTTCTGTTCAATGTGCGGCCCACACTTCTGCAGCATGAAAATCACACAGGACGTGCGTGAATATGCAGCCAAGCTTGGCGTAGCCAACGATGCGGCACTCAAGGCAGGCATGCAGGAAAAGGCCATTGAATTTGTCAAGAAAGGTTCTGAGATTTATCACAAGACCTGAGTCACTTGTCAAAATCACGTCTCCCCCTGATCGACGCCATAAAAGGCGTCGGTTGCCTGGCGATCGTCCTGCATCATCTGGCCATCTACGGTCCGATGTCAGCGGTCGTCAGTCAGTCAGCACCACAGCTGATTGAGGGGCTGGTTCTGTATGCACGTCAGGCCGTACAAATGTTCTTTGTGCTGGCAGGTTTTCTGGTGGCAGCTCAGCTCGCCCCCGAAGGAAAAATCCTGCCACGCCCCCGTGTGGCACTGATCTGGAAACGCTATAAAAGGCTGATAACACCCTTTCTGTTCGCCGTGACAAGTGCCATCCTGATCACGGCACTTGTCCGACCATGGTTTGAACACGAATCGCTATCGGGTGCACCCAGCCTTTTTCAGCTGCTCACCCACGCGCTCTTGCTGCACGACCTGTTTGGTATCGAAGCCCTGTCTGCCGGCGTGTGGTTTGTCGCAATTGATTTTCAGTTGTTTACGCTCACGGTATTGCTAACGGCGCTGATGCACCGCGCGGCACCAAACCGTGAGGTGATCTTTCCGGTCCTGATCGTGCTGCTATCGGCCTTATCCTTATGGCTTCTGAACCGCTTCAGTGCATATGATATCTATGCACCGTATTTTTTTGGTGCTTATGGCCTGGGGATGCTGGCATACTGGTCGACACGCCCCGCCTTCGGTGCTCGCGCCTTGCTGATCGTGCTGGTGCTCGGGGGCGTCGCCTTATTGCTCGAATATCGCATAACTATTTTTGTTGCGCTTGTGACCGCCACACTGGTCAGCCTTGCGGGGCAAAAGGGCTGGCTCGAACGCTGGCCACGTCCAGGCGTACTCACCTGGCTGGGCACCCGGTCTTATTCCATCTTTTTGATTCACTACGGCATCTGCATTGGCTTCAATGCACTCTGGCACGTTTTATTTCCGACAGGCGTACTCATCAATGGACTTGGCATGCTTGCAGCCGTGCTGAGCTCAGTCGCAGCAGGTGCTCTGCTCTATCGCAAGGTTGAAAGCCAGAAGGGTGTCATCGGCCTGAACTGGAAAACCGCCTTGCTAACAACCGCTTTAGTGGCCACCGTGCTGATGGACGGCGTCATCTGGTGACACCGTCATCAACAGACTGCATTCAATTAACCCAGGCTCGGCGCAAGCGAGCGCTTGACATCATCCAACGTACGACCACTGCGCGTCACATAGTCTTTGAGCTGGTCTTCACCAATTGTTCCCACACTGAAATACTGAGACTGTGGATGGCTAAAATAAAACCCTGAAACGCTCGCCGCGGGATGCATGGCATAGCTCTCTGTCAGCATCATTCCAATATCCGCACCATCGAGCACGTCAAACATCTCGCGCTTGACCACATGCTCAGGACACGCAGGGTAGCCTGGCGCCGGACGAATGCCCTGATAGGATTCCTTGATCATTTGTTCGCTGGTCAGGGACTCTTCGGGCGCATAGCCCCACAGATCTGTCCGCACGCGCGCATGCAATGCCTCGGCAAACGCCTCGGCCATCCGGTCTGCAAGCGACTTGAACATGATCGACGAATAATCGTCATTGTCCTGCATGAATTCTTTTTCTTTTTTCTCGACACCAATACCAGCGGTCACGGCAAACAGACCGATATAGTCCATCACGCCGGATGATTTGGGGGCGATGAAATCAGCCAGGCATTTATTCTCAACGCCCTCGCGCTTGATACCCTGCTGGCGCAAGCCGCGCCAGGTGAAGAGAACCTTTTGACGTGTCTCGTCCTGATAGACTTCAATGTCATCATCATTGATGCTATTGGCAGGATAAAACGCCACCACACCATTCGCTGTTAACCAACGGCCATCCACCATACGCTTGACCATGGCCTGCGCATCGGCAAATACTTTTTGGGCCTGCTCACCGACGACTGTATCTTCGAGGATGGCCGGGTACTGGCCAAACAGACTCCAGGTCTGAAAAAATGGCGTCCAGTCGATATGGCGGACCAGTTCGGTCAGGTCAAAATTCTTGAAAGTACGTCGTCCAATGAACTTCGGACGGGGGGGCGTATACGCGGACCAGTCAATCACGGGCTTAGCCGCCCTGGCGTCCACAAGCGACATGAGCGGAGTGGCTTTGCGGCTCGCATGGCGACGACGTACATCCTCGTATTCGACGCCAAGCTCTTCGAGATAAGTATTGGCGGTCTCTGAAACCAGATTTTGTGCCACACCCACTGCACGACTGGCATCGGGCACGTAAATCACCGGGCCTTCATAATGCGGCGCAATCTTGACGGCCGTGTGGACGCGGCTGGTTGTTGCTCCACCAATCATCAGGGGAATCTCACGGCTGCGGAAATACTCATCACGCTGCATTTCGCTGGCGACGTAGGCCATTTCTTCGAGGCTCGGTGTGATCAGCCCCGACAATCCGATGATGTCCACACCTTCAGCCTTGGCGCGCGCGAGAATTTCGGCTGCGGGCACCATGACGCCCATATTGATGACTTCGAAGTTGTTGCACTGAAGCACTACCGTCACAATATTCTTGCCAATGTCGTGCACATCGCCTTTGACTGTCGCAATCAGAATTTTGCCTTTGGCACGGACATCGCCACCACCGGCTGCGATCAGTTTTTTTTCTGCTTCGATGTAAGGCACAAGATGGCCCACGGCCTGCTTCATGACACGTGCGGACTTGACCACCTGGGGCAAGAACATTTTGCCCTCGCCAAACAGATCACCGACGATGTTCATGCCGTCCATCAATGGACCTTCGATCACTTCGATCGGACGTCCGCCGCGCGTTTCAATCTGCTGGCGAATTTCTTCGGTGTCTTCGATAATAAAATTCGTGATGCCGTGCACCATGGCATGTGCCAGACGTTTTTCAACGGTCTGCTCACGCCAGGTCAGGTCCTCTTCACGCTTGGCGCCACTGCCCTTGAACGTCTCTGCAAACTCCACCAGTCTTTCAGTCGGCGTGCGCGCATCATCACCGGCCGTGCGTCCGACAGGTTCTGGTCGGTCAAGCACGACATCTTCAACCAGATCGCGCAAGACGGGATTGATATCTGCATAAATCCCCAGCTGACCCGCATTGACGATCCCCATCGTCATGCCTTCACGAATCGCGTAATACAAAAAGACCGTATGAATGGCTTCGCGCATGGCCTCATTGCCACGGAACGAAAAACTCACGTTTGAGACACCACCTGAGATGCGGGCGTGTGGCAGATTCTTGCGGATCCATTTGGTCGACTCGATGAAATCCACCGCATAGTGATTATGCTCATCGATACCGGTCGCAATGGCAAACACGTTCGGATCAAAAATAATGTCTTCTGGCGGAAAACCGACAACGTCGACCAACAGTTTGTAGGCCCGCGAACAAATAATCTGACGGCGTTCAAAGGTATCGGCCTGGCCTTTTTCATCAAAGGCCATCACCACCGCCGCGGCGCCATACCGCCGACACAGGCGTGCCTGGTACAGGAAGGGTTCTTCGCCTTCTTTGAGAGAGATCGAATTGACGATTGGCTTGCCTTGGACGCACTTCAGACCTGCTTCGATCACTGACCACTTTGAACTGTCGATCATCACCGGCACACGCGCAATATCAGGCTCGGAGGCGATCAGATTCAAAAAGCGATGCATACATGCCAGAGAATCCAGCATGGCTTCATCCATGTTGATATCGATGATCTGTGCGCCACTCTCAACCTGCTGGCGCGCGACGGCCACGGCTTCGTCGTATTTTTCTTCGCGGATCAGACGCGCAAACATTTTGCTGCCGGTCACGTTGGTGCGTTCACCTACGTTCACGTACAGGGTGTCATCATCGATATTGAGCGCTTCGAGGCCTGACAGGCGCGTCTTGACTGCAATTTCGGGCACGACCCTGCAAGGCAACTGCGAGACTTTAGCGGCAATCGCACGCACATGATCGGGCGTCGTGCCGCAACACCCGCCCACCATATTGACCAGGCCGGCACGGGCAAATTCCTCAAGCAACGCAGACGTATCAGCCGGTTCTTCATCAAAGCCGGTGTCACTCATCGGATTGGGCAAACCGGCATTCGGATAGACGCACACATATGTGTCGCAAATCTTTGACAACTCGGCCACGTAGGGGCGCATCAGTGCCGCACCCAGCGCGCAATTCAGACCGATGGTCACAGGACGCGCATGGCGCACGGAATTCCAGAAGGCTTCGACTGTCTGACCTGACAGAATACGTCCAGAGGCATCCGTCACCGTGCCAGAAATCATCACAGGCAAACGTTCTCCGCGAACCTCGAAGACTTCTTCGACTGCGAAAATCGCCGCTTTGGCATTGAGCGTGTCAAAAATGGTCTCGATCAGGACAAGATCAATTCCTCCGTCGAGCAAGCCGTTGAGCTGCTCAATGTAAGCAATGCGCAACTCGTCAAAGGTAATATTGCGGGCGCCCGGGTCGTTGACATCAGGAGAAATGGATGCCGTCTTGGGCTGGGGGCCGAGCGCGCCGGCGACAAACCGTGGCCGCTCAGGCGTACTGTAATGATCGCAGGCTGCACGCGCGATGCGCGCCGACTCCAGGTTGAGCTCATAGGCGAGCTCAGGCAAGTCGTAATCACCCTGGGCGACCGTGGTCGCACCAAAGGTGTTGGTTTCGATCACATCGGCACCTGCTTCGAGGTACTGGTCGTGAATCTCGCGAATGACATCCGGTCTCGTCAGGGACAGCAGCTCATTATTCCCTTTGACGTCTTTATGATGCCCGGTAAACCGGCCGCCACGAAAGTCCGCCTCTGACAGTTTGTACCGCTGAATCATGGTGCCCATCGCACCATCCAAAATCAGAATGCGTTCGCCCAGCAGCCGCGCAAATGCTGCGCCACGGGTGTAACGTTCAATCGGATAGGGCAGTTTGGGATAAGTCATGTTCGGGATCGACCAGAATGAAGGTGCATGGCGATTAGGGATGCCCCAAAAACACAGGCAAAACAAAGCGACCAATCAACCTGACATCGTACCAAAAAAGACGTGCATGCTACAGTGCCCGGAGAATTGGTGCTTTCGATGAAAATCGTGCGCGAGCTTGTCGCCGGCGCACAACATTGGGAAAGTTAAACGGGAAACAGGGAAACATGCTCCAGCCAGCATGTTGTGCCTGTGCTGCCCCCGCAACGGTCAACGCAAAAGTGGCTCCTCCGTGAACCCGCCTGCGCCAGCCCGATACCGGCCAGTTTGCGCGAGGATCTGTCGCTTTCGACACGAGGGATCCTCTTTAAACTGAACTGTCGTGCGGGGACGCACGGCTTATCGAGGCTAGACACATGCAATCTCTTGTTACCCGGCTGACTGCCGGTGCTGCCGCCTTGGCGGCTTCTGCGAGCGTGCTCGCACAGGCAATCCCCGTCACTCCCTCCTCCGACCCGGTTGCGACATCCACGGCTACAGATCCACAGCGTCTGGCTTCCAGTCTGCCTGGCTCGACTGTGCCACTGGCAACGATTGTGGTCACCCCATCACGGACAGCAGAACCACTTGGTGAAACACTCGGGGACAATAGTGTCGTGACGCGTGACGAACTCGACAATTTCCCCAATGGCACGCTTGCCGACGTGCTCGAGCGGCAGCACAGCATCGATTCGGTGAACTATGGCGGCCCCCAAACCGTCACAAGCATCAATATTCGCGGCACCAATAGCAACCAGTCCCTTGTACTGATTGATGGCCTGCGCATCAATAACGCCACCAATGTCCTGCCAGCCATTAATGCCATCCCGCTCAACAGCATCGAACGCGTAGAAATTGTGCGCGGCGCAAGCTCGAGCCTGTATGGTGCTGACGCAATTGGTGGCGTGGTGAACATCATCACACGCGGGGATCAGGACCGACCTTTTTCAGCCTATGCCAACGCAGGCGTCGGTTCCTACGCCAGCACACAATATGATGCGGGCTTTTCGGGCGCCAAGGATGGCTGGGTCTACAGTCTGTACGGCGGCTATGGCCAGAGTGCTGGCTTTAACGCCACCAACCGGGCGAACTATTACTACAACCCGGACAAGGACTCCTATTACCGCAGCAATGCCGGTGGCACGCTCGGCTACACATGGAAGCCTGGCCAGACGCTGACGTTTCAAACGTTTCAGTCCACGGTCAACGGCGGCTATGACATGGGTTCGCCCTACTTCAATGACCGGGGTGTGCAGAATCTGAGCACAAACATGCTGACAAGCCGCAACGTGATTTCTGAGCTGTGGACCAGCACGCTGCGCGTGGGTCTCAGCACGGACAGTTACAAAACCTATAACGCAGGCGCAGACCTGGTGCCCTCAAACCCGATTGATGGCAAACAGCATTACAACACCAGCCAGACGCAGTACATGTGGCAAAACGACTTGAAATTTTCGCCAACACAGGTGGTTTCACTGGCCTATGAAAGGCTGGATCAGAATGTTGACGCAAACTTGTCAGACAGCAACTACCCCATTCCGAACTTTGTGAATTACCAGCAAACCAGTCGCTACACCAACTCCCTGATGGGCATCTATCGTGGCAGCTGGGGCCCACAGTCCGTCCAGGCCAGTGTCCGGGATGATGACAACTCGCAATATGGCAACTTCCTGACGGGCAGCCTGGCTTATGGCCTGGAGCTCACACCCCAGTGGAAAGCCACAGTCGGAGCGAACACTGGCTTTCGCGCACCGAACTTCAACGAACTGTACTGGCCGCTGACGTCTTACTTTGTTGGCAACCCAACGCTGCAACCCGAAAAGTCCCGCAATATTGAGGCCGGACTGAAATACACAACGGACAGGACGCAGTTGGGGGTCGTGGTCTACAGAAACGAAATCACCAACCTGATCCTGAACCAGCCGATTCTTGCGTTTGATCCTTACTCGCCCTACTCACCGACGAACATTGGCAAGGCCATCATTCAGGGCGTGACACTCACAGGCAGCCAGCGCATTGGCAGCAGCACGCGCGTACGCGGCAGCCTGGACCTGATGGATCCACGCAATGCCGATACGGACAAAATCCTGCCCCAGCGGGCACAGCAAGTTCTCAAAATGGCGGTCGATCAGTCTGTGGGGCAACTGCGCGCCACAGCCGAATGGCTGCTGACAAGCGAGCGTCACGACTCCATGTCTGGCCAGACACTCGGGGGGTATGGTCTGCTGAACCTGTCAGCCAGCTATCCGCTTTCCTCCACGGCGGACATCCAGGTGCGCTGGAACAATGTGTTGGGCAAGACATACACTCTGCTCGAGGGTTACAACACCCCGGGATCGAATGTGTTTGTCAACATCGCCTGGCGGATGTAGCATCAGACACCCACTGTCCGGGTGCTTTGAAAGTGATGTCATGCCAGGAATGTTCCACCTGCCCCGATTACAAATGTATATGTGCGTGCTAACCCTGCTCACAGGGTGCACGCTTGCGGGCGCAGCAGAAATCGAGATCATCGACGATAACGGCCGTGCGGTCGTGCTCAAAGAGCCTGCCCGTCGCGTCGTGACGCTCTCGCCTCATGTGACAGAGCTGGTGTTTGCTGCAGGTGGTGGCAATAAAATTGTTGCTACGGTCACATCCAGCGACTTTCCTCCCGAAGCCCGCAAACTTGCACGCATCGGTGACGCCTTGCAGCCCGACTCCGAAAAAATCGCGGCCTATCGCCCCGACCTCATCATCGGCTGGCTCCCCGAGCAGGCCGATGCGCTCGAGGTGCTTAATGTGGCGGTATTTATCAGCTCGCCTCAATCACTGGCAGAGATTGCGGATAGTGTCGAGACTTTTGGCGTGATGCTAGGCACCTCGGAAATTGCACGCAACCGGGCCGATGCTCTGCGCCTGACGCTGGAATCCATTGGCAACTCCCTGGCACGCGCTCAGGGCAGTCCGCCTGTTCGTGTCCTGCTTCAGAGCGGACCAGATCCAGAATATGCGCTGAGCGGTGAGCACATACTTTCTGACGTGATTGGCTTATGCGGAGGCGTCAATGTCTTTGGTGACGCCGCATCGATTTCACCCAAAATCAGCGTAGCGGGTGTGCTTGCAGCCAAGCCGGATCTCGTGCTGGTAGGCAGGGCGGCAGCCGGGCCCACGCCTGTGGTCGATCCCACTGCCCTGGCATACTGGCGGGACGCCGGACTGCCAGCTGCACGCGGGGGACGTGTCTTTATGATGGATGCTGATATGCTCGAGCGCCCGGGTCCCCGGCTCATTGAGGCCGCCAGCCGGATTTGCGACGTGATCCAGCAAGCCCGCAAATAAAGTCCACTGTATCCCTTCTGACGCGACACGTATTCAAAAGATTTCTCAAGGCATTTCATATGACACAGCACGATCACCTGATCATCGCAGGTAAGGCCTATCAGTCCAGACTCTTGGTCGGCACTGGCAAATACCAGGACTTTAAACAGACACGTGAGGCGATCGATCAGAGCGGTGCCGAAATCGTCACCGTGGCCATTCGCCGCACGAATATTGGTCAGGACGCGAATGCGCCGAGCCTGCTTGAATACCTCCCAGCCTCGCAGTTCACCCTGCTGCCCAACACCGCCGGGTGTTACACCGCAGAGGATGCAGTGCGCACGTTGCGACTGGCGCGTGAGTTGCTGGATGGGCACAAGCTGGTCAAACTCGAAGTCTTGGGCGATCCGCACACGCTGTTCCCGAATATGCCCGAAACACTGGCTGCTGCCAAGACACTCGTAGCGGACGGTTTTGACGTGATGGTCTATTGCACGGACGATCCAATTCAGTGCCGCATGCTTGAGGATATCGGCTGTGTCGCGGTGATGCCCCTGGCGTCACTGATTGGCTCGGGCATGGGCATTCTGAACCCCTGGAATCTCAAACTGATCATTGATCAGGCCCGCGTCCCTGTTTTAGTGGATGCAGGCGTCGGCACGGCGTCTGATGCGGCAATTGCCATGGAGCTTGGCTGCGACGGCGTACTGATGAATACGGCAATCGCTGGCGCCCAAAACCCCATCCTGATGGCAAGCGCAATGAAAAAAGCGGTGCAAGCCGGGCGCGAGGCCTTTCTGGCAGGACGTGTGCCCCGCAAGACTTACCAGGGTGCACCGAGCTCACCCACCAGCGGCCTGATCACACCGACCGCGTCAGCGTGAGCAATATGGAGACCCCGCGCGCGATTCCCAACACACTGACCATTGCAGGCATGGATCCGTCGGGTGGCGCTGGAATTCTTGCAGACGTCAAAGCGATGAGTGCGCTAGGCAGTTATGCCTGCGCAGTAGTCGCTGCACTCACCGCACAAAATACACATACGGTTTCTGACATCTCGCCCGTCAACCCCCAGTTTGTCCGACAGCAGATTGACACCCTGTTTGCCGATGTAGAAATTCATGCGGTCAAAATCGGCATGCTGGGTCAGGTTGGGGTCATTGAAGTCGTGGCAGATCGTCTTGGGCATTTCAAACCTCTGCATGTGGTTCTGGATCCCGTCATGGTTTCAAAAAGCGGCAATCTGTTGCTCGAACAAAAAGCAGTGGGCGTCTTGCGCGAACAGCTTTTGCCACAGGCGACTGTTCTGACCCCAAACCTGCCTGAGGCGGGGGTCTTACTCGAGCAACGCCCGGTCGAAACCGTCAGGGAAATGCGTCGGGTGGCCGAACGCCTGCGCAACCAGATGAGCTACTCAGGTCACCGCTGGGTCCTGCTTAAAGGGGGGCACTTGCCAGGCAACGAAACCATCGACCTGCTGCATGATGGCGACCAGATGATCGAGCTCCCGGGGCATCGGATCAAAACCCGCAATACCCACGGAACGGGCTGCACGCTGTCCTCTGCACTGGCGGCCTTATTGCCACAGTCAGAGAGCGTCCCCGAGGCAGCACGCGGGGCAAAAGACTACCTTGTACAAGCAATTTTGCATGCTGATGCACTCAAAGTTGGCACGGGACATGGTCCTGTTCACCATTTTTATAAGTGGTGGCAGCAAACCCCCGTACAATAAGGGTTAACCTGAAGACACATAGATAGAGACATGAACGCGTCCAATTTGCCAAATATCGAGATCGCCCGTTTCAATATGGTGGAACAACAAATCCGCCCCTGGGATGTCTCTGACGAAAACGTACTCCAGACACTGATCAAATTCAGGCGCGAGATGTTTGTGCCCAATGCCTATCGTGCGCTGGCCTTTTCAGATTTTGAAATCCCACTCGTGCTGCAGTCCGGTGATACACACCAGACCATGCTTTCACCCAAAATGGAAGCCCGCCTCGCACAATTGCTGTTGCTCAAAGCGGATGACTGTGTACTTGAAGTCGGCACCGGCTCAGGCTATCAGGCAGCTTTGCTCAGCGGGCTCGCACGCGAAGTCACCTCAATCGAAATTGATCCGCGTCTGGTGGCCTTTGCCCAGCATAACCTTCAGCAAGCCCAGATTAAAAACGTCAAAGTCGAAACTGGTGATGGCAGCAATGGCTGGGGCACGACCGAATATGATGCAATTCTGCTGACAGGCTCTTTGCCCACCATTCCCGATGCGCTGAAATACCAGTTATGTGTGGGCGGCAGGATGGTTGTCGTGGTCGGTCAAGCGCCAGCCATGACGGTGTATCGTATTACCCGCACCACGGCTGCCAGTTTTGAGATCACCTCATTGTTTGAAACTGTCATCAAGCCCTTGACGGGCCCGGTAGTTTCACACTTTAAGTTCTGATTGTTGCCGGCGACATGACCGGCACAGGCTTGCTTTCGCTATAAAACTTCAGTTTTGACGAATCTTGGTCACAAGCGCGGTCGTTGACCGTGCAAACTCGAAGGGAATCGCGATCGCACGTCCACCCCAGGACTGCACCAGCCGGGTCTCAGGCAAAGTCGCCATATCATAATCCCCCCCCTTCACAATCAGATCAGGGCGCAACAGGCCAATGATCTCAACAGGGGTATCTTCATCAAAAATTGTTACTGCGGTTACGCAAGAAAGCGCAGCAAGCAACGCAGCACGATCATGCGCCGTATTAAGCGGACGATCAGGACCTTTGCCCAGACGGCGGGCGGAAGCATCTGAATTCACTGCAACAATCAGAGAACCGCCAAGCTGGGCCGCCTCATCCAGATAAGTCACATGCCCACGGTGCAGGATATCAAACACACCATTGGTAAACACGATCGGCCCGGGCCAGACGCGCGCTGCCATACTCTGGGCACAGCGCTCGGGTGACAGGATCTTGCTCTCAAAACGCGCAGTCATCTTGCGCAATCAGGCAGGAGCAACAACAGGCTCAGCGCTGGCACGCAACAGCTCTTTACGGTAGCGATTCAAATCCTGAACCGTTTTGAACGAATGATCAAACAGCAAAGACATATTGTGCAGAATGCGAGTCGAAACTTTACCTTCCCATTCTTTATCAAACACAATTTGTGTATCCAGCCAACGCTCCAGCCAGCCTGGCTCTGGCAGCTTGGACTGGACGGTGTCGTCGGGGAACATTTGTTTATTGACGTGCAGATTGGTCGGGTGCAAAGCCTGGGGGGTGCGGTGAGCCGAGGCCATCAGCACGCCGATTTTTGAAAAAGCAATGCGGGCCTGTGCACCGATTTCCTGCCCACGCTGGGTCAGCGCGCGCTTCATATAGCGCAGATAGGCACCCGCATGACGCGCCTCATCCTGCGAAATCACTTTATAAATGGCCTTGATCACAGGCTCAGTATGCCATTCTGCCGCACAGCGGTACCAGTGATTCAAACGCACCTCGCCGCAAAAATGCAACATCAGTGTCTCAAGTGGTGGCGCGGGATCAAACTCAAAACGCACCTTATGCAATTCTTCTTCGGTTGGAACCAGATCTGGCGCAAACCTGCGCAGATACTCAATCAACACGAGTGAATGTTTTTGCTCTTCAAAAAACCAGACTGACATAAAGGCAGAAAAATCGCTGTCATCACGGTTATCACGCAAAAACATCTCTGTGGCGGGCAAAGCAGCCCACTCAGTAATCGCATTCATTTTGATCGTTTGAGCCTGCTCATCGGTGAGCTTGCTACGGTCAAAATCCTGCCAGGGGATGTCTGTCGCCATATTCCAGCGAACTGATTCCATGGATTTAAAAAGTTCTGTGTAAAGCATGATTGATTGCCTTAAATATTGTCGCTGAATATTCAGCGCATCAGCGTCCATAGGGCGACAGCCAATGCTACGGCTGCAACACCTGTTAATGCCATTAATAAACGATTACCTTGTTCGCGCGCCTGACGCATTTGCTGCAACTCCAGCAAGACAGAAGCCGAAACATCAGGGCGACTGAGCTGAGCGTGCATTAAACGCGGAAACTCAGGCAACCACTGCGCCCACTGCCCCGCTTCCTGAGTGAGTTTCTTGCGAATACCACGCAAACCCACCCTTTCGTGCATCCAGTTTTCAAGATATGGTTTCGCCGTTTTCCATAAGTCTAACTTGGGATCAAGCTGCCGACCTAATCCTTCGACATTGAGCAGGGTTTTTTGTAATAAAACGAGCTGAGGCTGGATTTCAACATTAAACCGTCTGGATGTCTGGAATAAGCGCAAAAGAACCTGTCCCAGGGAAATTTCTGCCAATGGCCGATCAAAGTAAGGTTCACAAACTGAGCGCACCGCCCCCTCAAGCTCTTCTTCGCGGGTGTTGGCTGGTACCCAGCCCGATTCGATGTGCAGGCGTGCAACACGCCTGTAATCCCGCTGAAAAAAAGCAAGGAAATTCTGCGCCAGGTAGTTCTTGTCAAACTCAGACAGCGAACCGACAATTCCAAAATCCAGTGCAATGTAGCGACCGAGCGTTTCGGGGCGATCCGATACATAAATATTGCCCGGATGCATGTCTGCGTGAAAGAAACCGTCGGTAAACACCTGGGTAAAGAAAATCTCGACGCCTGTACGTGCCAGCGTCGGAATATCAACACCAAGCGAACGTAGCCGGTCAATCTGACTCACCGGCACACCGTACATGCGTTCCATTGTGAAGACCGTACTTGCGCAATAGTCCCACATGACCTCAGGCACCCAGAGCAGATTGCCACGATCGCTGCCCGGGGGAAAGTTGCGCCGCAGCTGGCTGCAACTCGCTGCCTCGCGCAACAGATCCAGCTCATCATGCAAGTGCTTGTCGAACTCGCCCACGACTTCACATGGCTTGAGGCGCTTGCCATCTGGAGCAAGTCTTTCGATCAGCTTGGCCAGCGCCCGCATTAGGGAAAGATCCTTGTCGATCACATCCAGAATGGCAGGGCGCAGGACCTTGACCGCAACATGGCGGCCATCATGCAGCACCGCAAAATGCACCTGGGCAACCGAGGCCGAAGCGACCGGGTCGACTTCAAAGTGCTGAAACAACTCGGCCGGTGGTTTGCCGAGTGCCTGTTCAATGCAGGCAGCTGCCACATCAGAGGGAAAAGGTGCCACACGGTCCTGCAAAAGGGTCAGCTCATCAGCAATGTCAGGCGGAATCAAATCACGCCGGGTCGAGAGTACCTGACCAAACTTTACAAAAATTGGCCCCAGCGACTCGAGAGCCAGACGCAAACGCTCGCCACGCGGCATTTTGGGGCGTGAGCCCAGACGGACAATCCAGAGCAGACGAAAGGCCAGGGGGTGATTGATTCCGGAAAGCACCAGCTCATCGAGGCGATAACGCCAGACAACCATCGCAATACGTGCGAGACGCGGCAAAGAAATCATACGGCTCTGCCCGATTTGCGCATCAGTGCATCCAGCCTGGCAACCAGGCGGGCATAACGCTGTGAAAGCGCCTCGGCACGTGCATGCACCTGCTGTTGTTGCTGAGCGTGCATGGTCATGGCAGATCGTCCTGTGAGCACGTCTGTTTCTTCGGAAAGGTATTCAGAAATATTCCCGGCCAGACCTTCAGCCATCTTGCGTGCTCCCTGCATGACGCTTTGCACGCCTTGTCCCACACGACGGGCAGGTACATCACCGATCCAATGGGCAAGCGCATCTTCGGGCTCGGGACGCAAATCACGCGCCAGGTCGGAAATCACCTGAGCGAGGGCAGCCTGACCTGAGATGTGTACATACTCAGCGATATCCATCCGGACAGCCGGATCAAAGAAAGGTGACAGGCTGAGTTTTTCAGCAATGATATCGAGCACCACATCAGGCACAACGGCCGAGTCCGACTGCTCGAGATGGCCATCTGCATCGATCGTCAGCGTCACAGAAAAAGCACCGAGACTGACCCGCAGCGTCTTGCCCGCGTGGCGCGCCAGGCGCTCTGCAGCCCAAGGCTGCTGTCGAACGAGCAGGTTCAGGCCCGCAGCAATGGCACGAACAGGGTGCAGCGCGTTCAAATTCGGAATTAACGGCGTGAAGCGTTTCACGTTCAGGGGTGGCTTTTCATTGGGGAAACCAGCAGTTTAACGGTTAATAACAAACTTCGAGTCCAAGACTTTTTACGTAAAGACTTACTAGCACAAAAAAACGCCCGCACAAGGCGGGCGTTTTGCAGATGCCGGTCAAAAGGACAAGAATTAACTTGCCTGTTGAACAGGAATTTGCTGAATGCCGGCAAGTAACCAACCACCTTGTTCGGGCTTGAAAAGATTCCAGACCTCTTCGAAACGGAAGGCTTCTGCACCCGCCTGTTCGCGCAGCATCCCTGAAAAACGTACGCTGGCCAGATTGCCATCGGTCACTTGTTCGATGCCAAGCATTTCAGCGTTCAGCAACACCACTTCGGTGTGATTGGTGCCTGTACGTCCAGTCATCTGGGCTTGCAACTCTTTCATCAGGTCATCGGTGAGGAAATTGCGCAGTGACGACACATCGCCGCTATCCCAGACCTTCTGGATGGCCACAAACTGGCTTTTGGCTTCCTGCAAAAAGCGACCTGAGTCAAAATCAGTCGGAATGGACCAGTTTTGCTCAAGCTGAGGGGCATCCGAACCAAAACCTGCCGAAGAAAGTCCGCCACCGGCCTGCTGAATCGCAATGGGGCTTGAGGCCTCACGCATCATGTCACGCGCAGGCTGACCCGTCGAGCCTGAGCCCGCGCCCATCCCCTGCATCGCAGTCTGTGCCGAACCACCACGCAGCATACGGATCACGAACATCACCGCGAATACAACCAGCCCGGCCAGCAACGCCATCACGAGGAAGTCACCCATGGCGCCCCCCATGCCAAAATGCGACAGCAAGGCTGCAATGCCCAGACCGGCCGCAATGCCGGCCAGCGGACCCATCCAGCGTGAGGCACCCGTCTTGGCGGCTGCGCCAGCGGTTGCAGCTGCAGCAGGCGCCGTCGCGCTTTTTTGCATGGTTGAAGGCGCTGTCGTGGTTGGAGCCCTCTGGCTGGTCACATTCGAGGACTGACGACCGGCACTGGTTCCACCACCCAGACGGGCGGCATCTGCGTCAAAAGGCAGTGCAGTCAGGGCAATACTACCCACTGCAAGCAATGCAGCAACTAGAAATCGAGAAAGAGGACGAAACATGGATGCTCCTGAGCGAAGGGTCGCTTTTAAAGATGTTTGCTCCAGAAAATCTTACTGGAAGCTGAATCTTACTGAAAGCTGAACAAGAATACTAGTGGGTAGACCAAGAAAATTAAAAGAAGTTCAGGACTACCCGAGTTTGACGCCTTCGTGCAACGCAGTCAGTCCTGCCGACAGGTTGAAATACTGGACCCGTGACAGACCTGCTTCACCAAGCATGGTTTTAAGTGTTTCCTGGTCAGGATGCATCCTGATGGACTCCGCCAGGTAGCGATAGCTCTGGGCGTCACCCGCGACCTTCTGTCCCAGCCAGGGCAGGACTTTGAAAGAATACCAGTCATAAATGGGAGCCAGAGGCTTGGCGACCCTGGAAAATTCAAGCACCAGCAGCTTGCCACCAGGCTTGAGCACGCGAGTCATTTCGGCCAGCGCACGATCTTTATGCGTCATATTGCGCAAACCAAAGGCCACGGTGACACGGTCAAAGTAATTATCCGGAAACGGCAGCTGTTCGGCATCACAGACGGTCAGAGGCAAAAGCAACCCGTCATCCATCAGGCGGTCGCGCCCCACGCGCAGCATCGAGTCGTTGATGTCTGTGAGCCAGACCTCTCCGCGTTCACCTGCCTGACGGGCAAACGCGCG
>CANCOC010000047.1 GCA_947379755.1 Alcaligenaceae bacterium | reverse complement strand
TACATGGGCGTTCATCCTAAGCCCTTCACTGACGTGATGCACACCTCGGTCCAGGCCTTGTTGCAACACATCTCTCAATCAAAACTGTAAGCCATGATGCAACTCCAATTTGATTTCGCCCTGGCTCTACCAGAAATTGTTTTGCTGTTGATGGGCATGCTAATTCTGATTCTTGATGCATGCACGCATGGCGCACGCCGCACGCTGGCCTATGGCCTGTCGCTTGCGACGCTTGCCGTGCTGACAATTCTGACTGGCACACTCTGGTTTGTAGGCGCGACAGGCGATACATTCTCTGGTCTGTTTGTGACAGATCCTTTGTCTCATTTGCTGAAGATCACTTCATATATCGCTGTCGCCCTGACGCTGATCTACGGCCGTGAATACATCCAGACGCGTGACATGCTGCGTGGTGGTGAGTTTTACGTGCTGGTGCTGTTTGCCCTGCTGGGTCAGATGGTGATGATTTCGGCAGGTAATTTCCTGTCGATTTACCTGGGACTTGAGTTGATGTCGCTAGCGCTCTATGCGCTCGTAGCAATTCGGCGTGACCATGTCGTGTCAACCGAAGCTGCCATGAAGTACTTTGTACTGGGTGCGCTGGCCTCAGGCTTCATGCTTTACGGTATGTCGATGATGTACGGCGCGACGGGCAGTCTGGATTTGCGCAACATCGCAGATGCGGTGAGTTCTGGCCAGATTGACTACCTGCCGTTGACCTTCGGCCTGGTGTTCCTGGTCGCTGGCCTGGCGTTCAAACTGGGTGCGGTGCCTTTCCATATGTGGGTGCCTGATGTCTACCAGGGCTCACCCACAGCAGTCACGCTCGTTCTTGCTGCTGCACCCAAGTTAGCTGCTTTTGCGATTACGCTGCGTATTCTTGTGATTGGACTTGGCGATCTGGCTGCCCAGTGGCAACCGATGCTGATGATTCTGGCGATCCTGTCGCTCGCGATTGGCAATCTGACTGCCATCATGCAAACGAACTTCAAGCGTATGCTGGCCTATTCGACCATTTCGCATATGGGCTTTGTCTTGCTGGGGTTGATGTCCGGTTCCATCGATAATGATCTGGCGGCAGATTCATCCGCCTATGGTTCAGCGTTGTTCTACATGATTACTTACGTCATGACCACGCTTGCATCGTTTGGTTTGATCATGTTGCTGGCACGCGATGGGTTTGAATGTGAAACCATTGATGACCTCAAAGGCCTGAATCGTCGCAGCCCATGGATGGCAGCGATGCTGCTGATTCTGATGTGCTCGCTGGCTGGCCTGCCACCCTTGGTCGGTTTTGACGCAAAACTGCTGATTCTGCAGGCCTTGCTTCAGTCCGATCGTCTGTGGCTGGCTGTCGTTGCGGTCCTGTTCTCGCTGATCGGAGCCTTTTATTATCTGCGTGTCATCAAGGTTGTTTACTTTGACGAGCCAGTCGAGCCTGTGCAGGCATTGCCTGCTGTGCGCTTTGTGCCACGTACCCTGATGCTGATCAATGGCGCGCTAGTGTTATTGGTAGGTTTGATGCCAGGTGGTCTGATGACCCTTTGTCTTCAGACCATGCGCGCTACGCTTGCTCCGTAAATGAATCAGACGGTCGCTGTATGGATGTTGATTGTGGTTGCGCTACTTGCAGCCAACATTCCATTTTTGAATGACCGCTTGTTTGCGCTGATCCCTCTGGGGTCACGCGCGGGCCTGACACCAGTCAGCCCAGATGATCCGAAACCCGCTCAGGAACAGTCGCAACGCAACGACAAGTCTTTCTTTGTACGTGTCCTAGAATTGCTGGTTTTATATGGACTGGTTGGTTTGCTTGCGTACTTTTTTGAAAGTACGATCGGTAATCCATTCAAACAGCGCTGGGAGTTTTACTCCATCACATTTAGCCTGTTTGTTGTGCTGGCTTTTCCGGGCTTTGTCGTACGCTACCTGTTGCGCCGTAGCTAGCCCGGTTGACTGCAGTAACTGAAGCCGCAACTGAAGCCGCAACTGAAGCCGCAGCTTATTCAAACCAGTTCAATACCCCATCCAGTCCGGCAACATTCAGGGCAAAACTGGCCTGCGCCTGCACGACGGGCTTGGCGCGATAGGCGACTGAATAGCCTGCATGCGCAAGCATTTTCAGATCGTTGGCACCGTCTCCGATTGCAATAATCTGATGCGGTTCAGCTCCACATTCATTTGCAAAGGCACGTAAGGTATCAGCCTTACCCTGCGCATCAAGAATCCGGCCCTGGACGAATCCCGTGAGCAGTCCATCTTGTTCGCCAAGTACGTTGGCGTGTGCAGCATCCAGATTCAATCGTGTTTTAAGTTTTTCGGTAAAAAACGTAAAGCCACCTGATACAAGCAATACTTTAATGCCCGCTTTTTGTACGGTGCTGATCAGTTGTTCCGCACCGGCATTGAGCCGAAGCTTTTCATCAAATACCGATTGAAGGACCTCAGTCGATAAGCCTCTCAAAAAGGCGACACGACGGGTCAGGCTCTCGGCGAAATCCTTGATCTCGCCGCGCATCGCGGCTTCGGTGATCGATGCAACCTGGGACTTGACGCCTCCAAACGCCGCAATTTCATCAATACATTCGATATTGATGAGCGTGGAATCCATATCCATGGCGAGCACTTTGCAATCAGACAGGCGACTGCCTGCCTGGATGTAGGCGCAGTCTGCATGTGCACGCATGCCCCAGGCATGCACGTCCGCGCGGGTTTCTGTGCTGTCATTGACGCCTGTTAGCCGCACGGCACTCGTACCGAGTCTTTTGACGCCCGAGGTTTCTGCGATCGCTGCGATCTGTTCGATCATTTCACCGGTCAGGGCAGGTGTTTGAACAACAAGATTAAAAGTGGTCATAGTCAAAGTAATCGATGGCGAGTGAAACTAAATGGGCGATTGTATGTAGATTGTATTAAACCAAGGCGCGTAACACTTTGCGCACGGCCTCAAATCGTTCGGTGACATCTATCGTAGTGGTTTCAATTCGCAGTTTATCCGGACCAGAAAACCGGATATGTTTCTGTTTTTGAACCAGTTCGATCAGCCGCAGGGGATCAACAGTCGTATTTTGCTTGAACTGCAGGTTGATCTGGCCTTCGCTGGCATCAATTTTTTGAATGCCCAGCGGCAGGCCGAGCAATCTGAGCTTGTGCGTGGCAATCAGTGTGCGTGCAGGGTCGGGGAGCTTGCCAAAACGATCGATCAGCTCTTCCTGGATACGAATGAGGTTGTCTTCATCTTTGGAACTCGACAACCGTTTGTAAAGTGAGAGTCTGGCGGGTACATCCCCACAGTAATCCGCAGGCAGGAGTGCAGGGGCGTGCAGGTTGACTTCACAACCCGCGCTGAAGGGTGCATCCAGGTCGGGTTCAACACCCGCTTTCAGCGCGCGCACGGCTTCGTTGAGCATGTCGTTGTACATCGAGAAGCCAATTTCCTGGATGTTGCCTGATTGAGATTCACCGAGGACCTCACCTGTACCGCGGATCTCCAGATCATGCATGGCAAGAAAGAATCCGGAACCGAGCTCTTCCATGGCCTGAATGGCTTCAAGACGTTTTTTGGCATTTTTGGTGATGGCATCTTCGCCGGGTGTCATCAGGTAAGCATAGGCCTGGTGGTGCGAGCGACCCACGCGTCCTCGCAACTGGTGCAGTTGAGCCAGTCCGAATCGATCTGCACGATGGATCAGGATGGTGTTGGCGCTAGGGACGTCAATGCCGGTTTCGATAATTGTGGTGCATAACAAGACGTTGAATTTTTGCTGGTAAAAGCCTTTCATGACCTGTTCGAGATCGCGCTCACCCATCTGTCCGTGTGCCACGGCGATCCGGGCCTCGGGTACGAGTTCTTCAAGCCTGGCACGGCGGTTATGAATGGTGTCAACCTCATTATGCAGGAAGTAGACCTGGCCACCACGCTTGAGTTCGCGCAGCAAGGCTTCGCGGATGGTGCTGTTGTCTTCGCGGCGGACAAAGGTTTTGATCGCGAGTCGTTTTTGTGGTGCGGTGGCGATGACTGAAAAATCACGGATGCCTTCAAGAGACATGCCAAGCGTGCGTGGAATCGGTGTGGCAGTCAGTGTGAGGATGTCGACTTCGGCTCGCAGGGATTTCAGGGCCTCTTTCTGACGCACGCCAAAGCGGTGTTCTTCGTCGATGACCACCAGTCCCAGGCGTTTGAACTGAACGTCTTTGGACAAAATCTTGTGGGTACCAATCACGATATCAATTGTCCCATCGTTGATACCGACAATCGCTGCAGCAATCTCCTTGGCGGAGCGAAAACGCGACAGCTCAACGACTTTGACTGGCCAGTCGGCAAAACGATCAGAAAATGTCTGGGCATGCTGTTCGGCCAGCAGTGTAGTGGGGCACAGCAAGGCGACCTGTTTGCCATTGGCAATCGCCAGAAAGGCTGCGCGCAAGGCGACTTCGGTCTTGCCAAAGCCCACATCGCCGCAGACCAGGCGATCCATTGGACGACCCGACGTCATGTCGTCCAGCACACACTGAATCGCTGCAGCCTGATCGGGGGTTTCATCAAAGCCAAAGCCTTCGGCGAACAGTTCGTAATCACCGATCGGGAGTTTGAAGGCAAAGCCTTGCCTTGCAGCACGCTTGGCATAGATGTCGAGTAGCTCGGCTGCGGTGTCACGGACTTGCTGCGCGGCTTTTTTGCGGGCTTTTTCCCATTGACCCGAGCCCAGCAGATGCAAAGGGGCAGAGTCAGGATCGGTACCGCTATAGCGGGCAATGACGTGAAGCTGCGCCACGGGTACATATAACGTGGTCTTATTGCCATATTCGAGGTAGAGGAACTCCATCTCGCCTTCGCCCATGTCCAGGTTGACCAGGCCGTGGTAGCGGCCAATTCCATGCTGAGCATGTACGACAGGATCGCCTTCGCGCAACTCGGACAGATCGCGCACCATTGCTTCGACGTTGCTGGCACGCTCCTGGTCACGTCGGCCGCGCTTAGCCGTGCCGCCGTGACCAGGATAGAGATCGTTTTCGGTCAGGAATATCAGGCCCTGTGCCGGGATTTCAAAGCCGGTCGATAGCGATGCGACCGTAATGGCAAAGCGTGCGTCACTTTCGAGGAAGGTGGCAATCGATTCTGTTTGCGCATCGGGTGCAATCTGGTGTTCGGCCAGCATCTGCAGGATGGTTTCGCGCCGTCCGTGCGAGTCGGCGCAGAGCACGACGCGCGTGCCCTGATCGGCACGGGTGGCCGCTGCAGTTTTGCTGCGGACCAGATCGAGTGACGCATCCCTGGCCAACACCTGGCGCAGTTTTTGCAGGGGGTCTTCAGCGCGCCGCGATACACCGATCTCAGGTGCGCTGATGATGTCAGGGTGCGGTGCATCCTGTGTGAGTGCGATGCGGGGGAAATGTTTGAGCTGTTCAAACAGTGCTTCGGCCTGTAAAAACAGTGCGGCAGGCGGCAGGACTGGCCGCTCGCGATCGCTTTTCAGGAACTGATAACGGCTCGCGGTGTCTTGCGTAAAGCGGCGCATCGCATCATCAATGTCGCCCATCGATACAATCAGGCTGTCTGCGGGCAGATAGTCAAACAGTGTGGCTGTTTCTTCAAAAAACAGCGGTAAGTAGTATTCAATGCCAGCAAAGGCAATGCCGTGCCCCATGTCGCGGTAGGGTAGTGCGCGCGATGGGTCACCTTCGAAGACTTCGCGAAATTGCGCACGAAAATGATTGCGGGCCGTCTCATCCATCGGGAATTCCCGGCCGGGCAGCAATTGCACTTCACCCACTGGGTACAGGCTGCGCTGGGTGTCAATATCAAAGGCGCGAATCGATTCAATCTCATCATCGAACAGATCAATGCGGTAAGGCACGATCGAACCCATCGGGAACAAGTCGATCAGGCTGCCACGGATGCAGAATTCACCTGGCGCGGTGACCTGCGAGACGTGGGAATAATTGGCAAGCGTGAGCTGCTGGCGCAGGGCAGCCTCGTCCAGACGGTCTTTTTGCTTGAATGAAAAGGTGTAGGCGGCCAAAAAGCTTGGAGGCGCCAGGCGATAGAGTGCAGTGGTGATGGGTACCGTCAACACATTGACTTCTTTGTGACTGAGGGCGTGCAGGGTACGCAGTCGCTCTGAAATCAGATCCTGATGCGGCGAAAAGCTATCGTAGGGCAGGGTTTCCCAGTCGGGCAGCGGACGAACTTTGAGCGACGGGGCAAAAATCGGAATTTCTTCGCAGAGTCTTTGAGCCTCGAGCGGTTCGGCGGTCAGGATGACAAGCGTTTTACCAGCGACTTGTGCAAGTTGTGACAGCAGCCAGGCATCCCCCGAGCCTGGGGGGCGGGGGTGAGTAAAGCGCAAACCGGGCCTGAGAGCGGCTAACAGGGTAGAAACAGTAGACAATGCAGCCGACATGAAGGGAAAACCACCTGAAAAAACACATATTTAATCGTTGATTATAAAATCACTCACATATGTCTTCATTTGATACCCCTTTTCGGATTGTTGCGCTGGTCCCGGCTGCGGGGATTGGTGCGCGTGCCACCGTTGCTGGTGAACATCCGGTTCCTAAGCAATATCGCATGATTGCAGGTCAGCCGATGCTCAGGCATACGGTGCAGGCTCTCCTGAAGGACCCCCGTATCAATGAAGTTCGCGTGATTGTGGCCCCGGGTGATCAGCAGGCTGGGCAGGTGCTGGCAGGTTTGCCCAGGACAATATGCTGTGCCGTGGGGGGGGCGGCTCGTGCAGATACCGTTTTAAATGCCCTCAGGCAGGCTGAGCTGGCTGCAAATGACTGGGTACTGGTCCACGATGCTGCCAGGCCGGGATTGCCTCAGGAGGCGCTTGGTCGCCTGATTGACGTCTGTCTTCAGGACGCAGTCGGTGGGTTGCTGGCCATGCCGATTGCCGATACGGTGAAATATGACGATGGGCAGGGTCGTGTTGCGCGCACCATTGACCGCACGCATCTCTGGGCGGCACAGACGCCGCAGATGTTTCGTGCGGGCCTCCTGCTGGCAGCGTTGCTCCAGGTGCAGGAGGCTGGTGGTGTCCTGACCGATGAGGCGCAGGCCATGGAAGCAGCAGGCCACCGGCCGTTATTCATTCCAGGTTCTGGCCGTAATGCCAAAATTACCTGGCCAGATGATTTTGAATGGGTGGGGTCCTGGTTATGAGTCCTTTTTCAATGCGGGTTGGCCAGGGGTTTGATGTCCATGCGTTGGTCGAGGGACGCCCTCTGATCATTGGCGGCGTGACAATTACACACACACATGGGTTGCTTGGGCATTCAGATGCGGATGTGCTGTTGCATGCCCTGACTGATGCTTTGCTGGGTGCTGCAGGCCTGGGTGATATTGGCCGCCACTTTCCCGATACGGATGAAAGCTATCGCGGTGCCGATAGCCGCGTGCTATTGCGGCATGCTTATGCGCGGGTTCAAGAGGCCGGCTGGGCGGTGGTCAATATCGATGCCACCGTACATGCGCAAGCCCCTAAGATCGGACCGCATGCGCCGATGATGATCGCCCACATTGCCAAGGATCTGAATCTGGCGGCAGATGCCATCAACATCAAGGCTAAAACCAACGAAAGTCTGGGTTATCTGGGTCGCAAAGAAGGCATCGCTGCTAATGTCGTGACCTTACTCGTGCGCGTTTGACCAGTGTCACTCAGCATTAAATGACGCAGGTAGTTTCACGCGGGGCAAGCGCACAACGGCAGTCAGACCACCACCGGTTCTCTGTATCAGCGTCAGTGAACCACCTGCCTGATGGGACAGTCGCTCGACAATCGCCAGTCCCAGCCCAGTTCCCACCCCTCCGGTTCGTGACATTTCGCCGCGTGCAAACGGCCTGAGCACCCGTGCAATGTCTGTCTGAGCAATCCCCGGACCGCGGTCTGAGACCTCAAGGCAGATGTCCTCATACGCTTCGCGCAACACAATCGTGATGTCAGGTGTTTGATCTGTGCAGCAACCGTAGCGTTGCGCATTTTCGAAAAGATTGGACACAATCCGTTGCAAACTCAGCGCTTCGATGTGCACGTGGAGCTGCGGGGCAATACTGGCTTGTAGCGTACCTCCCGATGCTTCAAGTACCGTGCGTTTACGTGCAATCAGGCTCTCGAGCAACGCTGAGGCATCCAGGTCGGTATGGGCCTGGGGGCGTGCAGCACGTGCATATTCCATCAGTTTGCTGATCGACTGATCAACCTGATTCAGATCCTGATCAATGAATGCGAGTGTTGCATCCGTAGCGCTACTCAATTCGATCTCAAGCCGCATTCTGGTCAGAGGGGTGCGCAAGTCGTGCGAAAGCCCCGCAAGCATCAGTTCGCGATCGCGTTCGGTTTCGTGCAGATCCTGAGCCATGCGGTTAAAACTTGCATTGAGCGCACGGATCTCTTTTGCTCCGCTTTCCGGCAACGGGGGAGGGGATTCACCACGTGACACGCTCTTTGCAAAGCGCGCCAGACGTGCAAGCGGGCGGTTGAGATAGGCCACACTCATGGCTGCACCGATGATTGAGAGCAATAGCGCTGCCGCTCCCCAGCTGATCCATTCGATTGTGCTGGTCAGGCCGATTTCTTCGCGCTCGAACGCCAGCCAGTATTTTTCGTCCTCAATCTGAAAGCTCACCCAGAAGCCCGGGACGGTATTGACCTCCCAGGCAATCATTGTTTCGGCGCCAAGGTACAGCCGTAAAAGTGTTGCGACTTTTTGCCAGTATTCCTGATCGGGCAGGGGGGCGACGCGATCCGCAGCGAGTCGAGCGTAGACATCAAGCCCCTCGTGCGCGGACAGTTCGCGCAGCATGCGGGGGCGATTTTCGTGGGTCGAATAGGTCATCGCGGTGCGTGTGAGATACACAGAGGCTGCTACCCGTTTGCTCATCTGCGTGGCGCGTGGACCAATTTCCATTGCAAGGAATACTGCCAGCCAGGCCGCTAGACTGCACAGCATGAGCAAGGCAATGAGCAGGAAGCTGCGCGTAAAGAGACCGAGGCGCGAAGACGTCCGATGCCAGGCCCCGGCGCATCGGCTCAACCATGTGCCCGGGTGCGCAGGCAGCGGTAACGGTGAATCCCTAATGTCCGCCATCGGGCACGAATACGTAGCCCATTCCCCATACAGTCTGAATAAAGTTGGGTTTTGCGGGATTGGTTTCAATCAGTTTGCGCAGTCGCGAAATTTGTACATCCAGACTGCGATCAAAGGCTTCGTATTCACGGCCGCGTGCGAGCTCCATGAGTTTGTCGCGCGAAAGCGGTACGCGAGGATGCCGGCCAAATACCTTGAGCACTGAAAACTCGCCCGTTGTGATGGCAACCGGCTGATTGTCACGCGTGAGGGTGCGGGTCGCCATATTTAACAAAAATGGTCCAAAACGGATAGATTCATTTTCATGGCTGGGCGCACCTGGGTGCTCTTCTACCACCCTGCGTCGCAGGATGGCGTTGATGCGTGCGGAGAGTTCGCGTGGGTTGAAAGGTTTGGACAAGTAGTCGTCCGCACCCATTTCGAGTCCGATAATGCGATCAATTTCTTCGGTCTTGGCTGTCAGCATGATGATCGGGGTGTTGTCCTGCATGCTGCGCAGTCTGCGGCAAATGGACAGCCCGTCTTCGCCAGGCAGCATCAGGTCAAGCACCAGCAGGTCAAAGTGCTCGCGCTGCATGATTTTATTCATGTCGCGGGCGTCTTCGGCTACCACGACATTAAAGCCCTGGTCTGTCAGATAGCGACGCAGCAGGTCACGTAAGCGTGGATCATCATCCACGACGAGAATTTTCCTTGAAGGAATGGGAGTAGATATGTTCATGGCCGGAAATGTAACAGTGCCTGAATAGGCCATTCAGTAGTTTTCACAAAGACTTACAAGGTTTAACAATGATCAAATAATTTGTGACAAAACGTTTCAATCGCAAGGTTCTGCAGAATTCAGGGGGCATGCAGGCAGTTTGTGCCAGGTTCATTACAATTGGGGCATGACCCTTATTCTGGCTTTAGAAACTTCGACCACAACGTGCGGGATCGCTTTGCTCTCTGAGCAGGATGGTGCCATTTCTGTTCAAACCCGTGAACTAGAAGGTGTCGCTGGACACGCTTTGAGTGTACTCCCATTGGCATATGAACTCATTTCTGAGCGGGGTTACTCAAAAGCAGACCTGAGTGCCGTGGCCTTTGGCAATGGACCAGGCGCTTTTACTGGAATCAGGGTTGCCTGTGGTGTGGCGCAAGGAATTGGCATGGCGCTGGGGATCCCGCTGATTCCGGTCGGAGCCCTGAATGCAGTGGCGGCTAATGCGGCCTCACGGCACCCGTCGTGCTTGATCATTGCTGCGCTGGATGCCCGCATGGATGAGGTGTATCTGGCCGCGTTCATCTCTGATTCTGAGCGTGGGCTGGTGATGGTGCAGCCACCCGTTTTATTGTCAGCGACGGATGCACCCGTTTTCGTCATGCAACGTGAGTCGCTCTGGCAGCGTGACATCAGGGCCTCTGGCATGCCCTGCCTGATTGGTGAAGGCTGGAAGCTGCCGCAGGCCATGCTGGGTTTGCCCCAGGACTGGCAGGTGGACGATCTGAATGCCCGGCCACAGGCAAAATGGGTTGCCCAGCTGGCCTGGTCTGCCTGGCAGTCTGGCCAGACTGTGTTGCCAGAGCATGCCGCCCCCTTGTATTTGCGCGACAAAGTTGCCTTTACAACGGCTGAACGGGCAACGGGTCAGGGCGGCAATCCGCGTGCAATCCAGAGTCAGGGCGCAGCGCTGTTGCCGATGGTTGCCTCGGATCTGACAGATGTGCTGGAGCTGGAGTGCGCCGTACAGTCTTTCCCATGGACCAACAAAAATTTTGAAGATGCCCTGCTTGCTGGGTATGAAGCGTGGGTGTTGCGTTCCGAAGCCGGCCTGCAGGGCTTTTGTGTTGCGATGCTGGCGCCCGATGTGATGCATATTCTGGTGATTGCGGTCCAGCCTGATCAGCAGCGGGGTGGACTGGGCAAGGTTTTATTGAATCAAACGATTCAGACGGCCAGGCAGCGCGGGCTCGAAGGGCTATTGCTCGAGGTGCGACCTTCAAATACCCAGGCGCTGGCTTTCTATCATTCGCAAGGTTTTGCGCAGATTGGCGTGCGACGCGATTACTATCCTTCAGGCAAAGGGCAGCGCGAAGACGCTCTTGTCCTGAAAAAAACTTTTGAGCCTGCCTGATTCCGTGACTGCCCCGACTGATCGCCCTGCGCTGAATTTCTCTGCACTCCAGCTTGCCTGGATGCAGGAGCTGGGTATTGACAAGCCCTGGATCCCTGGTGACACCAGCAGGCGGGCTGCAGCGCCCGTCGCCTCTGTGGCGCCGCAGCCTCATGCTGCAGCACTGACCACATCACTTGCCATGACTGACCCGGCGCCAGCCAATGATCTGGTGGCTCTGGGCGCCCCGCGTCCAGCCACGGTTCCTGGTTCAGCGGTTGAGTTGCCCAGGCGTCGTGTTGCGGCCGGATCTGCGCCAGCCAGCCCCGACGTCCAGGCCGATGTTGTGGTCGATACCAGCCAGCTTGCGGCATCGGCTTCAGATCTGGAGGCGCTGAGCGCCACCATTGCAGCGTGTCAGGGCTGTGGCTTATGCAAGGAGCGCGAGCAGGTGGTCGTCGGGCAAGGCGTCATGCGTCCAGCTATCATGGTGATTGGCGAGGCTCCGGGTGATCAGGAGGATCGTCAGGGCGTGCCTTTTGTCGGACGTTCAGGAATGCTGCTCGACAATATGCTGTCAGCGATCGGTGCTAGCCGTGACAAAGACATTTACACCGCAAATATCATCAAATGTCGCCCTCCGGGCAATCGCAATCCGCGTCCCGAAGAAATCGCGGCCTGTCGCCCATTTTTAATGCGTCAGATCGAGTTGGTCAGGCCGTTCAGTATTCTTGCACTTGGGCGTTTTGCGGCGCATACGCTGTTAGGTGGCGAAGTGCCTTTGGCAGAAATGCGTCAACAGGCCTACACACTCAGGAATGCGGGGGTCAGTATCCCCGTGGTGGTCAGCTATCACCCTGCCTATCTTCTGCGACGTCCCGCTGACAAAGCAGCCGCCTGGCAGGATTTGCAGCAAATCAAAGCGATCGCGCGCGAATACGTTTAGGGCTGAGTGCCTGCCTGGGCATTGCCTGGGTATCGCTCAGAGTGCCGAACCGTGTCCTTCTTTGCCAATCTCATCGAGCAGTGCAGGATCATGGCGTACGTTCAGACGGCTCCAGTAGATGATCAGCAGCATCAGTGCAGCTACCAGAATACCGAATATCGCAATCACAATGCCGATTTGCAGTTTGAGCCACAGCATCAGTGTGTAGATGGCCACCATCAGCAGGATATTGAGTTGCTCATTAAAATTCTGGACAGCGATGGAATGGCCTGCAGATAACAGCACGTGTCCACGATGCTGCAACAGGGCATTCATGGGCACGACGAAATAGCCTGAGGTCAGTCCGATCACGATGAGCAGCACGTAGGCTGCCCAGGGCAGGGTCGCCCCAAAAATGGTAATGGTCCATGATGCCTGGACAAAAGGCATCAGCAATACAGTCAGTCCCATCACCACGCCCAGCGGTAATACACCGAGCGCGCTGCGAAGAGGAACACGGCTGGCAAAAATCGAACCTGCAACCGTACCGATGGCTGTGACACCCATCAGAACCGAGGCCTGATCCAGCCTGTAGCCTAACTGGCTGCGACCCCACTCGATCACAATCAATTGCAAGGTGGCACCAGCGCCCCAGAACAGCGTCGTGACTGCAAGAGAAATCTGGCCAAGTTTGTCTTTCCAGAGGATGCGGACGTAGCCTGCAAAGGATCGAATCAGTTTGATAGGGTTTTTTTGTTGAACCGGGTACTGAATATGCGTGGCGGGGATCATCAGGTTGCAGATGGCGGCAGCCGCGTAAATCAGTGCAATCACCAGAATTGCGACTTCGGCAGGGGTTTCGACCAGACGATTGATCAGCGGGTGGGATAGCAGCCAGCCCGATACGGCCGGAGATACTAGTACGCCACCCAGCAGCGTGCCCATGATGATGGACAGCACGGTCAGGCCTTCGATCCAGCTATTGCCCTTGACCAGGTCCAGCGGAGGGAGCATTTCAGTGACAATGCCGTATTTTGCCGGGGAATAGGCTGCCGCCCCGATGCCAACCAGTCCATACGCAACGCAGACCAGCAATACTTGCCCGCCCTGTGACAGGCCATATAGCGCATAGGAAAACATCATCAGGCAGCCCGACACCTTGATGGCATTGGTCAGGAACATGACCCAGCCTTTGGGGAACGAGTCTGAAAAAGCACCTACAAAGGCCGCCAGCAGCACGTAGGCTGCAGCGAACCACCATTTCATCATTGGCGCCATCCAGTCAGGCCCGTTTAGCTGCTGGATCAGTGCGATCGCGGCTATAAACAGGGCATTGTCTGCCAGTGAAGACAGCGCCTGGGCTGCCATGATAATGAAAAAGCCTCGTTTCAAGAGATGATTTCCCAAAAGTGCTAAAAACGACACCGAGTATAGCTGTTGAAGTCCGTCGGCAGGAAACTTAAAAGCAGCCCCTCTGGCTGCGTTATGATCTGCAGAATCCATTACTGAATTGTGCCTATATTGTGCGTCTGACTCAGATCAAACTTGCCGGATTCAAATCCTTCGTCGATCCAACTGTCATCCCTACACCCAGCCAGCTGGTAGGGGTGGTGGGCCCGAATGGTTGCGGCAAATCAAACATTATTGATGCTGTCAGGTGGGTGATGGGTGAAACCCGCGCTTCCGAGCTGCGTGGCGAGTCCATGCAGGACGTCATCTTCAGTGGCTCGGGCAATCGCAAGCCTTCTGCGCGTGCTTCGGTTGAGCTGGTATTCGACAATACGGAAGGGCGCGCGATTGGCCAGTGGGCCACCTACGCCGAGATCGCAGTCCGTCGTGTACTGACCCGTGATGGCACCAGCAGTTATTTTATTAATAACCAGCAGGTGCGCAGAAAGGATATCCACGACATTTTCCTGGGGACAGGACTGGGCGCAAGGGGTTACGCCATTATTGGCCAGGGAATGATCAATCGTCTGATTGAAGCCAAACCTGAAGAGTTGCGTGTGTATCTTGAAGAAGCCGCTGGCGTGTCGCGCTACAAAGAACGCCGTCGCGAAACAGAAAACAGGCTGTCAGATACGCGTGAAAATCTTGTGCGCATTGATGACATTTTGCGTGAACTCACTTCGCAACTTGAAAAGCTTGAGTCGCAGGCAGAGGTCGCACGCGAATACCGTGGTCTGCAGGCTGATGGTGAAGCCAAGCAAAATGCCTTGTGGTATTTGAAAGAAGCGGCTGCGCACGAAGAGCGTGCCCGTACCCAGCAAGAAATTGAAACCGCACAAACTGAACTCGAGGCCTCGACTGCCGGCCTGCGTGCGAGCGAAGCTGCACTTGAGTCGCGCCGTCAGGCACACTACGCGGCGGGTGATGCCGTGCATGCTGCGCAAGGCTCCATGTATGAATCGAACGCAAAGGTCAGCAGCCTTGAAGCTGAGATTCGGCATGTGGTGGAGTCCCGCAATCGTGTGCAGTCACGCCGTGCACAGCTGCAAGTCCAGATGGCTGAATGGGAGTCGCAAAAAGAGCATTGTCAGGAGCAGATTCTCGAAAGCGAAGAAGAGCTCATGACCAGCGCTGCGCGTGCTGAACACGCGCGTGAACAGGCCGAAGCCGCGCAGGCTGGCTTGCCCGATATCGAAGCACGTGTGCGCCAGGCAAGCGCAGAACGCGAAGAAATGCGCAGCGCGCTTGCACGAGTCGAGCAGCATCTTGCTCTGGCTGCGCAAAGCCAGCGCGATGCCGATCGTCAGTTGCAAGTGCTGGAGTTGCGTCGTGAGCGTCTGACCCAGGAACTCAAAGGCGTGGATGTGCCTGACCTGAACCTGCTGGAGCAACTCACCGGTGACAAAGTTGCCTCTGAAGAACTGCTCGAAGAATCGCAGGCTGTGCTAATTGAACTGGAAGACAAACTGCCTGAAGTCGATAGCCGACGCAGTGTGGCTCAGCGCGAAGCGCAAACACAATCAGAGTCGCTGTCGCGTCTCGAGGCCCGTCTGTCTGCGCTAGTACGTTTGCAGGAAGATGTTCAAAAGAAAGGTGCCCTTGAGCCCTGGTTAGCCAAGCATGAGCTCACCAGCATGAGTCGGTTGTGGCAAAAGTTACATATCGAGCCCGGCTGGGAAACCGCACTGGAAGCGGTGCTCAATGAACGGATGACCGGGCTCGAAGTGCGTAGCCTGGACTGGGCACGTGCATTTGCCAGCGACCCACCCCCAGCACGGCTGGCATTTTTTCAATTGCCCGTAGCGGCCCCCGCTGCCCCTGCGCCCGCTGGCTTGACGTGTTTGTCATCGCTGTTGCGCATCAGCGACCCGGACTTGCGCACGCTGCTGCAAGGCTGGCTGGGCAACGTTTATACCGCCACAGATGTGACACAGGCCCTGGCTGCTCGCGCGACACTGCCTGCAGGTGCGATGCTGGTCGTTCAGGGCGGACATCTGGTGGATGCCAATAGTGTGCGTTTTTATGCACCTGACTCCGAGCAGGCTGGCCTGCTTGCACGCCAGCAGGAAATTGAAAACCTGCAGCGCGAAATCAAAGCCAATCAGCTGATCGCCGATCAGACGCGTTCAGCAGTTGCACAGGCCGAGTCGGCATTCCAGCAGGTTGCACAGGCTTTGCCTACGGCACGTCAGCGTGTTGCTGAAATCACACGACGCCTGCACGACTTGCAACTTGAACACACCCGTGTCTCGCAGCAAGTCGAGCAGATGCGTGAGCGCTCAGGCAGGCTTGAGCAGGACATCGCCGAGGTCGCCTCACAACAGGAAGAACTTCTCGCCAGCAAACTTGAAGCCGAAGCCCGCTTTGAGGAGCAGGATGGCGAACTGGCTGTGCAGCAAGAGATTTACTCCAACGCCGAAATAGCAGGCGAGGCACTTGCGGCGCAAGCCGAAGCTGCCCGTGGTCGCTTGCGTGATCAGGAGCGCGGTGCCCAGGAGGCGGAATTTGCGGAACGAGGCATGCGTGCGCGTATTGCCGAGTTGCAGCGTAATCTGCAATTGGCAGCCGAACAAACCACGCGTGCGCAGCAGGAACTGGTCGGCCTGGAGTCTGACCTCAGTACCCTGGATGCCGCAGCGGCCGAGGCCGGTTTGCAAGAGGCGCTGGAGTTGCGTGCCAGCTGTGAAGAGACCCTTGGCCTGGCACGTATTGAAATGGATACGCTCGCTGCGCAATTGCGCGAAGCGGATGAAGAGCGGCTCGTCATTGAGCGTTCACTTGAGCCCCGCCGCGAACGCATCATGCAGTTGCAATTACAGGAACAGGCCGCACGACTGGCAACCGAGCAGTTTGCCGAGCAACTTGATGCCCGCCAGGTTGATCGGCTCGCCGTGCAGGCTTCGCTGGTGGGACAGCCTGAGCAGTGGTCCCGTCCGCCGTGGCTGCAGACTGAAGTCCAGCGCATTACCCGTCAGATCGAATCCCTTGGTTCTGTCAATTTGGCCGCGCTCGACGAACTGAATACGTCACGTGAGCGCAAGGGATATCTCGAAGCGCAATACAACGATTTGCAAAGTGCAATCGAAACCCTCGAAGATGCAATCCGTAAGATTGATCGCGAAACACGGGATTTATTGCAAACGACTTTCAGTCAGGTCAATACCCATTTTGGCGAGCTCTTTCCCAAGCTGTTTGGTGGGGGCGAAGCGCGCCTGATCATGACGGGTGACGAAATTCTGGATGCAGGGGTTCAGGTGATGGCGCAACCTCCGGGCAAGCGCAATACCTCGATTCATCTGTTGTCCGGGGGTGAAAAAGCACTGACCGCAACGGCACTGGTGTTCGCGTTGTTTAAACTGAATCCTGCGCCGTTCTGCCTGCTTGATGAGGTCGATGCGCCCCTGGATGACGCAAATACAGAGCGCTATGCCAATCTGGTCAGTAGTATGAGCGAACATACACAGTTCCTGTTTATTTCGCATAATAAAATTGCCATGCAGATGGCACGTCAGCTGGTGGGTGTCACCATGCAGGAACAGGGCGTGTCTCGCATCGTTGCGGTAGATATAGAGTCCGCGTTGCAGCTTGCCGCAGAAGCTGCATAATCAATTAGAGATGAATATGAGCGAGTTACAGATCTACCTGATTATTGTGGGCGCAGTGGTGATACTGCTGTTGCTTGGTTTCAACTGGTGGCAGGATCGTCGCGTGAGGCGCCGCATGCAGGCCAATATGCCTGTGATTGAGCAGGATCCATTGCTTGGAGACAGTTCCGCACATTCAGCTTCAAGAATGGAGCCTGGCCTGGGGCTATCGCAGGCCTCTGCCAATGCGGTCGAGAACAGCCATCCGTTGACCGCAGTTGATCAGGAAGAAGCTGATCAATCCAGTGAAGTCGTAATTGAAATTGCTTTTCAGGGACCGATGACGGGTCTGGATCTCCTGCAGTTAGTCCAGCCATTGCGTACCGCAGGCCGCAAAACGGTCAGAGTCTTTGCTCAGGATACAGAGGGGCAGTTATCCCTCACTATTGATCCCGTAGCCAGTTACGTGTCTGTGCAGCTCGCCGTTTTATTGGCCAATCGCAGCGGACCGCTTTCGGCGATCGAATGGTCCCAAATCTGGAATCGTGCGCATAGTCTCGCCGATCAGCTGGAGTGCACGATCGAAGGCCCTGATCAGCAAACCGTTCTTGAAATGGCGTCACGTCTGGACGATTTGTGTGCAGGACTGGACATGCAAGTCGGTTTGACGCTTCTGTTAGGGAGCACGCGCCCCGTACAGGATGTCACAGCTGCAGCACGAACAATGGGTTTTGTCTCGATGGACGGACGTCTCGCCTGGCTGGGCGATCACGGCATGGTGTGCTTTACACTTTCTCGTGCAGACGCCGCATCCTTTGATGCCGGCATGGCTGGTGTGGACCGCTTGAGCCTGTTGCTGGATGTGCCCTCAAGCCCTGCGGATCCACGCGCGTTTGGACGCATGGTAGATGTGGGTGTCGAGCTGGGGCAGCGCATTGGTGCTGAGCTGGTAGATGATCAGGGGCGCCCCCTGCAGGCAGGCGCTGAAGTCGCGATCGACGAACGATTGCAGGTGTTGTGCTCACAATTGGAGGCTGCCGGCCTTCAGGCTGCCAGCCCACGCGCGCGTCGCGTCTTTGCCTGATTGTCGGGATGTCTGGCATGACGCAGCAAGCAGAGCGGGTGGCGTGGTTGCGTGCTGAAATCGAGCGTCATAACCAGTCCTACTACCGGCTGGATGCCCCTGTCGTATCTGATGCGCAATATGATCAACTCATGCGTGAGTTGCAGGAGATAGAGTCTGCGCACCCTGAGTGGATCACACCATCTTCTCCCACCCAGCGTGTGGGGGCTGCACCGCTGACCGCTTTTGGCAGTGTGACGCATGCCGTACCGATGCTCTCTTTAGGCAACGCCTTTGATAGCGAGGAAGTTGAGGCGTTTGATAAGCGTGTAGCGGATACCTTGCGTGCAGCTGGCAAGCTCAGCCCTGAACAGCAGGTCGAATACTTTTGCGAACTTAAACTCGATGGCCTGGCCATCAGTCTGCGCTATGAGCGTGGTTTGCTTGTGCAGGCAGCAACCAGGGGTGACGGGCAGACGGGTGAGGACGTGACCGTCAATATTCGTACGATTAAATCCATTCCTTTGCGTCTGACTGGTGATCCAGCTGATCTGCCGGAGGTGGTTGAGGCACGTGGTGAAGTCTTCATGAATCTTGCGGATTTTGAACGGCTCAATGAAACACAGCGCAGGCGTGGCGACAAGGTTTTTGTCAATCCACGTAATGCCGCAGCTGGTAGTCTGCGACAGCTTGATCCTCGCATCACGGCCCAGCGACCCTTGCGATTTTTTACCTATGGCTGGGGCGAAGTCGGTGATGTGCAGCGGCCTCGCCACAGCGACATGCTCGACTGGCTGGAGACACTCGGTCTGCCGGTCAATGTGCCAGAACACGTCGTGGCGCAGGGCGCCCGTGAATTGCTGGATTATTACAGCCAGGTCGGTGCAAAAAGAGCAACGCTGCCCTACGACATTGATGGCGTCGTCTACAAAGTCAATGATCTTGCGGCGCAGCGTGTGCTGGGCTTTGTTGCACGTGCGCCGCGTTTTGCCATTGCCCATAAGTTTCCTGCCCAGGAAGCGTTAACCGCTTTGCTCGATATCGAAGTCCAGGTCGGTCGCACAGGGGCGATCACGCCGGTCGCCAGACTCGCGCCCGTGTTTGTGGGTGGCGTGACCGTGACCAACGCGACCTTGCATAACGAAGACGAAATCCTGCGCAAAGATGTGCGCATCGGCGATACCGTGATTGTTCGACGTGCCGGTGACGTCATTCCTGAGGTCGTCGGTCCTGTGCTGGAAAAGCGTCCCGCGCATGCACGGATGTTTGTGATGCCTACGGCGTGTCCAATCTGCGGCTCTGCGATTGAAAAGCTTGAGGATGAGGCGATCGCACGTTGCACGGGGGGCTTGTTCTGTGCTGCGCAGCGCAAACAAAGCCTGGTGCATGCTGCGGGCCGCAAGGCGCTCGATATCGAAGGACTTGGCGATAAGCTGGTCGAACAGCTGGTTGATCGCGGCCGGATTCATTCCCTGGCAGACCTGTTTGGTTTGCAGGCGCTGGAGATTGCTGGTTATGACCGCATGGGGGCCAAGTCAGCTGAAAACCTGATTCAAGCCATTGCACAGGCTAAAAAACCTAGCCTGGGCAGATTGATCTTTGCCCTTGGTATCCGGCATGTGGGCGAAACAACTGCACGTGATCTGGCTGTGCATTTTGGTTCGCTCGACAAGCTGATTGCGGCAGATGAAGATGCCTTGCTTGGCGCACCGGATGTGGGGCCTGCAGTGGCAGGTTCAATTAAACGGTTCTTTGCCGAACCACATAATATCGAGATCGTCAGGGCGCTGCAGGTGCAGGGTGTTGAGCCCCAGCCTGAGGCTGCTGCCCGCAGTGCAGGACTGACTGGTAAAACATTTGTGCTGACTGGCACCATGCCAGACTGGTCACGCGAAGAAGCTTCGCGCCAGATCGTGGCTGCGGGTGGCAAGGTCAGTGGTTCGGTCTCGCGCAAGACAAGCTTTGTTGTTGCAGGCGAGGATGCCGGCAGCAAACTGACCAAGGCCCAAGAGCTGGGTGTGACAGTGATTGACGAGGCTGGCCTCAAGCAAATGCTGGCCTCGGCGCAAGACTAAAACCAGCTGAATGCGAAAGGGATCAGTAGCGAGGCGAGCAGAACCTGGAGTCCGAGTGCGATCCCTGCATAGGCTCCTGCCTCCGCATTGACTTGCAAGGCTCTGGCCACACCAATTCCATGTGAGGCGGTACCCAGCGCAAAACCGCGAATTGCCCAGGACTGGATGCCTAATAAATCAAACAGATATTTAGCTGATAGCGCGCCAACCATGCCAGTCAATACCGCAAACACAGCGGATAGGGCAGGAACACCACCAATACTTTGCGCGATACCCATGGCAACAGGTGCAGTGACGGATTTGGGTGCCAGTGAACGGATGACCTCTATTGGCAGGCCGAGCATCCATCCGATTGCAACAGCACTTACCACCGCCGCGCTGCCGCCTACAAGTGCGGCAATCGTCAGTTGCACGCCTCGCTTGCGTAACTCTTTGCGTCGCAGCCAGAGCGGCCACGCGAGGGCGACTACAGCGGGGCCGAGCAGGACATGGACAAATTGTGCGCCGGCAAAATAGGTTGGATACGAGGTGTGGGTCAAAAGAAGTGTTGCGCCGATGCACACGACAGACCACAGCACGGGATTTGCCCAGGGTGCGCGATGCAATCGGTCATAAACCAGACTCGCCACAACATACGTCAGCAGTGTTGCTGTCAGCCCGAATAACGGGGTAGATGAAAGATAGACCCACAACTGTACGAAATCAGCCATGCTGCATTGGCTCCACTTGTTTCGAGCTCAGCAGTTTACGCAGGGTGATCGCAGTGACAGCCATGCCGATCCAGGTGGACAATACGATCACACAGAATAGTCTGATGCCATAGGTTGATATCAGGTCGAGATGCGTGATGACGCCCACACCCACCGGGACAAACAATAACGATAAGTGAGTCAGGAGCAGGTCTGCCGCGGCCTGAATGGATGCACGCAATCTTGCAACCTGGAGGACAGGAAACACCAGTATCATGCCAAGCACAGGACCGGGAAAGGGCAGCTGCAGGGCATGTGCAAGCGCTTCGCCTGCCGCTTGTAAGAGTAATAATATGGCCAGTCCCTGCAATGCAATCATTTGCTCACCTGTTCGTTATTTTCTGTGTGTCCCGGAGCAAGCTTACTGCCATTGCAATGCAAAAAGACCGCTTGCGCGGTCTTTTTTAAGAGAGCAACCCAGTAAAAAATACTTACTGGATCTTTGCTTTTTCGCGCAGCTGCTGCTGATATGAGGCAAGCGCTTGCTGACGCATCATGTCTTCGAGCTGAGCTTTGACCTGGTCAAGAGGTGGGAACTCGATGGGACGCACATCCATGACTTCAATGACGTGCCAGCCGAATTGTGACTGGACAGGCTTGTCAGCCATTTTGCCTTTTGGTGTGGCTGCAACTGCTTTTGCAAAGGGCTCAACGTAGTTGCTGGCAGGTGCCCAACCCAGATCGCCACCTTTTTCTGCACTGCCTGGATCTTTAGAATTTTTCTTGGCCAAGTCTTCAAATTTGGCTGATTTTTTATTCAGCTGATCCTGCAGGTCATTTGCAGTTTTTTCGTCTTCAACCAGGATATGGCGAACAGAGTATTCAAACTTGCCATCTTCAGCTTTTTTCAGCTTTTCGTATTCTGCTTTGATTGAAGCTTCAGTGATTGGGTTCTTTTTCAGATATTCGGCCATCAGTGCGCGAACCAGAATGCCCTGACGAGCGAGTTCGAGTTCTGTAGTGATCGTTGGATCCTTAGCAATGCCTGCTTTGTCAGCGGCTTGCACCATGACCTGGCGATTGATCAATTCTTGTTTGACCTGTTCGCGCAGTTGGGGGGAATCTGTTCCACCCTGTGTGACAAGCAGTTTGACAAATTGATCGACGCTGGCTTGAGTGATGGCTTTGCCGTTCACTGTTGCCACGTTTTGAGCATAGATTGGAGCGGCAACTACTAATGCAGCAACCAACATAATGATACGTTTCATGAATTTCCTTTGGATGGCGCCCGAGTCGACAGCGCGAGCGCATGAATCGGGTATGGGATTAAATCGCGCAAAAGATCATACACCAGCCGATGCTGCGCAATCATCGTCAGGTTAGAAAAACATTGCGCCACAATTGTGGCCCGAAAGTGGCTGGCACCCCCCTGACTTCCAGCGTGGCCGGCATGCAGGTGGGACTCATCCTGAATATCGAGTTCGAGGGCGTCGAGTGCCCCCAGGCGCACGCGTAATAGCTCCAGGTGTGGATTAGTCATGTTTGATTGCCGCCGGTTTGGCAGGATCCGTTGCCAGGGCATCTGGGTGCTCAATATGTTTGCCAAGCCAGACAGACTGTCCGATCACAAAGACAATCAGCAGCCCCATCAAACCGAAGACTTTAAAGCTGACCCACTGATCCTGAGTGAACAGACCTGAAAACGCCACAAACAGATTGACGCCGCCCGCGCAGAGAAAAAATATGGCCCAGCTGGCGTTCATGCGCGTCCAGGCTTTGTCCGACATGGAGATTTTTTCACCCAGCAATTTTTGCATCAGATTGCGGCCCATGAACAGTTTGCTGATCAGCAGTGCGCTGCCAAACAACCAGTAGAGAACGGTTGGTTTCCACTTGATGAATGTGTCATCCTTGAGCCAGAGCGTCATCCCGCCAAACACCACAATAACGCCCAGATTGATCCAGTGCATACCTTCGATTTTTTTGCCGGTCAGTTTGATCCAGACAATCTGCAGAATGGCAGCAGCCATGGCGACCGCAGTTGCGGTGTAAATGTCAGCAAACTTGAATGCTGCAAAAAACAGAATCAGGGGGAACAGATCAAAGAGGAATTTTTTCATGGATTGATCGGCTCAAAGGTCAGGGACAGGGAATTAATGCAATAGCGCAACCCCGTCGGTGGTGGTCCATCCGGAAAAACATGACCAAGATGGCTGTCACACACATTGCACATGACCTCGGTACGCGTCATGCCATGAGTGACATCGACTTCTTCTTTGACGTTGTTTGGGTCGATTGGTTCAAAATAGCTGGGCCAGCCGCAACCTGCATCAAATTTGGTATCTGAGGCGAACAGGGGCGTACCACAGCCGACACAGCGGTAAATGCCGAGCGCCCTGTGATCCCAGAACTTGCCTGTAAAAGGACGTTCGGTTCCTTTCTGGCGGGCGACGTAGTATTCGTCCTGTGATAACTGTGATTTCCAGTCTGCGTCAGATTTGATAACTTTTTGCATATGTGAGGTTGGAGTGCCGTTTTTAAAAAAGGTTCTGGGGCATAATCTTTTGCCATGTTAATCGAGTTTAAAAACGTTTTTGTCCATCGGGATGCGCGAACCGTGCTGTCCGGGATCAATCTGACCCTGGCGGAGCATCGCATTGGGGTGATGGGTCCCAATGGCTCAGGCAAAAGCACGCTGATCCGGCTGATCAATGGTCTGTTATTGCCCCATTCCGGACAGGTGCAGGTCGATGCGCTGGATACCCGTCAGGATGTCATGGCCATTCGGCGCAAAGTCGGCTTTGTCTTTCAGAATCCCGACAATCAGATCGTATTTCCAGTGGTCCACGAAGACATCGAGTTTGGGTTGAAACATCGCGAGCCCGATGCGGGCCGCAGGCGCGAACGTGCCGGTGCCGCACTGGAGCAACTCGCCATTGCTCACCTGGCCGATCGACTGACCCACACCCTGTCGGGCGGCGAGCGTCAACTGGTGGCTCTGGCGGCAGTGCTTGCGACTGCACCCGAAATCCTGGTGTTCGATGAGCCGACGACCCAGCTTGATCTGCGCCTGCGCAATCACTTTGAAAGACTGCTGTCTGCGTTGCCACAGCCGTCCATTATCGTGAGCCATGATCTGGATCTGATGCAGACCATGGACCGGGTGCTAGTGATTGGCGAAGGTCGTCTGGCGTTTGATGGCACACCGGCCACTGCGGTTGCCTGGTACCGCGAGCATTGCGCATGACGGATTCTGTGTATGTCCAGGGGCAGGGCGTCTTGCAGCGCCTGCCGGCTGGGATCAAGCTTGCCGCGCTTGCACTGACAGGGGCCACACTGATGTGGGTGCAACAATGGCTGATCCTGTTGCTGGCCCTGATCCTGATGCTTGGGCTCGTTGCCTGGTCAGGCGTGACGTTCAGGCGGATATGGCAGCAGGTCAGGCTGCTGGGCTGGTTCATGCTGGTGCTGGGCACCTATAGTGCACTGGTGCAGTCGCCAGTGATTGCAGCCGAAATGCTGTTGCGCCTGTCGACCTTGATTCTTGCGGCCCAGCTGGTCTCAATGACAACGCCGATCACTCAGATGATGTCTGTCATTCAGTATCTGCTTATGCCGCTGGATCGTCTGGGCTGGGTCAGTGCCGAACGCGTATCGCTTGCGTGTGGGTTGACGCTGCGATTGATTCCAGAGCTTGGTTTGCAGTGGCACGATATCCGCGAGGCGCAGGCTGCGAGAGGACTGAAACCCGGAGTGCTCAGCATGCTAGTGCCGATGTTGCTGCGTACCATCAGGCGTGCTGAAGAAATCGCCGAAGCCATTGATGCGCGTTCGATCTGCAGATAACGGTTGTTGATTTCATATTGACCAAGGAAACATCGTTTGAAAACCAAAGATATTGTTTTAGTGGCACTGTTTGCTGCGCTGATCGTCGTGCTGGGTCTGATTCCGCCGATTCCGATGCCGGGTGTGCCTGTACCTGTGACGCTGCAGACGTTTGGCGTCATGCTGGCAGGTCTGATCCTGGGGCCCGTGCGGGGTGGCCTGGTGCTGCTGCTGTATGTCTCCTTGGCCCTGATCGGGATTCCGGTGCTGCCGGGCGGGCGGGCTGGACTGGCGGTCCTGGCGGGCCCCACTGGGGGTTTTCTCTTGGGACTGATACCTGGTGCCATGCTGACAGGCTGGCTGGCCGGCCGGCCCCGTGCCTATATGCAAGCACACTCGCCGCAAGGGGCTGGCACAGGCTTGCAAATCCTGCGTTGCTGGCTCGCAAGCGTACTGGGTGGCGTCGTGCTGGTCTATGCGATTGGTATTCCCTGGATGGCCAGCGTGGCAGGAATGGATTTGCCTAGAGCGCTGTGGGTGATGCTGGTATTTGTGCCTGGTGATATTGCCAAAGCCGTTGTCGCTGCGGTCGTTGCCCAGCGGATCCGCAGATTAAATTTGGTCTAGCCTGAGGTGCGCAATATATGCTTAAGCGATGTTTTCATTATGTTTTTTGTCAGCTATCAGGGAATGTCCTAATCAAATAGTCGTTCAATTTGATACTGTTTTGAACCTATAATCGTTTTTTTTGTATAACTTCAATCCAGACGCAGCCATCCATCCGGGTGTCATGCAGTCATCAGGAGACAAAAATGATTCGTTCGCACGCTTCGATTTCAACCCGTGTAGCGCTTGCGCTGGCACTCGCATTTCCAATCGTGACGCTGGCTCAGGTCAAAGTGGGTGTCACGCTCGCAACGACTGGTCCGGCAGCATCGCTGGGGATCCCCGAGCGCAATACTGTTGCACTGCTGCCCACTGAAGTCGCAGGACAAAAAATCGAATATGTCATTCTTGATGATGCAACGGACACCACGCAGGCCGTCAAGAACGCCCGCAAACTGATCTCCGAAGATAACGTCGATGTCGTGATTGGCACCTCCGTCACACCTGGTTCACTTGCCATGATTGATGTGGCGGCTGAGTCAAAGGTGCCCATGATCAGTGTGGCTGCGAGCGCGCGTATCGTTGACCCGATGGATGACAAGCGTAAATGGGTATTCAAGACACCACAGAATGATGCGCTGATGGCGACTGCTCTTGCTGATGCCATGAAAAAGAAAGGCTACAAAACACTGGGCTTCATCGGTTTTGCAGATGCCTATGGTGATGGCTGGCTGGCAGTCATGAAAGAGGCTGCCGAAAAGCAGGGCATCAAGATTGATGCCGTCGAAAAATACGCACGCACCGATACCAGCGTAACGGGACAGGTGCTCAAGCTCCTGGCCGCAAAGCCGGACGCTGTTCTGATTGCTGGCGCAGGAACACCTGCAGCATTGCCGCAAAAAGAACTGGTCGCGCGTGGCTACAAGGGCCAGATCTATCAAACACACGGTTCGGCAAACAATGACTTTTTGCGTGTCTGTGGCAAAGATTGCGAAGGTACCTTGCTGCCTGCAGGCCCAATGCTGGTAGCGGCTCAAATGCCTGACAGCAATCCAGTCAAGAAATCCGCGCTGGACTATGTTCAGAAATACGAAGCGGCCAATGGCCCTGGCTCGATCAGTACGTTTGGTGGCCACATGTGGGATGCTGGGCAGCTTGTGGTCGCAGCCCTGCCTGCAGCCCTCAAGACGGGCGCAAAACCTGGCACGCCAGAATTCCGTGTAGCCATGCGCGATGCGATCGAGAATATTAAAAACCTGCCAGTTTCACATGGTGTGTTTAATATGTCGCCCACAGATCATGCTGGTTTTGATGACCGTGCACGTGTCATTGTTAAGATCGAAGGCGGCAAGTGGGTGTATCAACCGGCGCTTTAACTGATCATTTTTTTGATAGCCTGAAAAAGGCGCACTCCTGATCACTGGGTGCGCCTTTTCTTCGAATAGGTAACAGATGGACTTCACAATTGCTTTGATCCTATTGCAGGATGGCATCGTCAACGGTGCGATCTATGCCTTGCTTGGTCTGGCCTTGGTGTTGGTGTTTGCAGTCACCCGCGTCATCTTTATTCCCCAGGGAGAGTTTGTGGCCTTTGGTGCACTGAC
>CANCOC010000046.1 GCA_947379755.1 Alcaligenaceae bacterium | reverse complement strand
GGCGATATCGAGCACCCGCATGCCCGGGCGCACCGCAGCGCGGCCAATGGTGAAGGCCTTCCAGATCCGGTGCAAGCCTGCTGACATCAGGTCATTCATGACGTCATAACGGGAGGCAACCGAATGGAACACCTCGGCAACCTTACTGGCTTTTTCGGATTCGGCGACCGTCTGGTAACCAAAGTGCGTTTTGTCTTCAGACATTGAAATACCCGACTGTTTTCTGAACAAGAATGCTGATTATCGCAGCAGGCTCAATCCGCCGCTCAAGACGGATTTTCCGTGGTGTCATAAACATGACACATTGACACCATATTATTGCAATATAGTCGTCATACCGGCGGGCACATTTCAGGCGGATCTCCATGTCCAGCACCATCCTAGTTGTCGAAGACGAGCCAGCAATTCAGGAACTGATCGCAGTCAACCTGTCCTTTGCGGGTCATAAAGTGCTGAGGGCCTTTGATGTTTCACAGGCCGAAACACTCATCCGGGCCGAATTGCCTGACCTGATCCTGCTGGACTGGATGCTACCCGGGGCATCGGGCCTGACGCTGGCACGCAAACTGCGCAGCGACGAGCGCACGCGCATGGTGCCGGTCATCATGCTGACCGCCAAGGGTGCGGAACAAGACAAGGTGGATGGCCTCGAAGCAGGTGCCGACGATTACATTACAAAGCCGTTTTCACCAAAAGAGCTGATGGCACGCATCAAGGCCGTCCTGCGTCGGCGCGCGCCCCAGCTGACCGATGACATGATTGACATCGATGGTCTGCAGCTCGATCCGATCGCCCATAGACTAACCGGGCGCGGCCAGTCCCTGCCAATTGGACCGACCGAATTTCGACTGCTGCATTTTTTCATGACCCACCTCGAACGCGTGTTTTCACGTGGTCAGCTGCTCGACCAGGTCTGGGGTGATCATGTGTTTGTCGAAGAGCGCACCGTCGATGTTCATATCCGCAGACTGCGCAAAGCACTCGAACCAACAGGGCATGACGTGCATGTCGAGACCGTCCGTGGCAGCGGCTATCGGTTTACTGCGCGTCCGCCCCGTGCGTAACGGGATGCAGCCCTTGCTGGCGGGATTGATCGCACTGATGCGAAAATAGACCACATGAGCTGGTTACGCACACTACTTTGGTTCCTCTTCTGGTCCGCGCTGGCCTTCGGTATTGAATACCTCTGGCAGACGACGATCGGCTGGGTTGCGCTCGCCATCGCCTGCGGTCTCATGCTGACCATCCGCCGTCACCAGGCGGGTCGTGTGGCTGCCTGGGCGGCCCAACCCGAAACCGACCCGCCTGCCGACGTTGGACAATGGGAGGACATGGTCGCTAGCCTGTATCGTCACACACGCGGCCAGGCCCTGGCCGTTCGCGAGCTACAGGAAACAAACGCCGCTGTGATGTCAGCGGCCCAGGCACTGCCTTTGGGTGCTGTCACGCTGAACAGGGACTTCCAGATCCGATGGTTCAATGTCGCGGCCGAAAAACAGCTGCATCTCAAACAGAATCAGGATATTGGCCAAAACCTCCTGAATCTGATGCGATCACCCACCTTTGTGGCCTATGCCAGACAAACAGAATGGCCTGAATCTTTGTTACTCAAACTGACACTGGGTGCGCACGACCAGAGCCTCATGATGCGGCTGGTGCCATATGCAGGAGATCAGTTGTTATTAATGACGCGTGACCTGACCCAGATTGAGAAACTCGAAACCACGCGCCGTGATTTTGTCGCCAACGTCTCGCATGAAATGCGCACTCCTTTGACGGTGCTATCGGGATTTCTTGAGACGATGCTGGATGCTCCGGTAGGGGCGATATCAGGCGAGCAGTCCAGGCAATATCTGACCATGATGCACGAGCAGGCGCTGCGCATGGAGGCGCTGGTCACTGACCTGCTCACGCTTTCTGCTCTCGAGACCTCACCTCATGCCGAACGGCTGCACGTCAATGTGTCCGCATTGCTTGACACTGCGCGCCAGCAGGTTGAAGTCCTCTCCGCATCACGGCATATCTTCGACTGGCAGATCACGCCTGATCTGAACTTGCTGGGTCATCCTTCGGAAATTGCTTCTGCGATGACCAATCTGCTGACCAATGCGGTGCGCTACACACCCGCGGGCGGCCACATTACCGTGCGCTGGCTCAGGCGCGCCGATGCGTCGGCATGTTTCAGCGTCACGGACACCGGACCAGGAATTGCTTCAGAACACCTGCCCAGACTCAGCGAGCGCTTTTATACCGTGGACCGGGGTCGCTCGCGTGCGCTTGGCGGCACCGGCCTCGGCCTGGCGATCGCCAAGCATGTAGCGATGCGCCATGATGCCCGGCTGGACGTCCAGAGCAAGCTTGGCCAGGGCAGCACATTCAGCTTGCTGTTCTCTGCAGACCGGGTGTCCGAAGAAGACTGAAGCCCATTACGTCAAGAATCACTTTTTCTTCAATCATAAAAGGCATAAACTCGTGGCTTGCGCAAAAATGCGCAGCAATCTGCGCAGCCAATGGGTGGCTGCCTTGCATCTGATCCATGCCGGAGTTTTTAAATGTCTGCTCAAGCCGCTATGCCCCCCTTCCACCTGGCCTTTCCCGTTCGCGACATCGAAGAAGCCCGCCAGTTTTATGTTGGCCTGCTGGGCTGTGGTGAGGGCAGGAGTTCACCAGAATGGGTAGACTTCGACTTTTACGGTCACCAGATCGTTGCCCACCTGGCACCAGATGAGTGCGGCCATAAACAAACCAGCTCAGTCGATGACCATCAGGTTCCTGTCCGTCACTTTGGCGCAGTCCTGTCTATCCCACAGTGGGAAGTCATGGCCGAAAAACTCAAGGCTGTTGGTACCAAATTCGTGATTGAGCCCTACGTGCGCTTTAAAGGCGAAGTCGGCGAGCAAGCCACCATGTTCTTCATGGATCCGTCGGGCAATGCTCTTGAATTCAAAGCCTTTAAAAACATGGACTCGCTGTTTGCGAAATAACGCGCTGTGTCGGCTTCAGTATCAAAAACCCCAGACCCCGCTCCGGGCTACACAATCCGCGCCCAGGGTGACCGCTGCCTGAGCATTGATTTCGGCAGCGAAATCAATCTGCAGACGGGTCTGATCTGTCTGTCTGCAGTAGAGGTCATCCGTGCAGAAAATCTAACGGGCGTTACCGATGTCGTGCCCTCCTACACCTCTGTTGCCCTGCACTACCACCCGACAGCAGGGCCCGACTGTGCCACGTTCGACCGCCTGTCGGGTGCGATTGCATCGCTGATTGCGCGCGGCCTGCCACCGGTCAGCGCTTCATCTCGCGAGGTTGAGATCCCGGTTTGTTACGGCGGCGTGCATGGCCCCGACCTCGCAGAGGTCGCACGCACCATCGGGATGACTGAAGATCAAGTCATTGCACTGCACACTGCACCGGGCAGCATGGTCTTCATGCTTGGCTTTGCACCAGGCAGCCCTTACATTGGCCTGCATGACGCCGCCTTCGCCATTCCCAGGCGCGACGTGCCACGCACGGCAGTACCCAAGGGCTCAGTTGCAATCGCAAACCGGCAAACCTCGATCTACCCCAACCGCTTGCCGGGAGGCTGGCATATTCTGGGTGCAACACCTCTGAACATGTTTGAAACAAACCGTGTGCCGCCTGCCCTGCTGATGCCTGGCGACAGGGTCCGTTTTATGCCGATTTCACCCGAAGAGTTTGACCTGATCGTTGCATCGCAGGGCGGGCCCACGGCATGAGCATCATCGTATTAAAACCCGGCATGCTGTCGAGCTTTCAGGATCTGGGTCGTGTCGGATATCAGCAATTGGGGGTGCCATGCTCAGGCGTCATGGATCAACGCGCCCATCAGTTTGCTAATCTGCTTGTGGGCAACGATCACGATTGCGCCAGTCTTGAAATCACGCTCACGGGTCCCTCACTACAGTTCACCACGGCCTGCTGTATCGCCCTCACTGGGGCAGACCTGAGTGCAACGTTAAACGGTCATCCCATGGCATTGAATCGCCCCGTGATCGTTCGGGAACAAGACACGCTTTCTTTTGGCGCACGCAAATCCGGCACACGCAGCTATCTTGCCGTGCATGGCGGCTTTGACCTGACGCCAGTGCTTGGCTCCAGCAGCACGTTTATCCGCAGTGCGATGGGCGGCTGGCAAGGACGTGCGCTCAAACGCGGCGACCAGATTCCTCTGTGCCACCCCCTTGCTGAAGACGGTCTTGAGGATCTCGCGCTTGACCTCTGGTCTATCAGGATCTATCTGCCGGCTGCGCTGGCCCCTACCGTACGCGACAAGATCCGCATCGTGCCGGGCAGCCAGTGGCCAGACTTCACTGAGGCCAGCCGGAAAGCCATCGTTCAGGGCGTCTTTCGCATCACGCCGGACTCCGAACGCATGGGCTACCGCCTGCAAGGTCCACAAGTCATGCTCAGCGTTCCCAGACAGATGATTTCCGAGGCTACAACGTTTGGCACGATCCAGGTCCCGGCCGGCGGCCAGCCCATCATATTGATGGCGGATCGTCAGACAACAGGAGGTTATCCAAAAATAGCCTATGTGGCCACGGTCGACCTGCCCGTACTCGCACAGATGGGTCCGGGTGACTCTCTGGGCTTTGAGGTGGTGACGCTCGACTATGCACAAGCACTCGATGTAGCCCGCTGCCTCGCCTTCAACACACTTGCACAGACCCTCGCGCCTGTGCGCGCCCACCTGCTTGATCACCGGACACAACCATGACACTCAACATTGATTTGAACTGCGATATGGGCGAGAGTTTTGGCGCCTGGAAAATGGGCAACGACGAAGCGATTTTGCCCTTTGTCTCCTCAGCCAACATCGCCTGTGGCTTTCATGGCGGAGATCCCGCCACGATGCGCAAAACAGTCGCAGCCGCAATTAAAAATGGCGTATCACTGGGCGCACACCCCGGCTTGCCGGATCTGCAAGGCTTTGGCCGCCGTAACATGGCGATCACCGACCAGGAGGCCTACGACATGATGGTCGTGCAAATCGGTGCGCTTGCCGCCGTGGCCACCTCGCAAGGCACCAGGTTGCGGCACGTCAAGGCACACGGACAGCTCTACAACATGTCAGTCAAGGACGAAGGTCTTGCACGCGCACTTGCGCAAGCGACCTACGATGTCAATCCTGCATTGGTGTTCTATGGCCTGGCAGGCAGCAAAATGCTCGACATTGCCGAGTCCCTTGGCCTGAAGGTTGCAAGCGAAGTTTTTGGCGATCGCACCTACTCCCCGGATGGCACGCTCAGTCCGCGCAACAAGCCGGGCGCCATGATTGAAGACGTCAACGTCTCGATCAAACAGGTGTTGCAAATGGTTCAGCAGGGCACGCTGGTCGCAAATGATGGCTCGACCATCCGTGTGCGTGCCGATACGCTGTGCATTCATGGCGATCAGCCTGGAGCACCCGCCTTTGCGCAGGCTATCCGCGATGCGCTGATCGCAAACGGAATTGAGGTCGGCGTCTGACGCGTACTAGTGCTGCGTGCAGGCCTGCAAAATACACTCAGCGATATACAGATCCTGCAAGGCAATCCCTGAACTGTCAAATACAGTAATTGCCTGATCGTTCGTGCGGCCTGTGGCCTGGCCGGATAGCGCCCGGCCAATTTGTGTCAAATTGAGAGCGCCACTTTTGATACGTTCAGCGACATGCTGAAACTCACCAATCGCGACAGATTGCTGGGGCAAATCGCAAAAAAGCTCTGCACGCGCAAGTAATTCCGGATCAAGCTCCTGCTTGCCCACGCCATCCGTACCCATACATGAGATATGTGTGCCGGGACGCACCAAACGTCCATCAAACAATGGGGCAGTCGAAGGTGTGGCGGTCACGATGATATCGGCACGCGCACAGCCCTGCACGGCACTGACACGCTCAACCTCTAGCCCATGTTCTGCCAGTGTTTGCTGGAACTGCCTGGCCCGCTCAGGATCGCGACTGACGACCAGCACACGCTCGATGTTGCGAATCCGTGCAATGGCCAGGCAATCGTAGCGTGCCTGATTGCCTGCGCCAAACACAGTCAGAATTCTGGCGTCCGCGCGGGACAGCGCCTGCGTTGCCACTGCATCCGCGGCTGCAGTGCGATAGGCATTCACAACGCCCGACTCGATCACCGCGCGCACGCCTCCGACATCCTGATTAAACAGGACCGTGACGGAGTTGTGTGTTTTCAGACCTTTAGCCGTATTGCCGGGCCAGATAAAACCCATTTTCAGACCCGCGAGCGTATCGGTTGCACCCGACTTGACCGAAAAACGATTAACCGGATCCGAGCCGTGCGCAATCAATGCCGGGAACACCTTGCCAGAGTCCTGGCTCGCAGCAATCAGTGCACCTCGAATCGCATCAAATGCCATCTCGTGTGTAACAACGGCAGATGATTGAGCTTCAGAAATGAATTGCATATGCGAGCACCCCAAAATTTAAACCAGCACGCGCTCAATACCACCACTATTGGCTTTGGCGACATATTCTTCCAGCCAGTTTTCACCCAGAATATGACGCGCCATTTCGACCACGATGTAATCGGCCTTTGCACCGGTATCGTCCTCAAACCGCGACAAGCCTTGCAGACAGGAAGGACAGGAGGTCAGGACCTTGACCTCGCCCGTGTAACCGTCAGCACGCAATGCGGCATTATTTTTGTCGAGCTCCTCTTCTTTGCGGAAGCGAATCTGCGTTGAAATATCAGGCCGGGTGACCGCGAGCGTTCCAGACTCACCGCAACAGCGCTCAGTCTTGATCGTCGAGTCGCCAACCAGTGCGCGAACCGTTTTCATCGGATCCTGCAACTTCATCGGAGTATGACAAGGATCGTGATACATATACCGCACGCCGGAAACGCCTTCCAGAGCGATGCCTTTTTCGAGCAGGTATTCATGGATATCGATCAACCGGCAACCAGGAAATATCTTTTCAAACTCGTAACCTGCCAGCTGGTCATAACAGGTGCCACAACTCACGACAACCGTCTTGATGTCGAGGTAGTTCAATGTGTTGGCCACGCGGTGAAACAGCACGCGATTATCCGTAATGATTTGCTCAGCTTTGTCAGACATCCCATTGGCACGCTGCGGATAGCCGCAGCACAGCGCTCCGGGAGGCAGCACGGTCTGGACGCCTGCATGCCAGAGCATGGCCTGTGTCGCGAGCCCAACCTGTGAAAACAAGCGCTCCGAACCACAGCCCGGAAAATAGAACACGGCCTCGGTTTCGGCCGAAGTCTGGGGGTTGCGGATAATCGGCACGTAATCTGCGTCTTCAATATCAAGCAGTTTGCGTGCGGTCTGCTTGGGCAAGCCACCGGGCATTTTCTTATTGATGAAGTGCACAACCTGCTCACGCAAGGGCGGTTTGCCCACCGTCGCAGGTGGATGAGCCGTCTGCTTGCGTGCGAACTTAGACAGGAAGTTATTCGCCATGCGCTGCAGCTTGTAGCCCACGCCAATCATTGCCTGACGTGTCGCGTTGATCGTAGCGGGATCCTTGGCGTTCAAAAAGAACATCGCAGCAGTCGTGCCTGGATTAAACGACTTGTGTCCCATGCGGCGCAACAGCGCGCGCATTTGCATTGAGACATCGCCGAAATCAATATCAACAGGACAAGGGTTGTAGCATTTGTGGCAAACCGTACAGTGGTCAGCGACGTCTTCGAACTCTTCCCAGTGCTTGAGACTGATGCCGCGGCGCGTCTGCTCTTCGTACAGGAACGCTTCAATCAGCAAGGAAGTCGCCAGGATCTTATTGCGTGGCGAGTACAGCAGATTTGCACGGGGCACATGTGTTGCACAGACTGGCTTGCACTTGCCACAACGCAGGCAATCCTTGATCGAATTGCTGATCGCGCCAATATCGCTTTGCTGCATGATGATCGACTCATGCCCCATCAGGCCAAAGCTCGGCGTCCAGGCATGGCGCAAATCTGCGCCAGGCATGAGCTTGCCGGCATTGAAGTGATCGCCCGGATCGATTTCACGCTTGTACTGCTGGAAAGGCGCGAGTTCAGCCGCCGTCATGAATTCATACTTGGTCAGACCAATGCCATGCTCACCCGAGATGACGCCATCCAGATCGCGTGCAATCTGCATGATGCGCACCACAGCCTCGTTGGCCTCCTGCAGCATTTCGTAGTCATCAGAATTCACGGGGATATTAGTGTGCACGTTGCCATCACCCGCATGCATATGGAGCGCAACAAACACCCGGCTCTTGAGCACTTTGTCGTGGATCGCCTGCAATTCTGCCAGGACTGGTGCAAAGTCGGTTCCGCCAAAAAACCCCTCAAGTTCGGCCCTGACTTCTGTCTTCCAGGAAATACGCAGGGTGCGATCCTGCACGACATCAAACATGCGTGCCTGCGGCTCTCGGGCGAGTCGCTCGCCCAGCGTGGCCACGAGTGCGGTCAAGCCATTTTCAGCAAGTACCGGCAGAGCTTGTACCAAGGGGGTATCCAGCTGATCCAGTACCCATTGCCAGCGCACACGCACATTCTCCAGCATCTCGATGGCCTGACGACGACGTTCGTCGAGCGCCTCTTCAATCGAGACGCCTTCTTCGGTGGCACGGTCCAGCTTGGCAATGGGCAGCGGCCCCTCAAGTATGGTTTGCAGAGCATCGAGCAATTTAAGCTTGTTGCGGGTCGAGAGTTCAATATTGATACGCTCGATTTCATCGGTGTATTCGCCCATCCGGCCCAGCGGAATCACGACGTCCTCATTGATCTTGAAGGCGTTGGTATGGCGCGCGATCGCAGCCGTACGTGAACGGTCCAGCCAGAATTTTTTGCGTGCCTCGGCACTGACCGCGATAAAGCCTTCGCCATGCCGCGTATTGGCCAGGCGCACCACTTCGCTGGTGGCCGCAGCGACTGCACTCTCATCATCGCCGACAATGTCGCCGATCAATACCATCTTGGGCAATACACCGCGCTTGCTCTTGGTTGAATAACCCACCGCACGCAGATAGCGCTCGTCAAGGTGTTCGAGTCCTGCGAGCAGCGCACCGCGCGCACGGCCCGCCGTATCGATATAGTTTTTAATTTCAATAATGGAGGGAATGGCTTCACGCGCCTGACCAAAAAACTCCAGGCAGACTGTGCGCGCGTGGGTCGGCATACGATGCAACACCCACCGGGCAGCAGTAATCAGGCCATCACAGCCTTCTTTTTGCACACCCGGCAAACCTGCCAGGAACTTGTCTGTCACGTCTTTGCCAAGACCCACTTTACGAAAATGCGAGCCAGGGATTTCCAGCATTTTTGCGCGCAGCGGACGCTCGCCAGCAGGGAATGCGCCATCTGACCACTGCAACTCAAAGCGGACCAGCGGGGCATCGTGGATTTTGCCCAGATTGTGATCGAGACGCGTGACATCAAGCCAGTTGCCATCGGGATCAACCATCCGCCACCAGGCGAGGTTGTCGAGCGCAGTGCCCCACAACACGGCTTTTTTGCCGCCCGCATTCATGGCGACGTTGCCCCCCACACAGGAGGCTTCGGCCGAGGTCGGATCGACAGCAAACACGAGCCCTGCCTGGTCAGCAGCTTCAGAAACGCGCTTGGTCACCACACCGGCGCCTGCGCGCACCGTGGCAACCTGGGTCTCCACACCTGGCAATGAGCCGGTCTGGACCGGGCCCAGGGTGTCGAGTTTTTCGGTATTAATGACCACCGACCTCCAGGTCAGCGGAATCGCGCCACCCGTGTACCCGGTGCCACCACCACGCGGCACGATGGTCAGGCCCAGCTCGATACAGCCACGCACCATAGCGGCGATTTCTTCTTCGGTATCAGGCGTCAGCACCACGAACGGGTACTCAACGCGCCAGTCGGTCGCATCGGTCACGTGCGAAACGCGCGACAACCCATCAAACTTGATATTGTCTCGTGCCGTCAGCTTGCCCAGGACGCGAGTGACCTGGCGACGCAGTTTGGCCGTCTGGGCAAAGCCTTCTTCAAACGTATTGATGGCGGCATGCGCGCGGTCCAGCAGGCTCGCAACTTTTTCGTCTCGATCAGCGTCATCTGAAACCCTGCGCCGGTGCACCTCGGCCAGACGATGCTGCATGGCCTCAATGAGCAGTTTGCGGCGCTTGGGGTTATCGAGCAGATCATCCTGCAGATAGGGGTTGCGACGTACGACCCAGATATCGCCCAGCACCTCGTAAAGCATGCGTGCCGATCTGCCCGTGCGGCGTTCGCCACGCAAGTCTGACAGCAAATTCCATGCATCATCCCCCAGCAGGCGGCATACGACCTCACGATCAGAAAAAGACGTGTAGTTGTAGGGGATCTCGCGCAACCTGGCTTGTGTTTCTGCGGGCGGCGCTACGCTGAGAAGATGACTGGCAAACGGGGCGTTCATAGGTATAGGTCTGATAAAAGGTTGCCCAGGGCTCTTTATTTTAAGCGATTAGTCAATTCGCCCAGTAATACCCCCATAGCCCTCTGGATTGTCAATGCCCAGGTGCAAAAAAGTGGAGAAGCACCCCGCAGACGACCGCATACCGGACAAATTTGCCGAGGGCGATGCAGCCCAGGCAGTGCCAGAAAGGCAAGCGTAACCAGCCCGCCACCGCGCACAGCGGATCACCAATGAATGGCACCCAGGAAAACAGCAATATGGGCGCGCCAAAACGATCTGCCAGTGCCTCGGCCCGGCGTTGCCAGCGTCCGGGCGGCGCACCAGACGTGCGGGCCAGCGCCCGGTGTGCGCCCGCCCCCATCCAGAAAGTGATCACTGCACCGAGCGTATTACCAAAGGTTGCCACGCCAATTGCCGGCCACACGGCATCCGGGGACAACGCCACGTATGCCAGTAAAGCAGGCTCAGAGCCCAGGGGCAGAATGGTAGAAGCAAGGATGCTGACCAGGAAAACAGCGCCCAGCCCGACCTCAGGCAGAGCAAACCAGTTGATCACTGTTTGTACAAAGTCGTTCAGAATGTGCCCCCCTGGCCTTAATCGTTTATTGCAATACCCAGGCAACCCACATGGGATAATGTTATTTCAGACAGCACTGCCCCTCAGGAACATTATGTCAACGGATTATCTCAAACGTATTCTCACCTCGAAAGTGTATGACGTCGCAGTGGAGACGCCGCTCGAGCTGGCGCCCCAGCTTTCTGCACGCTCAGGCAACAACATCTGGCTCAAGCGAGAGGATACACAACCCGTATTCAGCTTCAAGCTGCGTGGCGCCTACAACAAGATGGCACATCTGAGTCCTGCCGCACTGAGCCGTGGCGTGATCGCAGCCTCTGCCGGCAACCATGCACAGGGCGTGGCACTTTCAGCCAAACGGCTTGGCTGCAAAGCCGTCATTGTCATGCCCACCACGACACCAGTGGTCAAAATTGATGCTGTTCGTGCGCTGGGCGCCGAAGTGGTGCTACAGGGTGACAGCTTTACTGATGCCTACGAGCATGCGCTGACGCTCGAGAAAAAAAGCAAGATGACCTTTGTGCACCCCTTTGACGATCCCGATGTCATCGCGGGGCAAGGCACGATTGGCATGGAGATCCTGCGTCAGCATCCTGGCCCGATTGATGCGATTTTTGTCGCGATTGGCGGCGGAGGCCTCATCAGTGGCATCGCCGCCTATGTCAAACAGCTTCGTCCCGAAATCAAAATCATCGGGGTACAGACTGTAGACTCTGACGCAATGGTCCGCAGTGTGCGCGCAGGCCGGCGCGTGCACCTGACTGACGTCGGACTCTTTTCTGATGGCACCGCCGTCAAACAAGTCGGTGTGGAAACCTTTCGACTGGCACGCGAATACGTCGATGACTATATCCTGGTCGATACGGACGCGATCTGCGCCGCGATCAAGGACGTTTTCCAGGATACGCGCTGCGTACTCGAGCCTGCCGGCGCACTGGCGCTCGCGGGTGCCAAGCAGTACGCCATTGATCACCAGCTCAAGGGCCGCACACTGATCACCATCGCCTGTGGCGCCAATATGAATTTCGACCGCCTGCGCTTTGTGGCCGAGCGCGCCGAGGTCGGCGAATCACGCGAAGCCATCTTTGCCGTCACGCTGCCAGAGCAACGCGGTAGTTTTCGCGCCTTTTGCGAACTGGTCGGCAATCGCAATGTCACCGAGTTCAACTACCGAATGTCCGACTCTGCGCTCGCCCATGTCTTTGTCGGGATACAAGTCCAAAACATTGCCGAGCCTGAGCGCATCGCCAAAAATTTCCGCAAGCACGGGTTTGCCACGCTGGATTTAACACAGGACGAAATGGCCAAGACGCATCTGCGTCACATGGTGGGGGGGCGCTCAGGTACGGCCGCCAACGAGCTGCTGTACCGTTTTGAATTCCCTGAGCGTCCGGGAGCGCTGACTCGCTTTTTGAACTCCATGAAACCCGACTGGAACATCAGTCTGTTTCATTACCGCAATCAAGGAGCTGATTACGGCCAGATCCTGATCGGCATTCAAGTACCTGCCGGTAACAAGAAGGCGTTTAAGGAGTTTCTGGACGCGCTAGGCTACCCGCACTGGAACGAGACAGACAACCCGGCGTACAAGCTGTTTTTATAGATTGACGCCCCGGCGGACCGGCGCAGACTGCAGGTCAGTCTGCGCTGAACTGACAGGCACTGAAGAAAGGGGTTTCGGTCTTGGCGATCGCACGTGAACCGCCGAGGTCGGGCAAATCAATAATGGCAGCGGCCTCCACCACGTTGCCGCCAAGTTGCTGGAGCAACCTGATCGCTGCCAGCATGGTCCCGCCCGTGGCCACGAGATCATCGACTAGCAACACACGCTGACCGGGCTGGACAGCGTCGACATGGATTTCAACTTCAGATCTGCCATATTCAAGCGTGTAGGATTGGCCAACGGTCTTGAAAGGCAGCTTGCCTTTTTTGCGGACAGGCACAAAGCCGACATTCAAGGCATAGGCCAGTGCGCTACCAAAAATAAAGCCACGCGCATCAATCCCCACCACCAGATCGAGTCGCTGACGCATGTGTCGCAGCACAAACAAATCAATCAGTGCCCGGAACGCTGCAGCGTCCTGAATGAGCGGGGTGATATCGCGAAACGTGACACCGGGCTGCGGCCAGTCCGGTACATCACGGATCATGCGACGGATCAGTGCGAGGGGATCTTCGTGGGCGAGAGGCGCGTAGGTGGCGCTGCTCATCGCACACGCACCGCAGACGACACACGCTTGGCTTTCAGGCGGGCGGCCTCGATGGTGTCCGCGCTCGCCAGGCCGACGCCCATGCGCCGCTTTTTGAAGGACTCTGGTTTACCAAACAGGCGAATGTCAGTCCCGGGTTCAGCCAGCGCTTGCGCCACGCCCTCAAAGGAGACCCCCTTAGCCTCGATGCCGCCATAAATGACGCTGCTCGCCGCAGGACCGCGCAGCGTCGTATCGACGGGCAAACCCAGCAGCGCACGCGCATGCAGTTCAAATTCATTTTGTACTTGTGAAATCAGTGTCACCAGACCCGTATCGTGCGGGCGCGGGCTGACTTCGGAGAACCAGACCTCATCACCAGCGACAAAAAGTTCGACTCCGAAAATACCCTGACCACCCAGGCTGCCAGTGACCTCTAGCGCAATCTGACGTGCGCGCTCCAGCGCTTTGACAGACATTGGCTGAGGCTGCCAGCTTTCGATGTAATCGCCATCGACTTGCAAATGGCCGATCGGTTCACAGAATTTTGTCTCAATCGAGCCATCTGCTGCGCGGGCGCGCACGGTCAGCAGCGTGATTTCATACTCAAAATCAATAAAGCCTTCAACAATAATGCGTCCCGCCCCAACGCGGCCGCCTTTTTGGGCAATATCCCAGGCCAAGGCAATATCGGAGTCGCTGCGCAAGACGGACTGGCCTTTGCCTGAGGAGGACATCACGGGTTTGACCAGACAGGGGAAGCCGATTTCCCGGGTGGCGCTTGCGAGTGACTCAATTGTGTCGGCAAAACGGTAAGGCGAGGTGGGCAGACCGAGTGTCTCGGCTGCCAGTCGCCGGATGCCTTCGCGATTCATGGTGAGTTGCGCGGCACGTGCGGTCGGTGTCACCCGAACGCTGCCTGCAGCCTCCAGTTCAACCAGCAGGTCGGTCGCGATGGCTTCGATTTCTGGAACAATCACATGGGGACGTTCTTTTTCAATGACTGCACGCAACGCCTCACGATCAGTCATTGCGATAACGTAGCTGCGGTGCGCCACCTGATGACCAGGGGCGTTCGCATACCGGTCGACGGCGATCACTTCCACCCCCAGGCGCTGCAGCGAAATAATGACCTCCTTACCCAACTCCCCTGAGCCAAGCAGCATGACACGCAAGGCCGTATCAGACAGTGGCGTGCCAAGCGTCGGCGCAAAAGCCTTCGCAGGGGCCGAAACGGGGGTGGAAAACGGGGAGGCAGTCGTCATATCAGAATCCTAGGTAAGCCATGTAAGCGGCAAGCGCCAATAACTTGTCAAGAGTGCCACAGCAAGCCTGCGTATGCAACTGCCCCCGCCCAAAGCCTGAAGCGTTTAGAATTGGCAGATGCCCTTTACACATCCAGACCAAAAAGCCGCTGCGCTTGTCTCCGCCCGGCAGACCCTTGAGCTTGAAGCACAGGCCATTCTTGAGCTCAAAGACAGGCTCGGGGATGATTTTGTGCGCGCCGTAGACCTGATGCTGGGCTGCTCCGGGCGAGTTGTCGTATGCGGACTGGGTAAAACAGGCCATATCGCACGAAAAATTGCTGCCACGCTTGCATCTACTGGTACACCATCATTTTTCCTGCATGCAGCAGAAGCCGTCCATGGCGACATCGGAATGATTGGATCGCAGGACCTGCTGATCGCGGTATCTTATTCTGGCACTGGCCAGGAACTGCTCACGATCCTGTCTGCCGCTCACCGCCTGGGTGTCAAGGTGATCGCCATGACGGGCAATCCACAGTCTGAACTTGCCCGCCTATCGGATGCCCATCTCGACGCGAGCGTCTCACACGAGGCCTGCCCGCTGAATTTGGCCCCAACATCCAGCACTACTGCCGCGCTCGCGCTGGGTGACGCGCTTGCGGTCGCATGCCTGCAGGCTCGCGGCTTTAGCCCCGAGGACTTCGCACGCTCGCACCCGGGCGGCGCACTGGGACGCAGACTGCTGACCCGCGTGGCCGATGTCATGCGCCGCGATGCTGCCTTGCCTACGGTCACCGAAGATGCAACCATTTTTCAAGCCCTCGAAGAAATCTCCAGAAAAGGTATGGGAATGACTGCCGTGCTGGATTCTCAGGGCAAAGCGACCGGAATTTTTACCGATGGCGACTTGCGCCGTCTGATCGAACGCGAAGGTGATATTCGCGCACTCCTGATTACGCAGGGCATGACGCGCAATCCTCAACACATCTCTCCAGAGGCGCTGGCCGTTGATGCGGCGCTATTCATGGATAGCAACCGGCTCAACCAGATGCTGGTGGCCGACCTGTCCGGGCGCCTGGTGGGTGCCCTCCACATGCATGACTTGATGGCCGCCAAGGTTGTCTGACCCTGAATCAATATGAACAAGCCCCTTCTTCCTCCTCATCCTGCCGAAGCTCTAGTACTGGCCCGTATTCCTCAGGCTTTGCGCGCACGACTCGCCAATATCCAGCTGATGGTGTTTGACGTGGACGGCGTGCTCACCGATGGCAGCCTCTGGTATGGCGAACAGGGCGAGATATTCAAGCGCTTTAACTCTCTCGATGGCCACGGGCTCAAAATGCTGGCCGTCAGCGGTATCAAAGTCGCGCTCGTCACAGGCCGAGAAGGCCCCATTGTCGACCGGCGCGCTGCAGAACTTGGTTTAGGTGACGTCATGCAAAACGTCCGCGACAAGGGCGCTGCACTTAACAGCCTGGCCGAACGACATCACCTGTCACTTGAGCAGATTGGCTTTATGGGTGATGATCTGATTGATCTGCCTGCCTTGCAGCGCGCCGGCTTTGCTGCCTCCGTGCCAGAGGCCCCCGCCTACGTCGCACAGGCTGCGCACTGGGTTTCTACCCAAGGCGGCGGACGCGGCGCGGCACGCGAATGTTGCGACCTGATTCTTGCAGCGCAGCAGCGTCTCAGTCCATTTTTCCAGCCTGGGCATCTGGGCTCGGGTGCAGTGCAATAGCGGATGACTTCATGAAAGAAAGATTCGCCCTCGTTGTATCAAGCTTCATCCTGTTCATTCTCGTGGCCGGGACCTGGTGGGCCGCCGAATACGCCCAGCGGGCGGTTGATATCGATCCGCCCAGCCGCCTGACACACGAAGCCGACAACTGGGCCAAAAAACTAGTCCTCGTGCGCACCAATGACCAGGGACGCGTGATCAACCGCATCGAAGGCGACGTCATGGAGCACTTTCCAGATGACAACTCTTACGAAGTTCTCGGCCCGCGTGCTTTTGCCTTGCGCCCCGAATACCCGCTGACCCTTGCAACGTCGCGCTCGGCCACCATTTACGATGATGGTGACCGGATCGTCATGAAGGGCGATGCAGTGTTGCTGCGCCTGGGCGATGCCGAACACCAGCCTTTGAATTTTCGCAGCGAGCAGATCACCATGCTGGTCAAGGAAGACGTCACGTACACTGACCTGCCTGCCATAGCCGTGAGCGGACGATCGCGCATGAACGGTGTAGGCATGCGCTACAACAACGCAACGCAAATACTAAACGTGCTTAAATCAACCGACATGGACATCGCAGCCAAAGACCGCAGCGACCAGTCCGAACCTGCCGCCATAAAGCCAAAACCATGATTGAACTTCTCGCTCGATGCACGGCCCGAACACTCCTGATCTCAGCATTGTCTGTGTGCACAAGCGTCAGCTGGGCACAACCAGTTACCGACGCCAAACCGGCCAACGCCAAACCCGCTCCGGCAAAAGAAGAGCCCAGCACCCAGATTCTCTCTGATACGCTGCATTACGACGACATCAAACGCGAAAGCACCTTTACGGGTAATGTTGTCATGACGCGCGGACTGATGACCATGAATTCCGATGCCCTCTCCCTGAAAGAGGAGAGCGATGGTGCCCAGTTTGGTGTTGCCACCGTTCAGTCGGGCAAACGCGTATTCATTCGCCAGGAGCGCCCGGAAAACTTTGAGGTGCTGGAGGGCGTGGGCCAGCGGGCCGAATATAACGGCCGGGACGAAATTTTTGAGTTGATCGGCCAGGCCGTCGTGACCCGCTATATCTGCGGCCGGCAGTTTGATACGGTGAGTGGTCAAAAAGTACGCTACAGTCAGAAAACCGATACGTATGAAGCATTTTCCGGGCCAGACTCCGCAAACGCAGGCGGGCGCGTACGCTCGGTGGCCCAGCCGCGCGTGCGTGCCGAAGCCGCCGTAGCAGAGTGCAGAGCCAAGCAGGGTACGCCTGTCGAGACCATCCCGGCTGCCAAAAAATAACGAACTTGCATTCTTTTTCCCTTTCCGCCTTTCCGTCCTAAATTAGCCGCGCATGCCATCTTCAAACACTACTGATCCATCATCCCAGCCTGTCGCCGTCCTGGGCAGCTTAAGCGCGACCGGGTTACGCAAGTCCTATGGTGGCAGGATGGTTGTGCAGGACGTATCGATCTCGGTCAACAGCGGCGAAGTCGTGGGACTGCTTGGTCCAAACGGTGCCGGCAAAACCACAAGCTTCTACATGATCGTAGGACTGGTCGCCGCCGATGCGGGCCGGATCGAAATTGACGGCGAATCAATCAGCAGCATGCCGATTCATAAACGTGCCCGCAAAGGACTTTCTTACCTGCCACAGGATGCTTCCGTATTCAGGCGCCTGACCGTCGAAGAAAACATCCGGGCCGTACTTGAGCTGCAGGTCGACAATGACGGCCAGAAATTCTCAAAATCCAAGATCGAAGAACAACTCAATGTACTGCTTGACGAATTGCAGATCGGGCATATCCGGGGCAACAGTGCGCTTTCGCTCTCAGGCGGCGAACGCCGGCGGGTAGAAATTTCGCGTGCGCTGGCAACACGGCCGCGCTTTATCCTGCTTGATGAGCCCTTTGCGGGTGTTGACCCCATCGCCGTGATCGAGATTCAGCGGATCGTACGTTTTCTCAAAAGCCGTGGTATCGGCGTGCTGATTACCGACCACAATGTGCGCGAAACCCTCGGCATTTGTGACCGTGCCTACATCATCAGTGACGGTAAAGTCCTGACAACTGGCCAGCCCGACCAGATCGTCGACGACCCTTCGGTCAGGCGTGTATATCTGGGCGAACATTTCAAGATGTAATACGAACCATGACGCTGGCGTCATGGTCGATCGCCTGCAGTTGCTGCAGCGCACCGTCAAAACTTGTTTCCAAATGAAACAATCTCACGATTGCACCTTGATTTTCTGAGCCAAGCCTCTACACTAAGACTGTACCCACTTTATTTAAGGAGCCTGCCTACCCCCTGTCCACCGCGCGATCTGCGCAGCCTTTTTTCCTTTTTAGGAGATTACATATGAACCTGAGCATCACTGGTCACCATCTGGACGTTACCCCTGCAATCCGGGAATATATTCATACGAAAATGGCGCGCGTATTGCGACATTTCGATCATGTCATTGACACACAGGTCATGCTCTCTCTAGAGCCCCTCAAGCACCGAGCGGAAATTACCCTTCACGTCCGCGGGAAAGACATTCACTGCGAAGCCGTCGAAGAAAACCTCTACGCATCCATCGACCTGCTCATCGACAAAATAGACCGTAAGGTCATTCAGCATAAAGACCGGACACAAAACCACGGTCATCTCGCTGCCAAACGTCAAACTTTCGAAACCGCCTGATCGCACGCTATTTCACGTCCAAAGTGGCGTGAGTGATCGCCCTATCAAACCCGCCATATCAGGCGGGTTTTTTAATGCTGGGCACAATGGATGCACCGTTGTATTTCACTAGCGTCTTTCAGCACGCATCATATAATCGTTATATGAAACTTTTGTCACGCATTTTGCCGATCAGCAATATCGTTTTGGATTTACCCGCCTCCAGTAAAAAACGGGTCTTTGAGCAAGCGGGTCTTTTGTTTGAAAATAACTGCGGCCTGGAACGTGCAGCGGTGTTCGATGCACTCCTGTCCAGGGAACGCCTGGGCTCAACGGGGCTGGGTGATGGGATTGCCGTGCCACATGGTCGCGTCAAAGGTCTGAAACAATCTGTTGCCGCCTTCATCAGGCTGGCCCAAGGTGTTCCTTTTGATGCGCCAGACGGACGTCCTGTCAATCAATTGCTGTTTCTTATGGCGCCAGAGTCTGCAACACAGCAGCATCTGGATATACTGGCCGAAGTAGCAGAAAGATTATCAGACGAAACTGTCCGCACGCGTCTTGCGGTCGAAACCGATACAGCCATTGTTTACCGGCTATTGACGACCGGTTTCGTCGACTCTGCGCAACCTGATCTTTTTGACTGATTTATACCGATACGGAGCGACAGAGTGACTATGCTGACGGTGCAGGACCTGGTTGATGACAACACCGAAGATATCCACTTTACCTGGATGGCCGGACAGTCTGCCGCAGATCGACTGATTCCGGATAATGGCATGGCCGCGGCGGATCTGATTGGTCACCTCAACCTCATTCATCCTTCCAGAATTCAGGTGTTTGGCCGAGAAGAAATGGACTATTACACCCGGTTTGAAGTCCGACGCCGGGTCCACCATGTCGACGAACTACTGGCAGGGGGCGTGCCTGCGATATTGATTGCAGATGGGTTGCCCCCAACCGATGACCTGATCGAACATTGCGAACTTCATCAGGTTCCTTTGCTGGCCACGACCGTGCCCACAGCAAAACTCATTGACCTGCTGCGTATCTATCTGAGTCGCCGCCTTGCCCCCACCACCACGGTGCATGGCGTATTTATGGACGTGCTTGGGCTCGGCGTCCTGATTACGGGCGAATCGGGCCTGGGTAAAAGCGAGCTCGCGCTAGAGCTGATTTCGCGTGGCCATGGCCTGGTGGCGGACGATGCCGTGGAGCTTTCACGCACCTCACCAAACGTCATTGACGGTCACTGCCCGGACTTACTGCAAAACATGCTGGAAGTCCGCGGTCTGGGCCTGCTCAACATTCGTACAATTTTTGGCGAAACGTCTGTGCGCCGTAAAATGAAGCTCAAGCTCGTTGTGCATCTGGTGCGCGCCACCGCACAAGACAAATTTGAACGGCTCCCCTTGCAGGACATGACACAAGACATGCTGGGCTGTCCCATTCGTAAAGTCATGCTTCAGGTCGCTGCCGGACGTAACCTGGCGGTTCTGGTCGAGGCTGCCGTGCGCAACACGATTCTCAAACTACGCGGCATCGATACACTGCTGGAATTTATGGAAAAGCAGGCTCAGGCGATCTCCCAGGGAAATGCCTGACATGACCACACTCAGCGTCGTCCTGATCACTGGCATTTCTGGCTCGGGCAAATCCGTAGCATTGCGCATGCTCGAAGATGCGGGCTACACCTGCATCGATAACTTACCGGTACGTTTTTTGCATGAGTTCATCGCCTCAATGCGTGAAGACTCCAGCAAACGGGTTGCGGTGGCAATCGATGTCCGCTCACCTGGTGATCTCGACGAACTGCCTGATGTCATCACCGCCTTGCGCTCAATGGGCACCCAGCTGCGCGTTGTGTTCCTGGATTCGGATGACGAGACTCTGACGCAGCGCTATTCTGAATCCCGCAGGCGTCACCCGCTGTCTGACAGGATCAGTGCAGGCGGCACTGTGCCGTCTCTACAGGAATGCATCAGTCTGGAACGCGAGTTGCTGGATCCTTTGCGTAACCAGGCACATGTTGTGGACACTTCGGGGCTCATCCCCGGCCAGCTGAGAACCTGGATCAGAGACCTGGTTCAGGCAGACCGTAGTCCACTGATCCTGACCTTTGAGTCCTTCGCCTTTAAAAACGGCGTGCCCCGCGATGCCGATCTGGTGTTCGACGTGCGTTGTTTACCCAATCCGCACTACGACCCGATGCTCAGGCCGCTGACGGGTCGTGATCAGCCGGTCGCGCAATGGCTCTCAGGCTTTGATGACGTATGCGCCATGATTGATGACATTGAATCATTCATCCGTAAATGGCTGCCCCGCTATACCGAAGACACGCGTAGCTATCTGACCGTAGCGATAGGGTGCACAGGCGGCAAACACCGTTCAGTGTATGTTGTCGAAACACTTGGCCGCCGATTTGCTGACCACAAGCAACAGCTTGTGCGGCATCGCAATCGGCCCGAATTTGTATGAAACGCACGATCGCCCTCCGCTCCCTGCACATGCTGGGAGCGTGCGTGCTGCTGATCATGCTGGCAGCATGCTCAAGTAGCAAAAGGGGGGGCGGCTATTACAAGGATGATGGCCCGGAAGCCAATCCACCGGCCAATCTCGACCGGGTACCTGACGCAATTCCTAAAATCGAACCGCTTGCAAGTGGCGCCAACAAACCTTATGCGGTATTTGGCAAAAGCTACACACCGGACGTCAGTGGCGGGACGTACAAAGTCCAGGGGCGCGCCTCCTGGTATGGCAAAAAGTTTCATGGCAATTCAACGTCAAACGGCGAGCGCTATGACATGTACGCCATGACGGCCGCACACACCACACTCCCCATTCCAAGTTACGTCCGGGTCACGCGCGTCTCCAATGGCAAAACTGTCGTGCTGCGAGTCAATGATCGCGGGCCTTTTCATAGTGATCGTGTCATTGATTTGTCTTATGTGGCGGCTTATAAGCTCGGCATGCTCGGACCAGGCAGCACGGAGGTCGTCGTCGAACGCATTACTGCTGATCAGATCCGCAACTGGAATCCACAGGCAACGTCCACAAACATTGCTGACTCCGCCCCTCCTGAAGCAGCCGGTATCGCGCCGACACTGGCTGCACCGCCTGTCGCCCTGGCGGCGATCAACACGCCCTCGCCTTCTGGCACCAGTAATGCCCCTGAGGCGACACGGATGACCAGACCAGAACCCGTCGCGCTGCCTCCTTTGCAGCCAGAACCGACAGCAGCGCTGCCAGAACCTCCTGGCAGACTGCCTGCAGGCGCTCAGGCCATTGCACCAGGCGCCATGTTTTTGCAGGTAGGTGCCTTTAGTGATGCAGCAAAGGCACAGACTCTTGCTGCCCGCATGACCGAACAAATGCCCGCAGGGCTGAACGCACCGGTGCTGGTCGATCGCAGTGCGAGCAATCTGTACCGGGTCAGGATTGGACCCTTTGCGAGTCGCGACGCGGCAGTCCAGGCGCTCACACCGATCCAGACCTCAACCGGCGTGGCGCCCAGCCTGTCACTGCCCTGATCAGCCCTGGGCGGCGAGCCTTTCCTTGAGCACAAGGGCACGTGCATACAGCGTATCTCGCGAGATACCCGTCGCGCGAGCTGCGATACGTGCAGCATCCCGCACTGAAACAGTCTCAAGCAAGGCCTCCAGCCACACGTCGACAGCCGCCGTGTTTTCTTCAGCATCTTCGTCTGGCGTCACCGCTGCAGGGGGATGCAGAATCACGACATACTCGCCTTGCTCACGATGGGGGTTTTCTTCAATCCAGTGCTGGGCCTGAGCCAGATCCATGCTCTGCACTTCCTCAAAGCGCTTGGTCAGCTCCCGGGCCAGGGCAACCCTTCGGTTTGGGCCAGCCACCGCCAGCAAATCCAGCAAGCTCGCGGCAATGCGGTGAGGGGCTTCATAGAACACCAACGCTGCTGGCAGGATGCTCCACTGGCGTATCCAGCGCTGTCGCGCCATCGACTTAGTCGGTGCAAAACCGGCAAAAACAAAACCAGGACTGGCATCGGTTGTAACGCCTGTTGCCATCAGGGCGGTAATGACCGCGCTGGGTCCCGGCAAAGGCATCACGCGCAGCCCTGCGGCATGCACCGCCTGCACGATCACCCCACCAGGATCGCTCACCGCAGGCGCGCCTGCGTCGGAGACGAGTGCGACACGTTGCCCTGCAGTCATCCGGTCAACAATCGTTGCCGCCGCGCTGGCTTCGTTATGGCGATGCGCGGCCATCAGCGGGGTTGAAATCCCCCAGGCCTCAAGCAATATGCGTGTGGCACGGGTATCTTCGGCTGCAATAATGTCCGCCCGGCTAAGTGCCTGCCAGGCGCGCAACGTCAGATCACCCAGGTTGCCAATCGGCGTGGCCACCACATAAAGTGCGTGAGTCGGCCAGAGCTGCGCATCCACGCGCTCACCCACACGCGCCCAGGCGTCTGGTACTGCATCTAGCGGGACATTTTCAGTCATGGGGCACACACATCAGTCAGGGTTGTGGCAGTGTAGAGCAAACTTCCTCTGCTCCACATATGACCGACCTCACACTTGCAAATCATTGCCTGCCTGCTGCTGACCATGCAGCGTTTGTCCAGGCACATACCGCCCAGCGTAAAGCGCTTGAATCGCGCAAACGTCGCGACATCCGCAAAAAAAAGCGCCTGTCCGCTACAAAACACACACAGGAGCCACCCCGCTGTCGGTCAAGATCGCCCAGGCAACGCATCGGGGATGCCTATGAAGCTCAGGCGCAGACGCTGCTTGAGCGTGCAGGACTGCGCATCATTGACCGGCAGGTCAGCTGTCCAGCCGGTGAAATTGACCTGGTCGCCTGCGAACAGGACATTTTGGTGTTTGTCGAGGTCCGTGCCCGCTCCGCGCTCTCGCACGGAAGCGCGGCAGCAAGCATCACGCGCAGCAAGCAGGACAGACTGCTCCGGGCGATCAAATGGTGTCTCCCTCGCCTGACCCAGCAGCATTTCGGTGGCACCATCCCCCAATGCCGGATCGATGTCGTCACGTTTGACCCTGGGGGTGTCCAATGGCTCAGTGATGCCATCCGCCCCGAACTGGGCAAATGAGGCCCTCGAACAAGATAAATGAGATAATGCCTAATCAGAACCTCTGGATTGCCTCCGAACAGACATGGATCTTGCCGCAACACTGACCGCCCATTTCAAAGACAACATGGCTGCCACGCAACGCAGCATGGAAACCTTGACCGAGCCCATGCTAGGGGCAATCGACCTGTGCTTTGGCACGGTCACCAATAACGCTAAAATTCTTGCCTGCGGCAATGGTGGCTCTGCAGCAGATGCACAACATTTCATCGCTGAGCTGGTCGGACGCTTTGAGCGCGACCGCTTGCCGCTTGCGGGCGTCGCACTCAATACCGACACTTCCATCATGACCGCAGTCGGCAACGATTACGGGTTTGACCAGATTTTTTCACGCCAGATCATCGCGCTCGGCCAGCCCGGCGATATTCTGGTCGCAATTTCAACCAGCGGGAATTCTGCCAATGTGCAGCTTGCGATCCAGTCCGCACACGAACGCGACATGCATGTGATTGCACTGACCGGCAAAGGCGGCGGATCAATTGGGGACATGCTGCTGCCGCAAGATATTCACCTATGCGTCCCACATGACAGGACCATGCGTATTCAGGAAGTCCACATTCTGCTGCTTCATATGTTGTGCGACGGCATCGATTCGCTATTGCTCGGAGATCCTGCATGAAATTTTCTACCCGTTTAATTCGTCCGCTTGTACTGGTTGCCATGCTCGGCTTCACCGCTACGACCCTGCAAGGCTGCATCGGCCTGGCGATCGGCGGTGTCGCTGCGGCAACAGGCGTGGTGGTCGTGGATCGCCGTTCCGCCGGACAGCAGGCAGATGACAAACTCATCGAGCTCAAGGTCAACAACCATATGCGTACACGCTTTGGTGACAGCGCACGCATTAATGCAACCGTCTACGAAGGTGTTGTCCTGCTGACTGGCGAAGCCCTCATCGAAGAGCTCAAGGTACAGGCGGGTGAAATCGCAAGCAAGGTCGAAAAAGTGAAGTCCGTTTCGAACCAGATCGTAGTGGTGCAGGAGCTTTCCCCTTTCTCTGTCATCACCAACGACACCTGGCTCACCTCAAAGGTCATGACGGCACTTGCCACCACAAAAGAAATTCCCTCACGCACCATTGTTGTGACCACAGACCGTAGTGTCGTCTACCTGATGGGTATGGTGACACAACGCGAAGGCGACCTGGCTGCAGCAGCCACCGCACAGGTCAGCGGTGTAAGGCGCGTCGAAAAATTCTTTCAGGTGATCTCGCCCACTGAAGCCAACAGGCTCGACAGCAGTATGATGGGGTCCTCAAAAGACTCGGGCAGACCGCTTGGCGAAAGCGCACCGATTACCGACGGCTCCGCCGGTGCTACACCGGCAGCTGACTCTGCGCTGGCCCCTGGCGCTGTTCAAGCCATACCGATCCAATGAAAAAGCTCCTTGCCCTGGTCTGTGTGCTTGCGCTTGGCGCAGGCGGTATCTGGTTGATGGTCAAGCCGCCCGCGCAGGCGCCTGATGTCACGTTCTCCACGCTATCAGGCAAACAGCTGACCATGCCCGAACTGCGCGGCAAAGTCGTGCTGGTCAAATTCTGGGCGACAAGCTGTGTCACCTGCGTCGCGCAGATGCCGTCCAATATCGAAAACTTCAATGAGTTCAATGGCAAGGGCTTCGAAATCGTCGCCGTCGCCATGCAATATGACCCGGCGAACTACGTTGTGAATTTTGTTGAAACACGCAAAATTCCATTTACTGTTGCACTGGATACACAGGGATCGATTGCTCGCGCATTTGGTGACGTCCGATTAACCCCCACTGCGTTTCTGATCGACAAGAAAGGTCAGATCATCAAGCGCTACGTCGGGGAATATGACCATGCCGAGTTTCGGGCAACCCTCGAAAAAGCGCTTGCAGGCTGAGCCCTTCACGCCGTACATTGCACCCTGAACAAAAAAAACCTTGCCTGACCCCGTCACTGCTCACCGAGCATTTCCGATTCACGTCATCTCCTCCTTTGACTGCGCCATATGACAAGCCAGCCCCAAATCTCAGCCATGCCACCCGAAGTCGTCGCAAAAGTTTTGTCAGAAAGCTTACCGTACATCAAACGCTTTCATGGCAAGACGATCGTCATCAAATACGGTGGCAATGCGATGACAGAAGAAGTCCTGCAACGCAGCTTTGCCCATGATGTGGTGCTACTCAAACTGATTGGTCTGAATCCGATCGTCGTGCACGGCGGTGGACCGCAGATCGATGAGGCGTTGCGCCGTATTGGCAAGCAAGGCACGTTTATTCAGGGCATGCGGGTCACCGACGCCGAAACCATGGAAGTCGTCGAATGGGTACTCGGCGGACAGGTTCAGCAGGATATCGTGCTGATGATCAACGAAGCAGGCGGCAAAGCAGTGGGGCTGACTGGCAAAGATGGCAGCATGATCCAGGCCGTCAAAAAAATGATGCCCAACAAAGAGGATCCATCCAAACCACTCGATATCGGATATGTTGGCGATATTGCGCATGTTGATCCAGCTGTCGTCAAAGCCCTGCAGGATGATCAGTTCATCCCTGTGATCTCACCCATTGGTTATGGCGAAGACGGTCTGGCTTACAACATCAACGCCGATATCGTCGCGGGAAAAATGGCCGAGGTCCTGGGTGCTGAAAAGCTCCTGATGATGACCAACACACCCGGCGTACTGGATAAGGATGGCAAACTCCTGCGTTCCTTATCAGCCACCACCATTGACGCCCTGTTTGCTGACGGAACCATCTCGGGCGGCATGTTGCCAAAAATCTCCTCTGCACTGGATGCTGCGCGCAATGGGGTGCAATCGGTACATGTCGTGGACGGTCGTGTGCCACATTGCCTGCTGCTGGAGATCCTCACGGATCGCGGCGTAGGCACGATGATCTCATCGGATTGATCCTGCGTTGATCCGGCCACGCAAAAAGCACTCGCCGCGGATCCGCACGCGCCGTGCGCGCGTGCATGACGGCCTTGACCAGGCAGGATCCGTGTCAGCCCAGGGCAAGCCGCCAGTCTGGTTGTTTGACCTCGACAATACGCTGCATGACACCTCGCACAAGATTTTCGGTGAAATCAATATCGGCATGACTGCCGCCGTCATGGAAAGTCTGGGTGTCGATGAGCCAACGGCCAACATCCTGCGCACCAAATACTGGCGCCGCTACGGCGCCACCATGATCGGTATGGTCCGCCACCATGGGATCAGTGCCCACGAATTCTTACATCGCAGCCACAGCTTTGATGTGCGTCCGCTTATCCGTGCGGAGCGTGGGCTGGCGGGCAAGCTCAATCGCCTGCCAGGACGCAAAGTGCTGGTCACCAATGCACCGCTGCACTATGCGCGCGCAGTGCTCAAGCATCTGCGCATCCTGCGCTGCTTTGACAGCCTCTGGGGCGTCGAAGAGATGCGCGTCCATGGCCACTACCGTCCCAAGCCTTCGGTCGCGCTGATGCGCCATATTCTGGCTCACGAAGGGATCCACCCCAGGCGCGCCATTCTGGTAGAAGACACACTTGAAAATCTGCGCGGGGCTCGCTGTGCCGGCATGCGCACTGTGCACGTCTTTCACCCCGGA
>CANCOC010000045.1 GCA_947379755.1 Alcaligenaceae bacterium | reverse complement strand
GCCATATAGGCAGGCATCATCGCGAGCGTTGCTGCAATGAAACCTTTCATGTCGACCGCGCCACGTCCGTAGATTTTGCCATCAGCGATGTGCGCCTGAAAAGGATTGGTATCCCACGCCTGACCATCGACAGGTACCACATCCGTATGTCCGCACAGCACGATCCCGCGGGCAGGCATGTCACCAAAGGTGGCGAACAGATTGGCCTTGCGCTTTTCTGCGTCATAAGACAAACGTGATTCAATCCCCAGAGACTTCAGATGGTCACGTACGAACTCAATCAGCCCCAGATTCGATTCTCGGCTTGTCGTATCAAAGGCAACAAGTGTCTTGAGCAGTTCAATGGTCTTTTGCAGCGTGCTGGGAGTCGCGATATTGATTGTCATAAGATCTAACCAGAATAATTAAACAGAATAAAAATATTAAAAACTACTGACTATCATTCAAGTGACAGGACGAGCGATGACCCGGGGCAATCTCACGCAACACGGGTGCCTGCTCGGCACAGCGGGGCATGGCATGCGGACAGCGCGGGTGAAAATGGCATCCGCTCGGAGGATGCATCGGTGAAGGGATTTCCCCTGCTACCGGATGATACGTTTTACGCTCGAGGCGAATCACTGGCATCTCAGAAAGTAAGGCCTGAGTATAAGGATGATTGGCACGGGCAAAAATCTCGGCTCCCGTCCCCTCCTCGACCACACGTCCCAGATACATGATGACGACCCGGTCTGCCAGATGCCTGACGACACCCAGATCATGACTGATAAACAAATACGTGAGATCCAGATCCGCGCGCAGTTGCATGAACAGATTCAGGACCTGCGCCTGAATCGATACATCGAGTGCGGCAACCGCTTCGTCGCACACCAGGAATTCCGGATTGACCGCGAGTGCCCGTGCAATACCCAAGCGGCTGCGCTGGCCGCCTGAAAACTGATGAGGGTAGCGTTCCATCATTTCAGGCGCCAGTCCAACCTTGGCAAACAAGGACTGTGCAAAGGTCTTTTTTTCTCGCGCAGCGAGCAGGCCATGTTGAATGGGTGCCTCAGTCACAGTGTCGACTGCACGCATGCGAGGATTGAGCGAAGCGTAGGGATCCTGAAAAATCATCTGAACCGAAAGCCTGACCTTGCGCTGCTCGGCTTCTGTCATCTTGTCGAGATTCTCGCCACGCCAGAAACGTGTGCCCGCATCCGGCTTGAGCAAACCCACTGCCAGACGGCCCAGCGTCGACTTGCCGCAACCCGACTCACCGACCAGGCCAACGACTTCTTTGCTAGCAACCTGCACACTCACGTCATTGACAGCGTAGACGTACTGATCTGCATGGTTCGCACCAAACTTGTTGAGCAAACGATGCGCCAGATCGACGGGCTGGCCAAACCGTTTAGTGATGCCATCAAGGGCAAGCAATGGTGTCTGATCGATCATGAAGACAAGCCTAAAGGTTCGCGATAGGGATGAAAACATCGCACGAGATGATCCGTGCCTGATGCGCTCGCCTGGGGGATCGTGACACAGGCGACTGTAGATTTTTCACAACGCGGCCTGAACGCACAGCCTTGAGGCAGCTGCGACAGGGCCGGAGTCATTCCTGGAATTTGATAGAGTGGCTGGTTGGGTGGATTGGCTGCAGGCACTGAACGGATCAGGCCACGTGTGTAAGGATGCGAAGGATTTCCCAATACCGCAGCACTTGCCCCTTGCTCAACGATGCGTCCTGCATACATCACGCTGATGTGATCGGCAAGCCCGGACACCACAGACAAATCATGCGTGATCCAGATCACCGACGTACCAGTCTGACGGCAGATTTTCTGAACTTCAGCCAGGATCTGACCTTGGATCGTAACGTCCAGTGCAGTGGTTGGCTCATCCGCAATGATGACATCTGGTTTGTTTAACAAGGCGATCGCAATCGCTACGCGCTGACGCATCCCGCCAGAAAACTGATGGGGATAGGCCTGCAAGCGTTCATCAGGGGAAGGGATTCCCACCATTGCCAGCGCTGCACGACATTCATCAAGCGCGACATGTTTGGACACAGAACGGTGGGCCTGAATCGCCTCGATCATCTGGGCCGAGATCTTCATCACAGGATTAAGCGTCATCATGGGATCCTGAAAGATCATCGCCATGCGATTACCGCGCATCTGCCTGACCTGCTCGGCACTCATCGTGCGCAAATCCTTGCCTTTGAGCAAAATGCGACCGCTTGCTACCCGTCCAGGATGATCCAGCAAGCCCATCATGGAGAAACCCGTCAATGACTTGCCTGAGCCGGACTCACCCACCAGACCCATGATCTGACCCGCGTGCAATTCGAAGCTCACCTGGTCGAGCGCACGCACGACACCATCCCTGGTGACAAATTCAGTGACCAGGTTCTCAACTTTTAGTTGTGCAATCGTCGTCATAGCGTTGTGACCATCATATTATTTTTGCAACCTGGGATTCAGAATATCCCTGAGACGATCAGCCACGAGATTAATGCTCACAATCATGATCAGCAATGCCACGCCAGGGAAAAAACTGATCCAGTATTTACCGGACATCAGGTAGGAGTAGCCATTTGATATCAGCAAACCAAGCGAGGGCTCTGTAATCGGCAAACCTAGCCCCAGAAAAGACAGCGTGGCTTCGAGGGCAATCGCTGCTGCAATTTGCATGGCAGCCACCACAATCAGGGGCGCCATGCAGTTTGGCAACAAGTGGGCAAAGATGATGCGGCGATGACTGAGGTCCAGGCAGCGCGCAGCCTCAATATATTCTTTACCCATTTCAACCAATGCGGCCGATCTGACTGTGCGGGCATAGTAAGCCCACTGAACAGTAATCAGGGCGATGATGATCTTGCTCAGTCCCTGACCAAACACGGCAAGTAAAATCAGCGCGATTAAAATCGTGGGAAAAGAAAGCTGAATATCGACAATGCGCATGATCAGACTATCTGCTTTGCCACCGAGATACGCCGCAGTCAAGCCAAGCGTCATGCCAATCATCAGGGCACCCAGAGTTGAAACCAGACCTACCCCAAGCGAGATACGCATGCCATAAATAATCGCTGAGTACATGTCCCGGCCCTGGTCATCCGTACCAAGCCAGAAGAGCATCTTGTCATCACCGGAACGCGACCAGGGAGGCAGACGACCATCCAGAATATCGAGTTGTGCCAGGTCGTAGGGATTCTGGGGCACGATCCAGGGGGCAAACACTGCAGCAAGCACCAGCAATACCAATACAACCAGACCGGCCATGGCGATCCAGTCAGAAGAAAACGCACGCCATAATTTACGTGCGGGCGTCTCCACTGCGGGAACGGTGAGAACTGGCTCAATGATCGCCATGCCTGAAGGAAGGCTGGGAACTGAACCGGAATCGGTAGGCTGCTGAGGCTGATTCATCATGATGTTATCCAGGCGGCCTTAAGCGGATGCCTTCGCTCCCAGTCGTACTCGTGGATCGAGAAACGCATAAGCAAGGTCCACCAGCAAATTAATCACCACAAAAAATACAACAATGACACATAAATAAGCCACGATCACCGGACGATCCAGATTATTGATGGAGTCGATCAGCAATTTACCCATCCCAGGCCAGGCAAAAATCGACTCTGTGACGATCGCAAAAGCAATGACAGATCCAAACTCCAGACCAATCACAGTCACAATCGGGATCATGATGTTTTTCAGGACATGCACGCCGATGATGCGGCGAGCACGCAGGCCCTTTGCCCGTGCATATTTCACATAATCCTGAAGCAGGGCTTCTTGCGTGCCTGCACGCGTGAGTCGAATAATCAAGGCAAGTTTGAACAAGGCCAGATTTAGCGCTGGCAACAGCAAATGCCTGAGACCGTCAAGGGACAGAAAACTAACAGGCATGCCCAACAGTGTCGTGGTCGGCCCACGTCCGCTTGACGGTAACCACCCAAGCTCAACTGCAAAAAACATAATCAGCACAAGACCGACCCAGAAGGTCGGCAAAGAAAAACCAAAGATCGAAATGGTCATGATCGTTTTTCCGATCCAGGAATCGGCCTTGAGACCCGCGATCAAACCAAGCGGGATTCCAAGTACCGTCGCAATAAACATCGCAGCCACTGCAAGCTCCATCGTGGCGGGCATGCGACTGAGCAACAGTTCAATTGCGGGCGTGCTAAACATGAACGAACGACCCAGATCGCCATTCAGGACTTGTTTGAGAAAATAGAAATACTGTTCCCACAGGGGCCGATCCAGTCCGAGGGCACGCGTCACCTGCGCGATATCATCGGCGGTTGCTTCGGGAGCGATCAGCAGGTCAACGGGATTGCCAATGGCATATACACCGGCAAAGACCAGTAGCGACATCACCAGCAGGACGAAAAAACTTTCACCCAGCCGTCGAACAATAAAATTAAGCATATGCAAATAAATAAGGGCAACCTTTTATGAGGTTGCCCTGAGGTCCTGATTGGGATTACTCGGGTCGGAACTCGTGAGCGAGCGTGTATTCGTCAGTGCGGGGGGTGTAGACAACGCCTTTTCTGGTGGCCCAGGTGTTGATCTGATGATGCATCGGCACTAGTCCCAGATCTTTCATGGAAAGCACTGCCGCCTCTTGCAACAAGGCTTCGCGCTGCTGATCGTCAATGGTGGCCATTGCTTTTGCAAGCACAGCATCCATCGCGGGGTTTGAATAGCGTCCCCAGTTAAAGCCGCCGAGGCCTTTTTCTGGAACAAACGTCGCAAGCAAAGGACGCAACGCTGATGAGGACTCGCCTGTGGAGGCACCCCAGCCAAGCATCGTCATGGAGTACTCCAGTTTTGAAGCATGGCCAAGATAGACACCCATGGGCATCGTCACGATCTTGGTCGTAATGCCTGCTCGTGTCAGCATTTGCGCCACGGTTTGCGCAATTTGATCATCATTCACATAACGATTGTTTGGCGCATGCAATGTGAGATTAAAGCCATTTGGATAACCCGCTTCGGCCAAAAGTTGTTTTGCACCTGCCAGGTCGTATTTTTCTGGAGTTAACGATGGCACATGGCCAAACATCGGTGCAGGCACCAGGTTGCCTGTTGGCAAGGACAAACCTTCCATGACACGCGTCTTGATGGCTTCGCGGTCAATGGCTTTTGAAATTGCCTGGCGGACTTTCAAATCCTTGAAGGGGTTTTTTTCGAGGACCTTACCATCTTTGTCTGTAGCAAAAGGGGTCTGGTCACGCTGCTGGTCAAGATGGAAGAAGATAATCCGGTGTGACGTCTTGGTTGACGTCAGCAGTTTTGGATTGGCCTTGATCTTGGCAAAGTCAGGGGTCGGGATATTTTCAATTGCATCTACATCACCTGAAAGCAAGGCTGCCAGACGCGTAGGATCGTTCGGCAGGATACGAAGTGTGACTTTTTCCCAGGCAGGCTTTTGACCCCAATACGCATCATTGCGAGCGAGCTCTACACGATCGCCACGCTTGAAATCAACAAACTTGAAGGGGCCCGTGCCGATATTGACCTTGCCTGCATTGAAGTCTTCAGTGGTGGCGTTTGCTGCAGCTTTGCTTGAGACGATATAGATCGTGGACAAATCATTGGGCAGCAAGGGATAGGGAGTGGCGGTCTTGAAACGAATCGTATTGTCGTCAACAATTTCGCTTGAAACAATTGCCTTGGTGTAGACGGTGAAAGGACCTGGGCTATTGGGAATCTTGGCAACGCGATCAAAGGAGAACACCACATCCTTTGCCGTGAAGTCACTGCCGTCATGGAATTTGACACCCTTGCGCAGCTTGAATTCCCACGTTGTCGGATCAATAGTTTTCCAGGATTCCGCAAGGTCAGGAATCAGACGTGAATCCGGATCAAGCGTCACCAGCTTGTTATAAACATGTTCGGCTACGTCGTTGTTGGGGAACAGGTTTACATAATGGGGGTCCATCGACGTGATGTCAGCACCGACGCCAACTTTCAGATCAGCGGCTTGCGCGGTTGAGAATGCTGCGATTGCGATAGGTAGCAATAAAAGACTGGTGAGGCGGCGTAGACGCATGCTTGACTCCTGTGTATTGTTGGACGATTCTATCTGAAATGACCTTGAGTTTGGCAATTTAGACCGCAGCTTTTCATATTTAATCGTTATAAGCACTTGAGCGCACCTGCTCGACATAAAAACATTCAAAAGTACACGACTCAGGTATTCTTTTAATACAAAACAACTCGGAGACAAACAATGAATCTTGAACTCACCAATCGGGTTGCCCTGGTAACCGGCGGCTCACAGGGAATCGGTAAGGCGATTGCCTCCAAACTTGCAGAAGAAGGCGCCAGCGTCGTCATCGCAGCCCGTGGACGGGAGCTGCTCGACCAGGTGGTGACTGAAATTCGTGCAGCGGGCGGCAAAGTACTGGGCATCGTGGCCGATGTCAGCAAGGACGAAGACTGTACACGACTGATAAGTGAGACGGTCGCAGCCTTTGGCAGAATCGACATCCTGATCAACAACGCCGGCACGTCGGCCACGGGTGAGTTCGAGGCTGCCACCGATGCGATCTGGCAGGCGGACTTTGACCTCAAGCTCTTTGCTGCAATCAGGCTCTCGCGCCTGGCCATCCCTGAAATGAAAAAGCACCACTGGGGCCGCATCATCAATGTGACAAATATCGGAGCCAAACAGCCCGCAGCTAAATCCATGCCCACCACTGTGACGCGCGCAGCAGGCCTGGCACTGACCAAGGCCCTGTCAAAAGAATATGCGCCCTGCAATATTCTGGTTAACAGCATCTGTATTGGCTTGATCAAGGCGGGTCAGCATGAGAAAAAAGCCGTGAAAGCGGGTGTTGCAATTGATGAGCTATACGAAACAATGGGCAAGAGTGTGCCGCTCGGACGCGTCGGTCGCGCAGAAGAAGTTGCCAATGTTGCGGCATTCCTGGCCTCCGAAGCCGCCAGCTACGTCACCGGCAGCAGCATCAATCTGGATGGTGGCACCTCGGCAGTCATGTAATCCAGTGCAAATGCGGTCAGCGATTTTTCAATTCAAAAGACACTACCACCCGAATCCATTGCGCATTCAGTTTGCCGCTTTTAGATCCGGGTGCGTATTGCCATTTTTTGATTGACTCCAGCGCTGACTCATCGAGCGAGCTCACACCACTTGTTGTTTGCAGCAGGGTGCGCCCTACTTTGCCATCGGACAGAACCTCAATATCAACAGAAACACGACCTTCCTGCTTGGCGCGAAAGGCATCCCTCGGATAAGGAGGCTTGGGACTACTCAGAATCGAGGGGCTGCGATCCGTATCAGATACGGCGGACGCAGCGCTCGCAGATGCAGCGCCCCCAGGGGTCAGTTGCGCGTCCGACTGACTGGCCGGCAGCGCAGTTGATGCAGTGGCTGCTGCAAGTTTGGCCGCAGGGGCTTGAGACGGCCGGGCTGCAGCAGGCGCCGGCTTCTGGATCACGGGCTTTGGAGCAACAGGTCTTGACGTGTCCTTGACTGGAGTCCGGTCCAGTGCAAGCTCAGGTTTGAACTCAATCTCCGGGTTGTCGGCAGACACCTCTGCAGGAGTCGTATCCGAAACCGCAGCGGGATCCGTCGAGGAGTAGGGATCGAGTACGCGAGGCTCGTTTCGCTTAGGGAGTGCAGACAGTTGAGCCGTACTGGACGGATTAACCAGAGCCTGCTGGGGCTCACCACCGTTTTGCGTGTCGCTCGAAACAAGTTCGATCGTCAGCATGGGATCCTGCTCCGAGGCATTGTGCCACACCGCCCCCCATAAGACAGCAAGGACCAGGGAGTGGATACATAGCCCCGCCACGAACCATTGCAACCACTGCGTGGGACGATTACCGGCGTAGCGCTCACCATGGTGATCCGACTGCTGCGATGCTTGCGCGCAATAGGAATGGCTAAGCTGGCCTTCTAACTTTTGCCCATCCATTCTTTTCTACGGTCCAGTGAGTTTGGTTCAAGTATGCAGGATGATTCAACCAGTGGTGCGTACATCCGCACAGACGCAAGCATAGCCGCTTCGTTGAGATTGGGCCAAGCCCCTGTAGAATCGGTCTGGCATATCAACACGTGCCTGACCGGAATCGACACGTGATATTCGGGCAGCTCTTAACAAGATTGATCCATTATATTTTCGCTGACTATAAAAAACATCCTCTTTTAAGGATTCACAGCCATGACAACTTCTACTCCCACGCTCTGCTCCACCGTCAAAGCCATGGTGTTTGACACCTTCGGTTCAGTAGTTGACTGGCGCGGCAGCATCATACGTGACCTGACACGCTGGGGCAAAGAAAATGGGTTTACGGCCGACTGGGCGGCTTTTGCCGACAAGTGGCGTGGCATGTATCAACCGTCAATGGAACAGGTCCGTAATGGTCAGCGCGCCTGGACCATACTGGACGTCCTGCATCGTGAATCGCTTGATGCGCTGATCCCCGAGTTTGGCCTGGAGGCGATGACCGAGGCACAGCGTCTGTATGTCAACCGGGTATGGCATCGCCTGGATGGCTGGCCCGATGCAGTTGGCGGGCTGACACGACTGAAAAGTAAATACATCATCGCGCCTCTCTCAAACGGCAATGTCTCACTGCTGACAGACATTGCAAAATACACAGGCTTACCCTGGGATCTGAACTTGTCCACCGAAATATTTCACTGCTACAAGCCACAGCCGCAGTCCTATCTGGGTGTCTGCAGCATTCTGCAACTCGAACCAGGCGAGGTCATGATGTGCGCCGCACATAATGATGATCTGCTGGCGGCACGAAATGTCGGCTTAAAAACCGCATTCTGGCCAAGGCCTGTCGAGTATGGCGCAAATCAGACCAAGAACCTGACAGCCTCCGAAGACTGGGATATCGTGGCGACAGACATTCGGGATTTCGCACGCCAGATGGGTGTCTGAATACTGGGTGACTACAAGCCACTGACTCAAACCCGCACAATGTGAACGCTACAAGGTGATTCTTCGACGATCTTGGTCATCGAGGTTCTCCAGGGTGCGGCCTTGTTCGGGATCTTGTGTGAGGCACCGATGAGGATCAGGCTGGCCGAGTTGTCTTGTGCAAATTCAACAATTCTCGCAGCGGGGTCCATGGCTTCGAGTACATGACAAGACAATCGCTCAGGCGGCAAACCGAGCGGTTTGGCCCATGCCATGAGTTGGACCAGATGATTACGCACGATTCCGCTTGCTGTTTCAGATTCATGACTGCCGTCAATCGCAGGCGTGCCCGCAATCGTGCTCAGACAGACCAGGCGACTTTCAGGACTCACCTGCAGCAACTGGCGTGCGGCCGACTGCATCTGATCGCGCAACAGCATATCAGTCTGCCGTGTATCAATCGCCGCAATAATCAGGGGCGCGTTTTCATACCCGATACTGGGGGCCATACAGGGTGAAGGGACATACCCGGCTGCTCTCCACCAGCGCTTGAGATGCGTAAAAAACCCGAGAGGCCGAAGCCGGTCTGCACGCTCAGTCAGCCTGACACTTTCAGGATCACGCAGACACTGACACAATCGCATTGCACTTTGGTATCGATCCGCAGCTCTGGACTCCAGACACCTCAGGATAATCTCTTGCAGCCAGGCTGGAGTTTCGGGGCGCAAGGCCCGGGGCGGCAGCGGTTCAGCCCATAACCGTTTGCGCAACCCGCCCATCGACTGCGGATTGCCAAAGGGCAACTCTCCCGTTAGCAATTCATACATGATCGCGCCGATTGAAAAAATATCGCTTCGACTGTCTTCTCTCACGCCCATGATCTGCTCAGGCGAGACGTAGGGTGCCGAGCCGACCCCCTTGCGCATCTCTTCGGCGAGCAGATCCGGATAATGCGTGTGGTGCGCCAGACCAAAATCAATCAAGGTCAACCTGCCCTGCTCATCGATCAGAATATTTTCTGGCTTCAGATCAAGATGAATGACATCCTGCGCGTGTAAAGACTGCACGGCCTGAGCAATCAGGGCGCCAATCTGAATCACTTCTTCGATTGAGAATTTTTTGCCCTCGCGTATCAGGTCTTCAAGCGGCCGCCCCTGCACGCGTTGCATCGCAATATAAGGATGTGTCGACATATTGCCGGCACCAAGAAATTTTGGAACAAAGGGACTGTCCAGTGCGCCAAGGATATTGAGCTCAGTTTCAAAAGCGATCAGACTCTCGACAGGCTGATTACGCCCGACTCTGGGAATTTTCAGCAGAATCGGAAGATCAATTCCCGCCTTGATCGCCGAAAACAGAACCGCCATCCCTCCGCGATGAACTTCTTCACCCAGCACAAAGCCATCGATGGTTTTGCCAGCCTGAAAAGACTCATCAACAGCTTGAATCACAGGAGAAGAACTCATCGCAATATTCCTGCGACCTACAGCGCGGTGATCAAGCGGTCAGCCAAGCTGTCCGGCAAGCCGGCCAGCCGCACTTTTTCTGCCGCCCGGTAAAAATCATAGGCAACCCGCTGAAAACTTAAACTTTGCTCCTGCGGATCAAAAATTGCGAAACATGCTTCAGGCAAACCGTCCCTCGGCTGACCGAGAGAACCTATTACACCCACCCAGCGACGATGACTGGGAACAGGGACTTCACGGCCTGGGTGTGGCGCAAAACGCCTGAGCTTGCCGATTTCAGTCTGATAGAACAGCATCGGATCGTGCTCATGCCCAACGAAGGTGTAGATTTGCCCGGAATATTCGGCACACTGCCAGGCGCTGATATCGTTATTCACATATCGCCAGCTTTCAGGTTCATAAGCAGAAGCATGCACATAGCAGGCATCGCCATCATTGACGAGCAAAGGTAGTTGCGTCAAAAACTCTACCTGGCTGGCACTCAACTGGGAGCGGGTCCACTGGATCGCCGCCCACGCCACTGGATTCATCAAGCGGCTGTGATCTGTAAAAATCGCCTGGTCATGGTTTCCCATCACAGCCAACGCCTTGCCGCTGCTCACCAACTCAGCAACGCGATCCACCACGGCACAGGGATCGGCGTTGTACCCAACCAGATCACCCAGGAACACCATGCGGGTCACACCCAACTCCTGCGCGCGCACCATGCAGGCCTCGAAAGCTTCGAGGTTGCTATGGAGATCAGCGAATAATCCAATACGCTCGTTCATCGCCCATCATAGGACGCATCGGGCCGCTCAGGCAAGCCCACGGTATTCAATGTTAATATTTTTGAATGCGTTTTCGGCACAAGACAACATTCCTCTGGATCTGGCTCACCACAATTGCGGTGATGCTGTCCGCCCTTGCGCCTTCGATTTCTTTTGCAAGCCGCGCCATCCAGGGCGCAGATATCGACTTTGCCTCGATCTGCACCGCAACGGGACTCAAGTGGGTCAACAATAAATCAGGCGAAATTCTTGAATCAGCCCCTGCCTCAGGCGATAGCGCGGTGCATGCCGAGCGATGCGAAGCCTGTCTGACGCATCCGCTCGCCATATTGCCTGTTAGTCAGGTTACGCTCTACACGCCTGTGATCTCCATCACGCGCTTGCCTTCCCTCTTTTTTCTGGCACCCAGGACACTTTTTGCCTGGTCGCAAGCCAACCCCAGGGCACCTCCCACCGCCTGATCCAGACGGCGAACCGGACTGCATATCCTACAGCTTCATACATTGTGACGCCTGAATAGATCTGCACCGATGACCCGTCATGCCAACGGGCCACGACGCACCCGTGCGTCGTCTTTGCATAGATCCTTGTGGGTTTCTTCGATATGTCTGACTGTCTGTCACTTGCTGTGTGCACCTCGCGCGCGCGGCGTTCGTCCAAGGGCTTTGCCCCTTTTAACCGCTGTGCTTTACTCGTTTTAGTTGGCACAGCAATGCTGCTGTCTGCAACTGTCTTTGCTGAAGAGCCCCCCATAGTATCTGTCATCACCGTCACAGCCGGACGGGGAAGCGACCTGGAGGACATGCCAGTCAGCACCACCGTTCTTTCGCGTGAAGAAGTCCAGGCCATGCCAGAGATCTCGGTCGACCAGATCATCAACCACATTCCTGGAGTATTCACACCCACTATTCCATCCGTGCAATTACACCCGACAGGCCAGGCCTTCAATATCCGGGGGTTTGGCACGACAACCAATATCAATACACTGGTCATGGTCGATGGCGTCCCCTTCAACGACCCTTATTTCAGAACCGTGAACTGGAGCAGGATTTCCAGGAATTCGATTGACAGCATTGAAGTGATCCGCGGCGGTGGAGCAACCAGCCTGTGGGGCAATATGGCCATGGGAGGCGTGGTCAACATCGTGACTGCCGAACCCCAGCCTGGCGAGGCGAGCGCATATTTCAGCGTGGGCAGCTACGCCTCTCTGAACGAGGGCGTGAGCGGCACACTATTTGCCACGGACAAAGTCAAAATGGGGATCACGTTTGATCGGGCCACCACTAATGGCTACAACCAGACACCCTCTGAATACCGGAATCCATACATGACGGCTACGAGCTCCATGGTCAACAACCTGGGCCTCTCCACCTATTTCACACCCACGATTGACTCCAAGTACTACCTTAAATTCAATGCAAACCAGACGCAGGAAAGCACAGCAACCTGGGATGTCGCGAGTAACAAATGGAATAGCTATACCCTCTCGGCGGGAGGAAGCACGCGTTTGACAGACAAGAGCAGCATCAACGTCAACGCCTGGTACACCTCGCAGCAGATGGACACGACCAATGCAGGCCAGACACCTGCATTTAATATATTTACACCCGCTCAGTCGGTACCCTATGTCAGCCAGGTCGAGACAGCCAAATACAATAGCCTAGGTGGCTCAGTCTTTTATCAGACAGACATCGGTCAGATAAAAGACCTTAAAGTGGGGGTCGATGCACGCCGCATTTCATCCAATGACGATGTGAATCAATATAGTGTCACCATACAGACTGCAAACATCCTGTCGACAGGCGTGAATAATTTTCAAGGGATTTTTGCCCAGGGAACTTATCAGTTCGACAAGATCCCACTGGATATCACGCTCGGCCTCAGAGAGGACTTCTGGCAGGCAAGCAATGCGAGCCTGGGTGGCACCATCATGAATGCGGGGTATTCAGCCTTTAATATCCCTCTGGCAAATAATAATTATGCAAGCTTTGATCCCAGCCTTGGACTCAAGCTGCACGTCAGCAACAACATGGATGTCCGCGCGGCAGCCTACCGGAATTTTGCCGCACCTGGGATGAACCAGATGTATCGCAGTTTTTTAAGTGGTGCCTCACTCACCACTGCCAATCCGCTCTTGACGCCACAGACAAACTTTGGTCAAGAACTCGGGTTTGATATCTGGACCAGTGCAAAGGACGCAAAACTGTCGGTCACCTTATTCAACAATCAGATGAGCAATTTTATTGACTATGCGACGATCTGCGGCACCACGCCAGCTTGCAATCCGCTGTTAAGCGGGACTGGACTGGCTCCTGGCAGCATCTCGTCGGTCAAGCAATATGTCAATGCAGGGAGCGCAACCTTTAGGGGATTTGAAATTCTGGGCCAGATCCAGGCAACACAAACGTTGCAACTGACAGGCGGCTTTACACGAACCCAGGCTTTTCTAACGAGCTCTTCCTATACAACACCTGTCGATGCGCCTCCAGACCCAACGGATGCTCAAATCGGTCAGGTTCCACCCTGGTTACTCAACCTGGGTGCCGCCTGGCAGGTCACGCCAGAGTTCAACCTCTCCGTACAGATGAAGTCCTTTCCTGATTTCTGGAACAATACGGGGCATACCCAGCTCAATCAGGGTGCTACGTTGTTTGACCTGGGTTTCGCTTACCAGATCAACAAAACGACGAAAGTCTATGCCGCAGTACAAAACGTCTTCAATACAAACTATCTTGCGCAGGGCATGACTTACACAACCTTCCAGGGCAATACGGTGAGCAGCTCCGGAGTGCCAACACTCGGGATGCCCCGCTGGTTCACGCTCGGCGTACAGGCGAGCTTCTGAGGGGACGTGTTCAATCACGGCCTATCTGGTCATCACAATGAAATTTAAAGGCAATGGCGCAGTGAAAAAATCGAAAGTTCGCCTGTTTAATCCCAATCCCTTATTCATGGAAAAGTTATCTCGCCTCTTTCGCGGGCTAGTAACCATGCTCTGCCTGCTAACAGTTCACGGGTGGGTCCATGCCCAGAATCATTCACATGTGCATGCAGATCAATCACAGAAATCATCTCAATCCTCACCTTACGGGGCAATGTCTGCATCACAATGCAAAGAGCCTGATTTAAAGTGCGCAAAGTCAGCCACACCTTATTTCGCACCGGATGGTGTCTTATGGCTCGTATGGTCGGCAGGAGGTGCCATTTCCATTGCACGCTCAACAGATTTGGGTGTGCACTTTGGGCCACGCCTTGAGATCGCGCGACATGGTGCATTTCTTGACACGGGTCCCGATGCGCGTCCACAGCTTGTGGGAGATCGCGCGGGCAACATGACGATTGCCTATGCCTTTTTTCGTGACCAAAAATGGAATGCCCAGACCAATGTTTCAACGTCCAGGGATCAGGGTCAATCATTTTCCAAGCCAGTATCTATCAGCAACGATCCATCCAGCCAGCGTTTTGCCACACTGAGCGTGGATCAGCAAGGCCAGATCTTCGCCGTATGGATTGACAAGCGCCTGGCGGCAGCCGCAGCACAGTCAGGCAAAACGCAACCCGTCGGCTCAATCGCATACGCCTGGTCTTCCGATGCGGGGCTCACGTTCGCTCACGAGCATATTGCCCGGACAGATAGCTGCGAATGCTGCAGGATCGGTGTGAGCATGACGCCGCAGGGTTTGCCCGCCATCATTTACAGAGCCGTATTCGATGGCAAAATCAGGGACCACGCAACTCAAGTGTTTATCAGCGCGGAGCAAACCGGCCCTGTCGAACGCGTCGCCGTCGACAACTGGAGTACCAATAGCTGCCCGCATCATGGACCTGCTATCGCAGTCTCTGCCAAAGGGACCTTGCATACAGCCTGGTTCACTCAGGGCTCGGCACGCAGTGGAACCTTTTATGCACGCTCAAGCGATCAGGGTCGGCAGTACTCGACACCCCGGGCACTGGGCAACGCTCAGGCGCAACCTGGCAGACCTTACTTGCTGGCACGCGGACAGGAGGTCTGGCTTGTATGGAAAGAATTTGACGGTAAACGTGCAGCCGTTTTTATGCAGTACTCGGGCGATGACGGAATCAACTGGACGCAGCCCTCAATGGTTGCCGAGTCAGTGGGCTACTCAGACCACCCTCTCCTGCTTCAAAACGAGCATGCTGTTTTTCTATCCTGGATGACCACTGCCCAGGGCTATCGTTTAATTGAACTGAGTCAATAACCATGCACCTCATCATGAACATATTGGGTCAAACTGTCTCATACACCCGCAAACAGTTGCTGGCGGCATGCCTGGGTATAACGCTCAGCCTGTTGCAATGCCTGGCCCCGGCGCATGCGCTGGATATCAGCCCCTACAATCCGGGCGACTGGCAATCACTGGTCATCAGCCGTAAACAACAGCCGATGGTTGTGCATTTCTGGGGGTTCAGCTGTGCGCCATGTCTCGAAGAATTGCCGCGCTGGGCAAAATTTGTCGGACAGCACCCTGCACTACACACTGTATTCATCGAGGTCGATCAGACTCCTGAAGCAATCGTCATCCAGGCGTTGACCGAGGCGCAACTCACGCAGGCCTTGCACCGCTCAAGCACAGCCTACTTTGATGAGTACATGCGCTATGAAATTGATCCGAAATGGATGGGGGAGTTACCCCTGACGTTATTGATCAGTACCAGTGGCGAGGTCAAACGATTACGCGGCACGGTTGATTTCACTGTGATCGAACAATGGCTCAGGCGTCAGCATTGATCTTTCTTGCGATCAGTTCCTGAATAAATTGCAAGGCCATCTGGGCGCACGCGTCAGGATGCGTCGCGGCAATATGATAAGAATCGGCCTGTAATTCAGTGAGTACGGATCCCGGAATACGCTGCTGCCAGGCCTGTACCGAAGCAACCGACTGGCGCTGACTCATGGCATCGGGCTGTTCAGGCTGTACAGCAACAATCACTTGGGTCGGACAGCGTATATATTCAAGTCGCCCCGGTTCCGCAAGACTTGGCAGCATCCTGAAGCAGGCCTTGACCGCATCAGCAGGCGCGCAACCCATGTACTGTGTCCACCACTCCATTGCCTCTGGTGACAAGGCAGTTCCCATGCGACCAGGCATGGTGTGGCGCGCCCAACCTTCAACGCCCTCCTGGTCAACCCAGTCAATCCATTGCTGGACCCATTTTCCCAGCGCGCCTCCGGGCGAGATCAGGACACCTGCTAGCGTCATCGATGCCAGCCAAGGAGGCTGCTGCTGCGCCAGATACAAGATGACTTGTGCGCCGAGTTTGGTACCGACAACATGCACCTGTTCAAGCCCGAGATTGCGCACCATCATTTCAATGTCCTGAGCCAGGCGGGACATGGTCAGCACCTCGTCCTGAGCTAACGCGCTCGACCGGCCATAACCTCGCAGATCCGGACGGATCACACGGCAGGTGCGCGACAGATGCGGCACCCAACCGTCAAACGCCTCGGCACTCTCGCCGATACCATGCAGCAACATCACAGTTGGCACAGTCTTCCACCCGTCCGTGCAGTCATCTACCAGATAGGCGAGTTCTACGCCTGGTGCAACAAGTGTTCTCGCGGCTGGGCGAGTTGGCGGAATATTTTTCAGATTCATTGTGCTTCGACCTTGCCTTGTGCAATGACCGTCTTCCATTTGGCAATTTGCTTATCGATTTCAACTTTCAAGTCTTTTGCAGGCAAGCCTTGCACATCGATATCCCGGTCTGTGAGCTCTTTGACAAAGGCCGGATCTGCACAAATTTCAAGCAACACTTTTTCAAGCGTAGCGACAACCTCTGCGGGCATTGCGGCAGGCCCAAGAATGCCAAGCCAGTAGGTTGATTCGTATTCAGGATAACCAAGCTCAGCAACTGTTGGGACATCCGGCAGATAAGCAGCGCGTTTGGCGCCCGTCACTGCAAGCACGTTCAAACGGCCATCCTGCACCATGTCTTTGGACGTGACGTAGCCCTCGATTTTGACATCGACCCGACCAGCGATGAGGTCTGCTTTCGCCGGGCCTGTGCCCTGATACGGGACATGCAGCATATTCAAGCCGACAGTATTGGCCAGCATCGCCATAGACAGGTGTGGCCAGCTACCGATACCAGCCGAGGAGTACACAACAACATCGGGATGCGCCTTGGTGTAGACAACAAATTCCTTGAAGGTCTTGTAAGGCTTTTGTGCCTGCGCCAGAAAGGCGCCGGGATGACTCGCAATGAAGGCAATCGGCGTGAAGTCTTTCACTGTGTCGTAGGGCAGAGTTTTAAGCAGAGAAGCATTGACCGTGAACGATGTGTTGCCCATCAACAAGGTGTAACCATCGGCTGCGGCCTTTGCTACAAGATTCGAGCCGATCACAGTGCCGGCTCCCGGTCGATTCTCAACAATCATTTTCTGACCGAGCAATGCTCCAGCTTTGTTGGCAATGATGCGTGAGACCACATCAGTCGAACCGCCCGGAGGAAAAGGCACAATCAGAGTAATTGGACGATCCGGGTAGGCGGCATAGGCCGTCGTGCAGATAAGAGCGGTGCACACAGTCGCCAGCGCTGCCCCAGCGAATTGCCTAAGGTGTTTGTTCATGTCTCGTCCTGTTTATTGATTTGTTGTTTTCGTTTTTTATTTTTTAGCTGCTAATAAGACTGCAGCAAGGCGGTCAGATTCCGGATTTTGTCGAGTTTTTCAAGATTGAGCACCGTCTCCAGAATCTTTTCTGAGCGATGCACTGGGAGCATCTTTGTTAACCGACGAAACTTTGCAACAATTTTGTCTTCTGATGGTTGCAAGGTGTCCATCTCCAGTCCCGAGAGTGTGTAAGTCATACCACCAGAGACTACTTCCACATCCACACGTCCGCCCTGATCGAAGTCTGGTTCAAGCAGATCGATTTTTTCGGCCAGAGCGAGTACCTCGGGATCGGTAAACTGTTCATAAAATTTATAGAGTTCAACAGGCTTGCCAGCCAGAGCCGCCGCAACGGTAAAGCGCGCACTGACACGCGCCTTAAGTGGCGCCTCATACGGATGTACGTTTTGAAAACCTGGATTCGTCAGTGTCGCAAGCGGTGCACGTATCCGCACGCGTTCGATCTGCTCGGGTCGAAGTTGATGCTGCTGCCTGAGCATGAGTGCAAGATGCACCGGTGTTTGTACAAAAATGCAAACTGGGCGTTCTTTGTAAATCACATCATGTATAAGAAAACGCTTGCCTAACTCACGCGTTGTCTCGTGCGCAAGATCAACTGAACGCGCAAAAGCCTGAAAATATCCCGACGGCCCTTCAAACGTTGTCGGTGCGGCGGTGGCGCCACACTGGGCGAGTAAGGCAGAAGACACGCCGCTGCGAGCAGCCCAGCCGACGTTGAGTTTGACATCCATAGTGCCGTGGTGAAAACCTTCACCAAAACCCGAGGCAAACATGGTTGAACAACCTAGCGCATTAACCAGCTCTACAGTACTTAAACCAAGGATCTTGCCAGCGGCAGCCGCTGCACCCACGGCTCCAGCAACCCCCGACCCCCTGAAGAAAGGCAGCATGGTTGGCCCGCCCAGATAGGCACGTGCCACAAGGTCGTAGCCCAGCACCACACTCGTCAGCAAAGCGCGTCCATCAGCATCCTGCTCTTCACCGATCGCCATGGCCGCCGGAATGGTGACGGCACCCGGATGGGATTTGTAAAGAAAATCGTCATGTGTGCAGCCATTCACAAGTGTCGCGTTGACAAATGCAGCGTCAATCGCGGGAACGCGCTGATCATGACCGACAATCGTGGCATACCCACGATTGTGACGCACGAATTTGCGTGCGATCTCTGGAACAGGTAAATCACGTGCGGCCAAGGATGTCGCCACGGCATCGAGAATGCAAGACTTTGCCAGAGCAATCGTCGGTTCAGATAAATCCTCGAATTGCGTATTGCACACGAACTGACTCAGGTCACGTGCAATCGTGGCCTGGATATTGCTGCTGTCCATCTTGTCCCCACTGCTCTTTTACATACAGACGTGCTGCCAATAGCAGATTGTCCGTGCAAGAGCTTTTGTGTATGTTTAATAGTTGCACCTGAGCTTATCCGCAGATCTCGCACAAATCAACATATTCAGCATTTGCAGGAAACGGTCCGCAAGTTTCTACACGCAAACTGCCCTGTTGCGCAAAAACAGAGTTGTATTTAACGCCAGACTTCCTGTTCGATCATGACCTGACCTTTATCATTGGAGACAAAGATTTCGCTATCCTGAATATTGACGTGCAGTTGCATGCTGCGCTCAGCTTGCGCGGCAAGCGCTCTGGTTTGCTCGGAGGGCAGGTAAATCACTTTAAGATTGCGTGCACGCTCAAGCTTGTTGCGCACACCCTCCCACCACAACTTGCTGGCATGCCCACCGTAACAGTAAATGATGACCTGTTTGGCGCGACCGCACGCCTTGAGGATGCGCCGCTCTTCAGGCTGCCCCACATCAATCCACAGATCAATGGCACCAGTCAAGTCCCTCAGCCAGACATCAGGCTCATCGACTTCACTCAGTCCTTTGGTAAAAGCAAGATCCTCGTGGGCGTTCAGGGCAAATGCCAGCAATCTAACCATCATTCGCTCATCGGTTTCAGAGGGGTGGCGGGCGATCGTCAGGGCATGCGTGCCGTAATAGTGTTGATCCGAATCCGCAACATTGAGTTCGGCTTTATAAATCGTTGCTTTGAGGGCCATAAGAAACTGTCAAAAATTTAAGACTTGCATATTGAGGAGAAGTTAGAGGATTATCCTTTATTCCACCCACTCAAGCGTGTATTCATGACGAATCCTGATTTTTCTGCCATTGCCCTGGCAATTGTCCATGCAAGGCAGCAGCACCAGCCTGCAGATGCGGCCCCATTCGATCACCTGCTCAAACACACGGCGGATGCTTATGCGGTTCAGCAACTTGTCATGCATGCACTGTCAGGCGACTCAGCCCCCTTTCCCAAGGCATGGAAATCTGGCGGCCCTAACCGGGCCAGTCCGCTCACGCATGCTGCGCTGTTATCTGCCGGCATTCTGAAGACAGGTGCAGATATGAGTGCCTGGCCACTCAATATCCGGATTGTTGAAATCGAAATCGCCTTCAGGACCAATCAGGCAGTCACGCACGAACAGGCAATGAACCTGACAGTGGAAAGCGGTCGGGATCTGATTGATGCCATGACGGTTTCGATTGAAGTGGTAGATTCCCGCTGGAAACAGGCGGGTGCGGCATCCGCGCTTTTGAAACTCGCAGATATGCAATCGCACGGCGCACTGGTACTGGGAGACTGGGTACCATATACCCAGGCAGACCGGTCGCGCGACTGGACCTCACAGGCTTGCACACTCAAGATCGGCCGCAATTCGCCAGTCAGTTTCGTCGGCACCCATACTCTGCAAGATCCAGTATGGGTGATCACCCCGTGGCTCCAGCATGCAACGGCACTCGGTCAGAGCGTGCCCGCCGGCACCATTGTCACAACAGGAAGCTGGTGTGGGATGCCATTTGCGGACCAGGGCGATTTGATCATTGCGCAATTTGAGGGGATTGGACAAACTTGCGTTCAGCTCTGAGTCTGCATTCCTCCTGCTTTGTTATGTGAATCATATTACTCACGAAAGTGACCTGATGACTTTGCTCAGGGAGATTTGCCGTGTATTCTCATTGAAAGTGGAAATCAGTCAAAAAATGCTGCACTGCAATGATGACTCATGCAGCATGACTTGAACATCTCACACACAATTCAAACGAAATGATGAAGCGCTGAAACATATCGCGTGCTTCATCGACATCGGAGACAACATGCAATTCGAAGAAATTCTGTACGAAGAAGACGGTCCAGTCGGCACGATCACACTGAACCGCCCCGAAGACGGCAACATGTTCACACACAAGATGTGTCATGAAATTCGCGACTGCATCAATGAAATTCGCCGCGAGTCACGCACACGCGTCATCGTGCTCACCGGAGCGGGGGAACGTTTCTTTTGCCTGGGTGGCCGCAAAGACGGTATGGAAGACACAAAAATGTATTCAGGTGTGCTGCCAACCCTCGAAATGTACGAGAGTCTGGACCGGCTGCAAAAACCCGTCATTGCTTCGGTAAATGGTTATGCGGTAGGCGGAGGAAATGTCCTGCAGATGGTGTGCGATGTCACGATTGCGTCAGACAATGCGATGTTCCGGCAGGTCGGGCCCATGGTTGGAAGTTTTGATGCAGGCTATGGCACCTGGTATCTCGAAGATCTTGTCGGAAAAAAACGCGCAAAAGAAATGTGGTATTCCAACCCAAAGATCTCGCCGCAACAGGCAGTTGAAATGGGGCTGATTAACCGCGTCGTCCCTGCTGCCGAATTGCGCGCCGCCACACGCCAGTGGGCGCTTGAAATCGCAGACCGCGGCTCCTTTGCGCTCGCATCAATCAAAGCCGCCTTCAATGCGCGTCATGGTGGGGTGAGTGGACTATCACGCATGGCACATGATCTGCTATTGCGCGGTTACCTCGATACAGATGAGCATGACGAACTCGCGGCGTCCTTTGCCGAACGTCGCAAGCCTGACGCCTCCAAGTTTGGTCACTGACGCAGGAACCTGATCATGATGCTGACTTTACATGATCCAAAAAAAGCGCGCGATCACTATGACCTGGGGGCCTGGCAACAGGACACTATGTTCACGCTGATGCGCGATCACGCACACACGCACCCGGACACGCTGGCGCTTCGTGATGCAAGTGCGCACTTAAGCTGGGGAGAAGTCCTTGCTGCAGTTCAAGGCGTAGCACAGAGCCTGCATCTGGCGGGCCTGAGCCGTGGCGACCGCGTTGCCATCTGGCTGCCAAGCCGCGTTGAAAGTGTGATTATTTTTTTAGCCTGCTCACGTAATGGCTATGTCTGCTGTCCTTCCCTGCATCAAAGCTACACCGCCCCAGAAATTATTACATTGCTTAAACGCATTCGCTGCAAGGCATTTTTCACTATGCCTGGATATGGTTCGGATGCAGACAAAGATCCCATCTATGCGCATCTCGATCAAGTATCCACACTGATTCACACCTATGTCCTGGGCAAACACTACGGTGATCTGACGCAAGTGACTCAGAACACCCACGCATTTCCCAAACCCGCTGCACACAGGGCGCAAACGCTTGACGCGGATATGTCTGCGCCAGAACTGAACCCAGACAAAATTGTTTACCTGGCATTTACCTCAGGGACAACCGGCCTGCCAAAAGGTGTCATGCACAGCGACAATACCTTGATGGCAAATGGCCGCGTCATGGTTCGGGACTGGCATCACGACACATCTTCTGTGCTGCTGACACTCAGCCCCCTGAGCCATCACATCGGGACGGTTGCGATCGAGCAATGGCTGGCGGCAGGCATGAAGCTCGTGATCCATAACCCAGCAGCAGGCGTCTGCGCGCTGGACTGGATCATCGACACTCATGCAACTTACGTAATGGGGGTTCCGACACACGCGATGGATATTCTGGATGACTTCCGACGCCGTGACATGACCCAAATGGGGCAGGTCAAATCGTTTTATATGGCGGGCTCTCCTATTCCGCGCGAGGTTGCCGAGCAGTTTTTGCGCATTGGCATTACCCCGCAAAATGTATACGGCATGACAGAGAATGGTTCGCACCAGTACACCTGGCCAACCGATCCGACACAGACTATCGTCTCGACGTGTGGACGCTCTGGAATGGGCTACGAAGTCAGAATTTTTAACGCAGAGAATTCTGACGTTGAAATGGCTGTTGGAGAAGTCGGTGAAATTGGCGGGCGTGGCGGCTTACTCATGCTGGGATATTTTGATGACCAGACGGCTACGGAAAATTCGTTTAATCGCTCAGGCTGGTTTATGAGCGGTGATCTGGGCATCCTGGATACGCAAAACTGCCTGCAGATTGTCGGTCGCAAAAAAGACCTGATTATTCGTGGCGGTCACAATATTCATCCTGCCCGCATCGAAGATCTGGCACACCGCCATCCCGGGATTGCCAAGGCCGCTGCCTTTGCAATTGCCGATGACCGTCTGGGTGAACGCGTCTGTCTGGCTGTAATTCAGCGCCCAGGATTCACACCAGGCCAGGCGATCGATGCAAATGATCTGTTGATGCATCTGCATCATGCGGGTCTGTCCAAATATGACATGCCTGAATACTTTATCTTGATGGAGCATTTCCCCTTGACAGCCAGCGGCAAGATTCTTAAACGCGATCTCGTACGTATGGCACAAAACGGTGAGATCGTGCCCGAACAGGTACGTTTTAAAGCACCGGCTCTAGCATAAGTCAACCTGCCTGCATTTAAAACCACACACTATCCGATCCCGACGTGCGCAACAGGCCGTCACCAAGAGGAACCATACATGAGCGTTGAACTTTTTATTGAACACGACTTGGCCTTGATTCGACTGAATCGACCCAAAGCGCTCAATGCCCTGAGCTTCAGTATCCTGGGTGAAATGGATGCAGCGCTCGATGAAATCGAGCAGGCAGTGACCAACGGTGCTGTGCGCGGGCTCATTTTTACTGGCGCAGGCGACAAATCTTTTTGTGCGGGCGCCGACATCACGGAACTGATGGGACGTCCGATACTGGATGAGCACAAAGGCGCAGCAATTGGACAGAAGGTATTTGCCAGGATCGCCGCCCTGCCCGTGCCATCTGTTGCAGTGATTCACGGTTATGCCTTTGGTGGCGGCCTTGAGCTCGCCCTGGCCTGCACCTTTCGTATCGCTACCGCACGCGCCAGAATGGGGTTGCCCGAAGTCAAACTTGGCCTGATTCCCGGCTATGGTGGCACGCAGCGGCTACCAAGATTGATTGGTGAAGGTCGCGCACTGGAGATCATCATGTCCGGACGCACGGTTGAGGCACAGGAAGCCGAACGCATTGGTTTGGTCAACCGGCTTGTTGAACAGGGAGATCCAGTCGAGATTGGCAAAGAATTTCTCGCACCTTTTCTCAAGCAGAGCCTGACCGCAATGGAATTTGCCAGGCAGGCCATTACGCGTGGCATGCAAACAAGTCTGGATGAAGGACTGCGCATCGAACGTGACCTGTCGACGCTCGCTTACCAGACTGCAGATGCAAAAGAAGGCATGCAGGCCTTTGTGGAAAAACGTCCTGCAATCTTCAAGGATCAGTAAAGCCATGACATCAAAACAAACAACCGTTCACAGCCAGAACAATATGCAAACAGGGCAAACCAGTACTACCTCCAATGAAAAGGGCTGCATCATTGTCACCGGAGCCAGTCGGGGAATTGGTGCCACGATCGCGTTTGGCCTGGCATCCGCCGGCTTTGATGTCGGTTGCCTGTCACGCTCAGGCGAATTGCCACAGATTAACGATGTCAGTGCACAAGTCAGTCAACGCTGGTTCGCAGCCAAGTGTGATGTCAGTCAGGAAGAACAACTTGAGTCTGCACTTCAGGCTATTGCCCAACAATCAGGCAAGCCGCTCACCGGTCTGGTCAACAATGCAGGCATACACTCGCAGGACCGCATCGAAGCCATCTCACACCGTGAATTCAGGCGGGTCATGGATGTGAATGCATACTCAATTCTGGCCGCCAGTCAGGCAATCTATCCGCACCTCCTGCAAAACAACGGCGGCCTGATTGTCAACATCGGATCTTTTTTTGATAAGCTGGGCATCAAGCAACATCTGCTCTACTGCGCAGCCAAAGCAGCTGTGGGCGCGATGACGCGCTGCATGGCGGTCGAGTGGGCACCCAAAGGGATCCGTGCGCTCAACGTAGCCCCCGGGTACATCATGACAGACCTCAACCGTGAGGCCATGCAGAGCGGACCACTTGCGGCCTACCTTGCCAAACGGATTCCCGCAGGCAAACCCGGTCAGGCCGAAGATGTCGGAAATCTGGTCACTTCATTATTTGTACTGAATTCACCATTCATGACCGGCGAGACCATCTATATCGATGGCGCGCACGGCATGCTCGGCTAAGCAAGGACGCATCATGCATGTATTGAACAGACTTGACGACGATCAGAAGTGGACACAAGAAGAGTCCATGCTACTCGATTCAGTGCGTCAACTCGCCAGGGAGCGAATCGCTCCACGAGCCGCACATTACGACAAAACGGCTGAATTCCCATGGGACAACGTCAACGCCATTAATGAACTTGGGCTAAATACCATGTTCATTCCAGAGGCGTATGGTGGCGCCCCCCTTTCGTATGCATGCTATCTGGCCTGCGTGCGCGAGATCAGTCAGGCCTGCGCCTCGACGGGGATTATCTGGGCGACAAACTTCCATGCCATCAAGCCACTGATGGACTATGGCACCGAAGAGCAAAAGCAACGCCTGTTACCACGTATCGCCAATGGCGGACTGGCTGCGCTCGTCATTACCGAGCCGAGCGCGGGCTCCGATGCTACCGGGATGAAAACAACGTTTACACCCGATGGTGATTCGATCATCATGAACGGTAGCAAGATCTTCATCTCCAACGGTGATGTGTCCGACCTGTATCTGGTCTTTGGCAAGTGGTCAGGCATCGAGGGTGCCAAAGAAGCCATCTCGGTTCTGGTGCTTGAAAAAGGCACACCCGGCTTTACCGTCACGGGCATCGAGGACAAGATGGGCACGCGTGCGTCGGGGACTGCCTCACTCTCTTTTGACAATTGTCGGATTCCGCGTGCCAATCTGCTGTGTGAACCGGGTGATGGCCTGAAAATACTGCTTGCGTCTCTGAACAAATCGCGACCGAGCGTAGCCGCGCACGCCCTGGGTATTGCGCGTGCCGCCTTCGAAGACTCGATCGGCTACATGAATGAACGTAAGCAGTCAGGCAAGAAATTGCTTGAGTTTCAGGGTTTGCAATTCAATGTGGCAGATCTCGCTGCAGAACTCGTCATGGTTGAATCGTGGATGTGGCGCGTAGCCAAAATGGTTGATGAAAATGTCCAGAATATCGGGATCGAAGCCTCCATCCTCAAGCTCAAAGCCACCGACCTTGCCATGCGCATGGCAACCGATGCTGTGCAGTTCCTGGGTGGCTATGGTTATTGCAAGGATTATCGGGTAGAGCGCCTGATGCGCGACGCCAAGATCACCCAGATCTGGGAAGGCACCAATCAGGTTCACCGCCAGTTAATTGGCCGCAGTTTCTTAAAGAAGGAAAAAAGATGAATCACACCAAAACCATCGGGATCGTTGGCTGTGGCACCATGGGAACAGGTATCGCCATCGTGGCAGCACGTGCAGGCTTTAAAACCCGCATTTATGATCTGCGGCCCGAACCGCTTGAAAACGCGCGCAAGCAAGCTGCCGCCTTCCTTAAAAAATCAGTTGAACGCGGCAAACTTCCCGCCGGCGAAGACGCACTCATCATGGCGCAGTTTTTAACCACGACCGACATCAACGCATTTGCAGATTGTGATCTGGTGATCGAAGCTGTCTTTGAAGACTTGAAGGTCAAGCATGGGATATTCCAGCAGCTCAACGCAGTCTGCCCCGCGCACACGATTTTTGCTTCCAATACATCGACGATCTCGATTACCGAGATCGCTGGCGGCAGCGGCCGTCCAGATCGTTTTGTCGGGATGCATTTCTGCCTGCCCGCTCAACTCATGAAGCTCGTCGAAATGTCTCCAGGCATGAACACATCGGACGCTACCTACGAACAGGCACGCCTGCTCTGTGAGGCAATGGGACAGCGTCCTGTGCGTACACGCGACACGCCCGGTTTTATTCTGAACTACTTCCTGATTCCTTTTAACAACGACGTCATCAACATGGTTGATCAGGGTGTCGCCTCGGCCGCGGATATCGACCTGGCGATCAAAACCGCACTGGGCTACCCACTGGGCCCACTCGAGCTGCTTGATATGGTGGGCATGGATACACAACTTCTGTTGTGTGAAGCGATGCACGGACTCACTCACGAACCGCGTGCAGCCTGCCCTCCTCTGGTCAAGCGCATGATTGGCGCTGGCCGTCTGGGTCGCAAAACAGGTCAGGGCTTTCATACCTACGACAGCAACAAGATTTTTGGAGCATGATGATGCACTATCAAATTATTCAGGCTTCTGTTTCACGATCATTTCCTGAAACTCACGCTTTTTTCGACAATGCAAGCAAAGATGGCTCAGGCATCGTATTCATCGGTGACCAGGCCGCTGCTGCATTCGACGAATCGATTGACCTGATCGAAGATGCCGGCTTTGTCGCAATCGAGCTGGGCACCGAGTGCCTGGGCGTGCATATTGATGATGATGCAGGTCCTGACAACGTCGTTGGTTTTTCCCGGTTCCGGCTGGGCGATGATGCGCCCACCCAGCTTGTCGAGCTGGTACGTATGCCCTTCACCTCCGAGCAATCTCTGGCCGCAGCGCGTGCATGCTTTGAGTCTGCTGGTCTGGTTGTCGTAGTCTGCAGTGATTCTCCAGGACGTATTCTCGACCGGTTGATCCGCCCCTACTACAACGCTGCCTTGCGTCGACTGGATGAAGGGCTTGCTTCTGCTGACGATATGGACATTACGCTCAGACTCGGACTGGGATACCCGGATGGTCCGATTGCACTGCTCAACCGTACTGGCCTGCATCATCATTACGCCGTCACACAGGACCTGTATGAACAACTGGGCCAGGAAGCCTACGCGCCCGCCCGTCGCGCCCGCAATGCCTGGATCAAACACACAATGGAACATGACGATGCAGCCACTTAAGGGCATCAAAGTACTGGA